>NZ_JBFBJK010000020.1:0-193692 GCF_040686095.1 Streptomyces sp. NPDC086554
CCTCGGTGCCTTTCAGGTTTCCGCTCCGGCCTCTCGGCCTTTCGCGTTTCCCTTTCCGGCGGTTCCGACTCTATCAGATCCTTTCGGGCCTGATTCCCAGTCAGCGGGGTTTGCCTTCCCGGCCGTTGGGCCGTTCCGACGTCTCAAACTCTAGCGGGTTTTCCCGGCGACTCATAATCGAGTCTTGGAATTGAATTCGGGCATGCCGAATTCGTTCCCGGTGGGATGTCGTGCAGGGTTTGGTTTGCCGCGTTTCAGCGGCGGAGGTGCTGTCGCAGAACCGTTACGGCTCCGTGGCAACCCGAAGAACCTTACGGATCGGCCTGGTGACTGTCAAACCCCGAGGTGGGGCGTTCAGTCCAGGTCGGTGAGGCGGCCGCCGGCATCCGGCTGGGCATCCTCGACCCGGCGCAGAAGGCGGGTCAACACCTCTCCCAGGGCGCCCCGTTCCCGAGGGGACAGGTCCTGGAGGAGGTCCTCCTCGAAGACCGTGGCAAGGCGCATCGCCTCCAGCCACTTCTCGCGGCCCTCCGCGGTGAGCTCCACGATCACGCGTACGCGGTTGGACTCGTCGCGATCCCGGGTGACCAGGCCCTCCGCCACCATCCGGTCGATCCGGTGGGTCATGGCGGCCGGAGTGAGGCCGAGGCGCTTGGCCAGTTCGCCGGGGCCCATTTGGTACGGGGCGCCGGAGAGGACGAGGGCCTTGAGGACCTCCCACTCGGCGTTGCTGATGCCGAGGGTCGCGGTCTGCCGCCCGTAGGCGACGTTCATACGGCGGTTGAGGCGGCCGAGCGCCGAGACGATCTCCTCGACCTGGGGGTCGAGGTCCTGAAACTCCCGCTGGTAGGCGGCGATCTGCTCTTCGAGAGTCGGCTCACTGGGGCCGGGAGTGTCACCCATGGCGGCAGTATCGCACGGCCTCGCTTGGCGTTGAAGTCCTTCTGTGTGTATTGTTTAGGTTCTAACTTTAGCTTCGAAGTCTTCACGTCTAACTCCTAAGGTGGGTGAAAGTGACCAGGGCGATGGGCGCAGCGATGCGTCGTATTCAGGCAGGCAGCGCGCTGAGCGCGTTCGGTGTCGGGTTCACGGTTCCGTTCCTCTACGTCTATGTGGCGCAGGTGCGGGATCTGGGGTCCGGTGCGGCGGGCATCGTGCTCGCCGCGTTCGCCATGGCCGCGCTGATCGTCCTGCCCATCACCGGCCGCGTGATCGACCGCCGCGGCCCCCTTCCCGTACTCATGGGAGCCGCGCTGACCGCGTCGGTGGGTGCTCTCGCCCTCGGGTTCGCCAGCAGCGAGGCGACCGCGATCGTCTCGGCTGCCCTCCTCGGCGCGGGCACCGCAGTGATGCAGCCCGCGCTCGCGACGATGATCGTCTGGTGCTCGACGCCCACCACGCGTACGCGTGCCTTCGCGATGCAGTTCTTCCTGCAGAACCTGGGGCTCGGTATTGGCGGCCTCATCGGCGGCCAGATCGTCGATGAGCACGACCCGGGCAGCTTCATCACTCTGTTCTCCATCGAAGCCGTGATGTTCCTGGTGCTCGCCGCGATCGTCGTCACCGTGCGGCTTCCGCACGCGCCGTCCATCCAGGACGCGATGCCCAAGGACGGGTCCGCGCCGCAGAGCGGTCTGCGGGCGCTCCTTCGGCACAAGGCGATGGTGCAGCTGTGCGTGCTGGGTTTCGTGCTGTTCTTCGCCTGCTACGGACAGTTCGAGTCGGGGCTTTCCGCGTACGGCGTGGAGGCGGCCGGGATCTCGCCGTCGACGCTCGGCATCGCGCTCGCCGCCAACACGGCCGTGATCGTCATCGCGCAGTTCGCCGTCCTGAAGTTCGTGGAGCGGCGCAAGCGGTCCCGGGTGATCGCCGCCGTCGGTCTCATCTGGGCCGTCGCGTGGATCGCGGCCGGGTACGCCGGGCTCGGGCACGGCAGCCAGGCCATGGCGACCGCCGCGTTCATCTCCACGTACGCACTCTTCGGACTCGGTGAGGCGATGCTGTCGCCGACCGTCGCGCCGCTGGTCGCCGATCTGGCGCCGGCCGGGATGGTCGGTCAGTACAACTCGGCCTTCGCCCTGGTGAAGCAGCTGGCGCTGGCCGTCGGTCCTGCCGTGGGCGGGCCGATGGGGGCCTCGCTGCACGGGCCGTACATCGTGACGTTCCTGCTGTTCTCGCTCGGCATCAGCGTGCTTGCGATCCGGCTCGGCCGACAGCTCACGCCGGTGCAGAACCAGCCGTCTCTTGCGAAGAGCCGGGTGGTCGCGCAGAGCGCCCCCGAGCCCGTACCGGCCACTTCTTCTTAAGAAGTCAGCGCGGCAAGGCGAATTCGCACCAGACCGCCTTGCCGCCGCCCGGTGTGCGCCGCGAGCCCCAGTTCGAGGCGATCGTCGCGACGATCGCGATGCCTCGGCCCGCCTCGTCCGCGGGCTCCGCGCGGCGGCGCCTGGGCAGGTGGTCGTCGCCGTCCGTGACCTCGATGATCAGGCGGCGGTCCGTGCGGCGCAGGCGAAGGCGCATGGGCGGTGTGCCGTGCTGGAGGGAGTTGGCGACCAGTTCACTGGCCGCGAGGACTCCCAGGTCGTGCAGTTCCGGCGGGAAGCGCCAGCTGGCGAGGACCCCGGTGGCGAAGGCACGCGCGCGTGGCGCCGCTTCCACGCCACCGAGCAGCTCCAGGGCGGCGTTGCGGAACTGCTCGGCGTCCAGGCCGGTGCGCGCGGGGTGCTGGAGGACCAGGACCGCCACGTCGTCGTCGTGGTCGGCCGTCACCCCCAGGGCGCGGATCAGGCGGTCGCAGACCACCTGGGGTGTGCCGGTGGCGCCCGCAAGTGCGCGCTCCAGGGCGGCGACTCCCTCGTCGATGTCCTCGCTGCGCCGCTCGACAAGGCCGTCCGTGTAGAGGACGGCGGTCGAGCCGGGGCCGAGCGGGACGGAGCCCGACGTGTGCAGCCAGCCGCCGGTGCCCAGCGGCGGGCCCGTGGGCTCCTCCGCGCGGTGGATCGTGCCCGCCTCGTCCCGTACGAGGATCGGCAGGTGCCCGGCGGACGCGTAGACGAGGCTGCCCTCGTTCGGGTCGTGCACGGCGTAGACCATCGTCGCGATCTGGCTGGCGTCGATCTCGGCGGCCAGGCCGTCCAGGAGCTGCAGGACCTCGTGCGGGGGCAGGTCCAGGCGGGCGTAGGCGCGCACGGCCGTGCGGAGCTGGCCCATGACGGCCGCCGCGCGGACACCGCGGCCCATGACGTCGCCGATGACCAGGGCGGTGCGGCCGCCGCCGAGGGTGATCACGTCGTACCAGTCGCCGCCGACCGCAGCCTCCGTGCCGCCCGGTTGGTACGTGGCGGCGATGCGCAGGTCGTCGGGCTGCTCCAACTCCTGGGGCAGGAGTGAGCGTTGGAGAGTGACCGCGGTCTCGCGCTGGGTGCGTTCGCTGGCGCGCAGCCGCTCGGCGGCCTCCGCGTGGTCGGTGACGTCTGCGGCGAAGACGAGGACGCCGCCGTCCTTCAGCGTGTCGACGGGCGTGCAGGTGAAGGTGTACGAGCGGCCGCCGGGCGCCTTGCGGGACTTCACGGTGCGTGGCTTGGAGCTGCGCAGGACCTGGTCGAGGAGGGGCAGCAGGCCGAGCTCCTCAAGCTCGGGCAGCGCCTCGCGGGCCGGTTCGCCGACGGGGCGGTCCCCGAACGCGGCGGCGTACGCGTCGTTGACGTACGCGATGCGGTGGTCGGGGCCGTGCACCAGGGCGACGAGGGCGGGGATGTGGTCGAGCACCTCGCGGGTCGGCAGTTCGTCGACGCCACCGGTGGGCGTGGGTCCCGTGCCGTCCGTGCGGCCCTCGGCGCGGGCCGCAGGGACGGAGCTTTCGCCTCGGGCCGGGGAGAGCCCCAGGTCGGTCCGCGCCGCGGCGCGGCGCTGCGTTCCGGGGAGCCGGGCGCTCCAGCGCGTGAAGTTCACTGCGGTAGGCCTCGTGATGTCGCTTCTGGATCGGGCGGGGATTTCCGGCGGTCCTGGCCCGCCCATGGTCACACGAACAGTCTGGCCGACCGGACTGACATCCGTCAGACGCCGACGGCGCACGCGGAGTTCCGGCCTCCGGTCAGGAGGACTCCTTCGGGCTTCTGCCCCCGGCCGCGAGTTCGAACTCCGCACGCGGGTGCTCGAGCGACCCCAAGGAGACGATCTCCCGTTTGAACAGGCCGGACAGGGTCCATTCGGCAAGGACCCGGGACTTGCGGTTGACGGTGGGCACCCGGCTCAGGTGGTAGACGCGGTGCATGAACCAGGCAGGGTAGCCCTTCAATTTCCGTCCGTAGACGTGTGCGACGCCTTTGTGCAGTCCCAGGGAGGCCACGGAGCCCACGTATTTGTGCGTGTACTCCGTGAGGGGCTGTCCGCGCAGCGACGCGGCGATGTTGTCGCCGAGCGTCCTGGCTTGGCGTACGGCGTGCTGGGCGTTGGGGGCGCACTCCTTGCCGGGCTCCTCGGCGGTGACATCGGGGACGGCTGCCGCGTCTCCCGCGCCCCACGCGTGCGTGGAGCCGTCCACGGTCAGCTGGGCGGTGCAGTTCAGGCGGCCGCGTTCGTTCAGCGGCAGGTCGGTCGCGGCGAGCACCGGGTGCGGTTTGACGCCCGCGGTCCACACCACCGTGCGGGTGGGGAAGCGTGCGCCGTCACTCAGTACGGCGACCCGGTCCTCGCAGGAGTCGAGGCGGGTCTCCAGGCGTACGTCGATGTTGCGGCGCCGCAGCTCACGGACGGTGTACTTGCCCATCTCCTCGCCGACCTCGGGCAGGATCCGCCCGGAGGCCTCGACGAGGATCCACTTCATGTCATCGGCCTTGACGTTGTGGTAGTACCGCGCGGCGTAGCGGGCCATGTCCTCCAGCTCGCCGAGCGCCTCCACGCCCGCGTACCCGCCTCCTACGAAGACGAAGGTGAGGGCGGCGTCGCGGACCGCGGGGTCGCGTGTCGACGAGGCGATGTCCATCTGTTCGATGACGTGGTTGCGCAGGCCGATGGCCTCTTCGACGGTCTTGAAGCCGATGCCGTGGTCGGCGAGGCCGGGGACGGGCAGGGTGCGCGATACGGAGCCGGGGGCCAGGACCAGTTCGTCGTACGTGATGTCGACGGGCCCCTCGCCCTCGTCGTCGGTGGCCAGGGTCGTGAAGGAGGCGCACCGCTTGGCGTGGTCGATCGCCTTGACCTCGCCGATGACGATCCGGCACTTGTCCAGGACGCGGCGCAGCGGAACGACGACGTGCCGCGGGGAGATGGAGCCCGCGGCGGCTTCGGGCAGGAACGGCTGATAGGTCATATACGGCTCGGGCGTCACCACCACGATCTCCGCTTCGCCCCGCTTCAGCTCCGGCTTCAGCTTCCGCTGGAGGCGCAGTGCGGTGTACATGCCGACGTAGCCGCCGCCCACAACGAGAATGCGCACAGGTTCCTTCACCATCCCATGACGCACCCAGCTCTGGCGTTTGTCCACAGGCTCGGCAATTTGTGTGACCGGCCGCGGCGTGCGACGCGCCGTCGGGGCTTTGCCGGGGCAATCGAGAGGTGTGCAGGTCAGCGGGTGGGCGAGGGGTGAGTCACAGGGGTGCAATCGGGTCGGAATCGGTGCGTACTCCGATCGGGGGGCGCTCCGTGCGGAACCCACCTCTTCTGAATTGACTCTGGCTCAACTATGTTCGTGTGTCGTCGGGGTGTCGGGGGATGCGCTCGTCGGGTCCAGCTACGGGACCCGGGAACTGGGCTCGCTCCTCACACTTCGGTAGTCAATGACGGGGAGTGTCTCCGGGGGGAGACGTCATTACCGGGGGAACGCGTATGCATATGCAGGAATCTCACTGGACTTCAACGACGGCGACGGCACCGGCCATCGCCACCAGCGGGAACGGACGCGACATGGGGGACGGACCGCGTACGACGCCGCTGCGTGTGGACGCACAGCGCAATCTCGAGCATGTCCTTCGCGCGGCGCGCGAGGTGTTCGGCGAGCTGGGGTACGGCGCCCCGATGGAGGACGTCGCGCGGCGCGCGCGGGTCGGGGTCGGCACGGTCTACCGGCGGTTCCCGAGCAAGGACGTCCTGGTCAGGCGGATAGCCGAGGAGGAGACCTCCCGGCTGACCGACCAGGCGCGTGCCGCGCTCGGACAGGAGGACGAGCCGTGGTCGGCGCTCTCGCGCTTCCTGCGGACGTCCGTCGCTTCGGGCGCGGGCCGGCTGCTCCCGCCGCAGGTGCTGCGGGTGGGTGTCGCCGACGAGGTCGCCGGTGGTGTGCGGGAGGAAGAGGCGCGGGTGCCGCAGCAGCGGCAGTCGACGCCGGGCGGTCCCGATCTGCGGCTCGTCGAGCAGCGCTCGGCGCCCGCCGAGGAGTCGTTGCCGGACGACCCGGGGGCGGTCGCGCTGCTCGACGTCGTCGGGCGTCTGGTGGAGCGGGCGCGTACGGCGGGCGAGCTGCGCGCCGATGTGACCGTCTCGGACGTGCTCCTGGTGATAGCGACGGCGGCGCCATCGCTGCCGGACGCGGCGCAGCAGGCGGCGGCCTCCTCACGGCTCCTGGACATCCTGCTCGAAGGGCTGCGGTCGCGCCCCACGGCGTGATTCACCTGAGGGAGGGCTCAACTCCGTTCAAACGCAAGGGTGTTGAGCCTTCCCAAAAGGGTGAACCGTAGTGCTCGATCGCGCGAAGTCACCTCGGACGGGTGGTTGACGGTCATCACCATCCACCGGAACGCGACCGTGTGGCACTCTTTCCGGGTGTCCGGGGCCTTCCCCCGGTGTCCAGGTCTGAGTGTGCAAGCGGGGGCTTTCCGCGATGAGTGGTGACGGGCGGGACGAGTCGTCCCCTGCCGTGGGCGAAGAGGCCGGCGGGCTGCCCCATCGGCAGGTGCCGAGTCAGGGTGGGCGCGGTGGCAGCACCACCGGTCCCGGCAGTCCCGGCGGCACGGATCCCAGCGTTCCGCCGCAGCGGGAGCCCGGCCGGGGCGAGACGCCGGCCGCGGACGGGGCGCCGTCCGACAGCGACCTCATCACCCGCATGCGGGCGGGCGACGACAGCGCGTACGAGGAGCTGTACCGCAGGCACGCCGATGCGGTCCGCCGGTACGCGCGCACGTGCTGCCGGGACGCGCACACCGCCGACGACCTCACCGCCGAGGTCTTCGCGCGGATGCTGCAGGCCGTCCGCGGCGGCAGCGGGCCCGAGCACGCCGTGCGCGCCTATCTGCTCACCACGGTGCGCCGGGTCGCCGCGGGGTGGACGAAGTCGGCAAAGCGGGAGCAACTGGTCGAGGACTTCGCGGTGTTCGCCGCACAGGCCGCGCGCAGCTCCGAGGTCTCCGACGACGACACCCTCGACCTGGGCGCGGACGTGCGCGCGATGCACGAGGCCGAGCAGTCGATGGCCATGCAGGCGTTCCGGAGCCTTCCCGAGCGCTGGCAGGCCGTGCTGTGGCACACGGAGATCGAGGACGAGTCGCCCAGCGACGTCGCCACGCTCTTCGGGCTCGACGCCAACGGCACCCGCGTGCTCGCCAAGCGCGCACGTGAGGGCCTGAAGGAGGCATACCTCCAGGCGCATGTGAGCACCACGCTCTCCCAGAACGAGGAGTGCGCGCGCTACGCCGACCGGCTCGGCGCCTACGCGCGCGGCAGCCTGCGCACCCGGGCCGAGCGCGGCCTGCGCAAGCACCTGGAGGAGTGCGCCAAGTGCCGCCTGGCCGCGGGCCAGATCAAGGAAGTCGCAAGCGGCATCCCCGGCGTCGTGCCGATCGCGGTCATCGGTTGGTTCGGTGCCGCCGGGTACGCGAAGGCGGCCGCGCTCGTCGGCGGTGGCGCCGCCGGTGCCGCGGGCGCCGGTGCGGCCGGCGCGGCGGCGGCGAGCGGTGGCTCGTCCGGTGGCGCGGCGGGCGGTGCGGCGGCCTCCGAAGGGCTCGGCGCACCCGCGAAGGCCGGTATCGCCGCGGGTGTGGCCGTCGCCGCTGCGGCCGCCGTGGCGCTCGCCCTCGCCGGGAACGACGAGAAGCCCAAGGACCTGCCGAGCGCCGAGAAGCCGCCGGCCGTGGAGCCCGTCGTGCCGAAGAAGCCGCCGCCCCCGAAGCCGAAGCCCGAGCCGCCGGCCCCCGCGCCGAAGCCTCCGCCGCCCCCGGCGGCCAAGCCGAAGCCGACGCCGACCCCCACTCCGACGCCCAAGCCGACCCCGCCGAAGCCCAAGCCCAAGCCGACGCCGACTCCCACACCGACGCCGCCGAAGCCCAAGCCACCGCCTCCGCCGCCCGCGCCGAAGGTCTACCAGTGGAGCGAGCTGCAGTACGGCGGCCTCGGTGACGGCACCAAGCCCGAGATGCGGCTCGGCGAGAGCAGCTGGGTCTGGCAGCGCTACGGCCTGTCGGTCGCGGACACGCGGTACGCCCACGGTGTGACGGTGCACGGCCAGTCCTCGGTCACCATCGACCTGAACCGGAAGTGCTCGTCGTACGACGCGCTCGTCGGTGTCGACGACATGACGATGGGCCTTGGCAAGGTGCGGTTCTCCGTCTTCGGCGACGACGCACAGCTGTGGAAGTCGCCGCTGATCAAGGGCGGGGACCCGGCGGTGCCGGTCCAGGTGGATCTGACCGGGCGCAAGACGGTCCGCCTGGTCGTCGAGCCGCACTCCCCGTTCGACACCGGAGCGCTCGCCGACTGGGCGCAGTCGCGGTTCCGCTGTACGTAGTACGTAGGCGGGGGTTCGGCTGTACGTAGACGGGGCTCGGCTGTACGTACACGGGGCTCAGCTCAGCTCGGCCAGCGCCTCGTCGGCGGTGAGGTCGGCGCCCGCGGCGCACTCGGCCTCGTACCGGCGAGGGCCGAGCGCGGCGCGCGCCGCGGCCTCGACCTGTGCGGCATCGGTCCGCTCCGGCATCGGGCGCGGATGGCCCTTGCGCAGCCGCGTGCCGAAAGCGAGCAGGCGGGCCGCGCGCCGATGGTCGCCGAGCCTGCTCACCAAGGTGGCGCCGCCGTCCACGAGCGCCGCGACGACGATCTCCGCGCACCGGCTCTCCAGGGCCACCCGCAGGCCGTCGGCGAGCACCGGCAGTGCCTGCTCCGGCGCGGACTCGGCGGCCACGATCCTGGACTCCAGGCGCTTCAGGTCCGCGTTGAACTGCGGCGGCGGCGAGCCCCGCTCGGCTTCGGCGCGGGCCCCGTCGAACAGGGCGCGGGCCTCGGCGACATCTCCGTCGTCCAGCGCCATCATCGACTGCACCATCCGCATGAACGCCCTCGAGTCCGCCACTCCGTACCGGTCGGCCTCGATCCCCGCCTCCTGGAGGGCCTTCGCCGCCAGGTCGCGGTCGCCCTGGCGGTACGCGATCTCGGCGAGCCGGACGATGAGGAAGGGCGTCTCGGCGTAGGCGCCCACTTCGTAGGCGAGCCGCAGCGCTTCGTCGTACTCGACGCGCGCCTCCTTGTGCAGGCTGCGCGCCATCGCGGCCTCGCCCGCCGCGCTGGACACCTGGGCGCGCATCCAGCGGTCGCCCGCGCGTCTGCTCAGCTCCCGCAGCTCGGCGAGGTCCTCGTCGACTCCGGAGAGATGGCCCGGGGCGTCGACGGCCTGGTGCGTACGGAACATCAGGCTGACGCCGACCTCCCAGTCACCGCCGTATCTACGGCAGTTGGCGACCACCTCGTCCATGGCGTGCGGTGCCGCGTTGCTGCCATCGAGGAAGTGGGCGGTCAACGGCCAGATGAGACCGGGGAATCGGGCCGCCGCCGGCACCGGTCGAGCGAAGGCGTCCCGCACCCGCCGGACGTACGCGTGGCTGACGTCCCCGGCCGGATCGTCCGCAGGACCGGAGTCCACCACCAGGAAGATGTGCAGCAGCCGCAGGCTCATCCAGGGCCAGTAGAGCGGGTCGTCCGCGGGGTCGGGGGCGCCGTCGGGCCCGTCGGGCGGGATCGGCGGTGCGAGGCGCAGGACGCGGTTGAGCCACTCCGTGCCCTCCGCGCGGTAGTTCCGCAGCCACCAGAACCAGCCCATGGCCAGGGCGATGGCCAGGGCGTCTTCGTCCTCCCGGGAGTCGATCGCGCGCTGCAGGGCCGCGCGGATGTTGTCAAGATCCATCTCCAGGCGCTGGATCCATGGGAGTTGGTCCGCCGAGCGGAGCAGCGGGTCTGCCTCTTCGGCCAGGGCGCGGACGTACGCGGTGTGGCGGCGGCCCGCGGCGGCGCGGAGGTCCGGCGTCCCGGCGGCCCGCTCGGACGCATACTCGTGGATCGTCTCCAGCATGCGGTAGCGCATGGCGCCATCGGCCGTGGGCTCGGCGACGATCAGGGACTTGTCCACCAGGGCGCCGATGAGGTCGGCGGCGGGCCCGGTGCAGACGTTCTCCGCGGCCGCGAGGTCCCAGCCGCCGGCGAAGACGGACACCTCGCGCAGGACAGTCCGCTCCGGCTCGTCGAGGAGGTCCCAGGACCAGTCGACGACCGCGCGCAGGGTCTGCTGGCGGGGCAGGACCGTACGGCTGCCGCTGGTCAGGAGGCGGAAGCGGTCGTCAAGGCGGTCGGCGATCTGCCGCGGGGTGAGCATCCGCAGGCGCGCGGCCGCCAGTTCGATGGCCAGGGGCAGGCCGTCGAGGCGGCGGCAGATCTCGGCGACGGCGGCCTGCTCCTGGGCCGCGTCGAAGCCGGGGCGCACCGTCAGGGCACGCTCGGTGAAGAGGCGGTGCGCCGGGTCGGGCGGGAGCGGTTCGACGGGGCGGACCAACTCGCCCGGTACGCCCAGGGGTTCGCGGCTGGTGGCGACGACGGTGAGCCCCGGGCAGCGGGTGAGGAGCGTCTCCGCGAGGTCGGCCGCGGCGCCGATGACATGTTCACAGTTGTCAAGGATCAGGAGCAGGCCGCGCGAGGCGCAGTACTCGACGAGCAGAGCGACCGGGTCGTTCTGCGTCGCCACCAACTCGCTGGTCATCAGCACGGTCTCGCGCAGACCGAGCGCGCTGACGACAGCGCCGGGCACTGCCTCCGGATGGTCGAGCGGGGCGAGCTCGGCCAGCCATGCCTGCGGATGCCCGGCGGCGGCTTCCTCGGCGAGGCGGGTCTTGCCGGAGCCGCCGGGTCCGGTGAGGGTGACCAGGCGTGCTCTCTGCATGTCCGAACGGATGGCGGCGAGTTCCGGTTCCCGGCCGACGAAAGAGGTCAGGCGGGGGCGGAGATTCCCCCTGCGCGGCGGCTTCGCGGGCGGCGTGCCAGGCGTACCCGCAGGGCCCGGCGTGCTCCGGTCAAGCAACTCCGCGTGCAGGGCCCGCAGTTCCGGACCCGGGTCGGCGCCAAGGCCCTCGGCGAGGGTGCGGCGGGCGTTCTCGTACGCGGTCAGGGCGTCGGCGCCGCGGCCCGCGTCGCGCAGGGCGCGGATGAGGAGGGCGTGCAGCGGTTCGTCGTACGGCTGGACCGTGGTGAGTTCCTTCAACTCCGGTACGACGTCGGCGGCGTGCCCCAGGAGAAGGTCCGCCTCGACCCGCGCGCGCGTGGCTTCGGCGAGCAGCGCTTCGGGGCGGGTGGCCGCGCTGCGGTCGGGGAGGTCGGCAAGGGCGGGGTGGCGCCAGAGGACGAGGGCTTCGCGGAGGGTGCGGGCGGCTGCCGCCGGGTCGTGGCGGGCCAGGGCCTGCTTCCCCTCGCGTACGAGGCGCTCGAAGCGGTGCAGGTCGATGTCTTCGGGGGTGGCCGTGAGGCGGTAGCCACCAGGGGTGGAGGCGATGGCGTCCTTGCCGATGGCTCTGCGCAGTCGGCCGACGAGGGCCTGGAGGGCGGCGGGGGCGTCGGCCGGCGGGTCGTCCGACGCCCATACCTCGGCGATGAGGGTTTCCGCGGGGACGGTGCGGTGGGGGGTGAGGGCGAGGGCCGCAAGGAGCGCACGGAGCCGCCGTCCCCCTACGGGCAGGGGTGCCCCTTGTTCGTCGTACGCCTCGGTGGCGCCCAGGATTCTGTACCGCACGGGGTCATTCTCGCCGGTGGGGTGGGTTGAGGCGCGGGGGTTTCCTTTCCCCGAGCGCGCCGCGGGCGCCCCCGGCTACCGCCCCGCCCCCAACGCCCCCCTCTGCGGCACGACGCTCCCCGTAGGCACCGCCCGCTGCCGAGCAGGCGTGCCCGTCCAGCAGGTTCCTCTCCGGGACAGCAGGCGGCGGAGCCACAGTTCTGTGGAGACCAGGTCGGCCAGGCCGTCCAGGGGGAGAGGCTCGCCCTCTGCCGCCGACCGCAGGGCCTTGCGGACCACGCGGGCCTCGACCAGGCCCGCCTGAGCGAGGAGAGGCGTGTCGAAGAGGGTGATCAGGTCGTCGACGGCCACCCGCAGGCCGGTCCGTGCCGCCGCCGCGGACGACGCGTGGGAGGGAGCCCCCCAGCCGGGCGGCAGTTCGGCGACTCCGGCGCCTTCCAGGACCGTACGGAGGATGGCGGCACGGGCCCCCGGCTGGACGCGCAGGGCCACGGGGAGCTCCCGGCAGGCGCGGACGACCTGGTTGTCCAGGAAGGGCGCGTGCAGCCGCTGGAAGCGGACCTCGGCGGCCTGTTCCAGGACGCGCAGGTCCGCCGCGTGCCGCGCGAGTGCCGCACGGGCGCGGAACTCACCGGGCCGCTGGCCGGGCCCTGCCCCGGGCCGGCCCGTCGTGTCGTGGAGGCGAACCGATACTTCAGCGAGGGCCTCACCGGTCAGCCAGCGCGCGGCGGGTCCGGGCCTGGCCCACGCGAGCGCGGCGAGCGACGCCCCCACGGCCCCGCCCGGCTCGTCGAAGCGGCGCTGCAGGAGGCGGTCGGCGAGCGAGTCGACGCCCGCGCGGTAGGGCATCCGGGCGAGCTTGCGCGCGGCGCCGTACACACGCGCGGGGACCATGACGGAGCCGTCCGCCTTGGCGAGCGCCGCGACGGGCCGCACCAGATGGCGCCGCCTGCGGTCCATCAGGAGGTCGGCGAGGCGGGCCGGATGCGCGTCCATGACCTGCCGTGCGCCGTACCCCGTGAAGTGGTCCGCGCTGCCGGATGAGAGCCGCGCGCGGTGGCGCTGGGCCGTGACGAGGGAACCGCTCGGCTCGTCCGTCAGAGGGCCGTCCAAGTCCGCGTAGGGGAGGGCCTCTTCGCCCGCGGCGACGACCACGTGGTGCAGGCGCGGGTTGGCCGCGATGGCGCCTGCCCGCTCCAGCTCGGCCTCCCGGCCGTTGATCGCGAGGTCGTTGAACGTGACGGCCAGGAGCCGCTCCCCCGCACCCGTGCCGTGGCCGAGGACCGTACCGGGCATCCCCGGGAGGCCCGCAGCGAGCAGGGCGAGGGTACCGGACGCGGGTCCTCCGGAGAGGTCGGCTCCGATGCCGGGCACCGGCATCCCGCGCGCCGCGCGCCGCTCGGCGGGGCCCATGCCGGGCACGGGCCCCGGGTCGATGTCCGGTCCGGCTCCGGGGACGTGGCGCGGGGCGCCGAGGCGGGCCCGCACGGCCTCCACGAGCGCGTCGCGCACGCCGTCCACGGCGCTGGTCGCGTCGGCCGACGGCGCCGCGACCGCGAGGGACGCCACCGGCTCGTACCCGGCGATCTCCCGCGCGCCCGCGCGCAGGATCAGCGCGTGCCCCGGCGGCACGCGGCGCACGCCCTGGTAGGGCGTCGAGTCCTGCAGCGCCTCCGGTACGTCGGGGGCGGCGAGCAGCGCCGCGAGGTGGCCGATGTCCAGGTGGGCCTCGATGAGGTCCGCGAGCGGCAGCGCTGCCGTCGCGTACGCGGTGCCGTCGGCCCAGGGCGTGTAGAAGACCGGGCGCGCTCCGGCCAGGTCTCCGGCGACCATGACGCGGCGCCCGACCTGGACGACCGCCGTGTAACTGCCGGACCAGGCGGTCAGGTGGCGCAGGGCGCCGCCGCGGGCGGCGAACAGGCCGACCCTGAGCTCCTCGTCGCTGGCCCCGCAGGTGCCGAGCACCGCGATCCGGGTCTGTTCGTCGGCCTTGACCGTGCGCACCTCGTCGGGGCGCCAGTCCCCCACCGCCCAGAGCGGATCCGGGTCGCCCCACAGGAGTTGGGAACCCACGGGATGGACGGTCTCGCCGTTCTCACCGGTGGCCCCGGCCGAACCGACCATCGAAGGCTTCGCGGCAGTGCTGCTCCACCCCACCAACCACCGCATCGCTGCCTCCACAGGCTGTGGACAACCAGTGCACCGAAGAACTGGGGTCCCATGCTGCCACGAAGGAGGCGCGCGGGAGTGGCTACGGGGCTGCTCGCGCTCCCCTCGATACGCCTGGAGGGAGCGGTACTTGAAGGGCTCAACAACGCCCTTCCTCTTGTGCGTGGGCGAATTGCCCCGGCCTACAGGGAGGCGATTTTCGGCCAAATCATCGATGGGCGCCCGCGCGGGGGACGCGTGAAACGCAACACTCAGTCCGGGAGGCGGAGTTCGCCCCCCGGACCGGTCCGCCGCCCGCGGGGATGGAGGCGGCGGTGTCCCCCAGCCCACTGACTCCAGCGCAGCGGGCCGACCCACGCACCATCCATGGAAGCGCTCCCCATATGGCCGGTGAAGAGCGCACACGCAGGCGCACGGCCACACACCCGGAGCACACCCCGGCACCCCCGCTCTTCCCTACCGGCAACAATCTCGCCATCCGGAACTGGGCCTCTTAACGCTTGGGATGCGGCGAACTACGCTGTGTGTGCTGATGTTTTCGCGGAGGCATATACCTGGGGGCTCGGCCAAATGCTCTTGCGGCCGAGGTTCCGGGCCACGGAGGTCGTCGTCACGATCGCCGCTGCCCCTGGGGGAACGCAGCACGAATGCCGCGCGGTCAAGCCATCGCACGGCAGCCGTCTGTGTCGAGGGGTGGCGCATGTCCAGGGAGCAACGCGGGCCGAACGAAAAGCTCGGCACCGTTCTCGCCCTCGCGGGAATCAGCAATGCGGGACTCGCCCGCCGGGTCAACGACCTCGGCGCACAACGCGGGTTGACGCTTCGATACGACAAGACATCGGTGGCCCGGTGGGTGTCCAAGGGCATGGTGCCGCAGGGCGCCGCGCCGCACCTGATCGCCGCCGCCATCGGCCAGAAGCTCGGCCGGCCGGTGCCGCTGCACGAGATCGGCCTCGCGGACGCCGATCCCGCGCCGGAGGTGGGCCTCGCCTTCCCGCGTGACGTGGGCGCCGCGGTGAAGTCGGCGACGGAGCTGTACCGCCTCGATCTGGCAGGCCGGCGCGCGGGCGGCGGCATCTGGCAGTCGCTCGCGGGCTCCTTCGCGGTGAGCGCGTACGCCACACCTGCGTCACGCTGGCTGATAACCCCGGCCGACAGCTCGGTCGCCCGTGACGTCACCGATGAGGCGCCCCGCGGGACGGGGCACCCCGACGACGGCGGGCCGCCGATGAAGGTCGGCCACAGCGACGTGGTGAAGCTGCGGGAGGCGGCCGAGGACGCCCGCCGCTGGGACTCCAAGTACGGGGGCGGCGACTGGCGTTCGTCGATGGTCCCGGAGTGCCTGCGGGTCGAGGCGGCACCCCTGCTGCTCGGCTCGTACTCGGACGAGGTGGGCCGCTCGCTCTTCGGTGCGTCGGCCGAACTCACCCGCCTCGCCGGGTGGATGGCCTTCGACACCGGCCAGCAGGAGGCCGCCCAGCGCTACTACATCCAGGCCCTGCGCCTGGCCCGCGCGGCCGCCGACGTCCCCTTAGGGGGATACGTCCTCGCCTCCATGTCCCTCCAGGCGACCTACCGCGGCTTCGGCGACGAGGGCGTCGACCTCGCGCAGGCCGCCCTTGAGCGCAACCGCGGTCTGGCCACCGCGCGCACCATGAGCTTCTTCCGCCTCGTCGAGGCACGCGCGCACGCGCGCGCCAGTGACGCACAGGCCGCGGGGGCGGCGCTGCGGGCCGCCGAGGGATGGCTGGAGCGGGCACGGGACGGCGACAACGACCCGTCGTGGCTCGGCTTCTACTCGTACGACCGCTTCGCGGCCGACGCCGCCGAGTGCTACCGCGACCTGAAGGCGCCCCGGCAGGTGCGCCGCTTCACCGAGCAGGCGCTCTCCAAGCCGACGGAGGAGTTCGTCCGCTCGCACGGACTGCGGCTCGTGGTGTCGGCGGTCGCCGAGCTGGAGTCCGGGAACCTGGACGCGGCGTGCGAGCAGGGCACGCGTGCCCTTGAGGTCGCCGGGCGCATCTCGTCCGCGCGGACGACGGAGTACGTGAAGGATCTGCTGCACCGCCTGGAGCCGTACGGCGACGAGCCCCGGGTCGTGGAGCTGCGGGAGCGCGCCCGGCCGCTCCTCGTGGCGCCCGCGTAGGCCGGCCTGGCTCCGCCCCGTTCCGTGCCCGCTACACACAGCCTGATCGGCAGCAGCAGTTACGCACTCCGTAACCCTCCGGTCCTCGTCGGGTTTGAGGGCGTTGTCAGTGGCGCAGTGCACTATCTGGTGTGGGAGATCCGGTTGGGCGATCTGGTTGGGAGGTGATGCGGGATGGTCCGGGACGTGGCGTACGACTGCGATGTGCTGGTGATCGGCGGCGGGATCGTCGGTCTCTCGACGGCGTATGCCATCACGCGCGCCGCCCCGGGGACACGGGTCACGGTCCTGGAGAAGGAGCCGGGCCCCGCCCGGCACCAGACGGGGCGCAACAGCGGCGTGATCCACAGCGGGATCTACTACCGCCCCGGCTCCCTGAAGGCGCGGTACGCGGTGCGGGGCGCCGCCGAGATGGTCAAGTTCTGCGCGGAGTACGGCATCGCGCACGAGGTCACCGGCAAGCTGATCGTCGCCACGGAGCGGGACGAGCTGCCCCGCCTGCACGCGCTCGTGCAGCGCGGCAGGGAGAACGGCATTCCGGTGCGGGAGCTTGGCCCTGCCCAGATCGCCGAGTACGAACCCGAGGTGCGGGGGCTCGCCGCCATCCAGGTCGGCACCACCGGGATCTGTGACTACGGTGCGGTGGCGGAGCGGCTCGCGGACGCTTCCGGGGCGGATGTGCGGTACGGCGCGGAGGTCGTCCGCATCGACCGACGGGCGGCGCTCGGGGTGGCCGTGCGGACCGCCGACGGGGCCGTGGTGCGGGGGAAGGCGCTGGTCAACTGTGCGGGGTTGCAGTGCGACCGGGTCGCGATGCTTGCCGGGGACGACCCGGAGATGCGGATCGTCCCCTTCCGGGGGGAGTACTTCGATCTTGCGCGGCCCGAGCTGGTGCGGGGCCTTGTGTATCCGGTGCCCGATCCGGCGTTCCCCTTCCTGGGGGTGCATCTGACGCGGGGCATCGGGGGCGGGGTGCATGTGGGGCCCAACGCGGTGCCGGCGCTCGCCCGCGAGGGGTACGGATGGGGTGTCGTACGACCCCTGGAGCTCGCCGGGACGCTGAGCTGGCCGGGTTCCTGGCGGATAGCGCGGCGGCACTGGCGGTACGGGGCGGGGGAGCTTCGGCGCTCCCTTTCCAAAGGGGCGTTCACCTCCGCGGTGCGGAGGCTGCTGCCCGCGGTGACCGAGTCCGACCTGATCCCTGTGGACGCGGGGGTGCGGGCGCAGGCCGTGCTGCGGGACGGGACGCTGGTCGACGACTTCCTCATCCGGGAGGGGGCGCGGACGGTGCACGTCCTGAACGCACCGTCGCCTGCCGCTACGGCTTCGCTGCCGATTGGGCGGGCTGTGGCCCGGCGGGTCCTTTCACTGTTGTGAGGGGACCCCCTCGACAGGCTGAATGTTGCGGCCGGTCTGGGGATTAAAATTGCCGCACTGTGTCTGAGTCGAACGCCGCCCCCGAGCACCCCCGCCCCCCGCGCCCCCGAGGCGAGCCCCGTTTCCCCGACGGGCCCGTGCCCGACCCCGCCGGGTCGCACCACGAGCGGCGGATCCGTAGTTTCCAGCCCCGCAGGAGCCGGGTCACGACGAGCCAGGCCGATGCCCTGCAGCGGCTGTGGCCCAAGTGGGGCCTGGACATCGACGGGCAGCGCGTCCTCGACCTCCATGAGCTGTTCGGCGGCGAGATGCCCGTCGTGCTCGAGATCGGGTTCGGCATGGGCGAGGCCACCGCGCAGATGGCCGCCGACGATCCGGACACCGGGATCCTCGCCGTCGATGTGCACACCCCGGGGCAGGGAAATCTGCTCGGGCTCGCCGACCGCAACGGCCTCAGCAATGTCCGCGTCGCCAACGGGGACGCCGTCATCCTGCTGCGCGAGATGCTCCCGGCCGCCTCCCTCGACGGCCTGCGCATCTACTTCCCCGACCCCTGGCCCAAGGCCCGCCACCACAAGCGCCGCATCATCCAGCCCGAGTTCCTCGACCTCGCGGCGCCCAGCCTCAAGCCCGGCGCGCTCCTTCACTGCGCGACCGACTGGGAGCCGTACGCCGAGCAGATGCTGGAAGTGCTCACCGCGCACCCCCTCTTCGAGAACACCCAGCCGGACGGCGGCTACGCACCCCGGCCCGCCTTCCGCCCCTTCACCCGCTTCGAAGGCCAGGGCATCGACAAGGGGCATGTGGTCCATGACCTGCTGTTCCGCCGGGTAACCGGGGAGCAGTAGCACCGCCGGGCCCGCGCACAGCCGAAACGCACCGTCGCGGGCCACCCCTGTCCCTCGTTAGGGTCAACGGCGTGGCCACCAGTTCTCCGCACGCGCACCCCATGCCCCCGGCAGGGCCCCCCGGGCTGCGCCACGCGCGCTGGTGGCAGCGGCGGGCCATCCGCGCCGCCGCGCTGGTCACCCTGCTCGCCCTCTCCGGGCTCGTCATCCTCGCCCTGGTGCGCGAACAGACCGGCACCAAGGGGTTCTTGGTCGGGCTCGGGCTCGCGACGCTGCCCGTTCCGCTGCTGATAGCCGCCTTCCGCTGGCTCGACCGCGTACAGCCCGGGCCCTGGCGGAACATCCTGTTCTCCTTCTCCTGGGGCGCCTGTGCCGCCGCCCTCATAGCGATCGTCGCGAACAGCTTCGCGACCCGCTGGATAGCGACCGCCACCGCCGACCCGAGCAGCGCGGACACCCTCGGCGCGACGGTCATAGCGCCGATCGTCGAGGAGACGGCCAAGGCAGCGGCCGTCCTGCTCGTCTTCCTCTTCCGCAGACGCGAGTTCACCGGCGTGCTCGACGGCGTGGTGATAGCCGGAGTGACCGCCACCGGCTTCGCGTTCACCGAGAACATCCTCTATCTCGGCAGCGCCTTCGGCACCGACCAGCTCAACGGCGGCACCGGGCTCGCGTCCGTGACGGCGGCGACCTTCTTCGTACGCGTCGTCATGTCGCCCTTCGCGCACCCCCTGTTCACCGTGCTCACCGGCATCGGCTTCGGCATCGCCGCGCTCGGCACCGACCGCCGACGCCTGCGCCGCGTGCTGCTTCCGCTCGCAGGACTGCTCCTCGCGATGGGCCTGCACGCCCTGTGGAACGGCTCGACGACCTTCGGCGAGTACGGCTTCTTCGCGGTGTACGCGCTCTTCATGCTGCCCGCGTTCGGGCTGCTGACCTGGCTGGCGATCTGGCTCAGGCAGCGCGGCCTGCGCGTGGTGCGGACCGAGCTGCCCGCGTACGCGATCGCCGGCTGGCTCACACCGCCCGAGCCGTACGCACTCGGCACGATGCGCGCCCGCACCATCGCCCGCGACTACGCCTCGTACACCCAGGGCAAGGCCGCGGCGCGCACGGTCGCGGAGTACGAGACGTACGCGACGTCGCTCGCCCTGCTCCGGTACCGGGGCCGCCGCGGCCGCGCGGGCGCCGACTTCGTCGTACGGGAGCGGGAGTTGCTGCACGCGCTGTGGGAGCGCCGCGAGCTGGCCAGGCCCGCGCTCGCCTACGCGGCGCGGGCGACGGCACCCGTGCTCATACCGATGCCGCCGCCGTACGGGTACCGACTTCCCTATCCGCAGGGCGCACAGGGCGCACAGGGAGCGCACGGACCACAGGGGTACAGCTACACCCAGCCGGCGACGGCCTACGCGCCCTACCCCGCCTATCCCGCGTACCAGACCCCGTACAACCCCTACCGCAGCTGATCAGGCGGAAGCCTTCGTCAGCGCGGTCACCTCGGCCTCCGTCAGTTCGAGATCGCCCACCGCGAGCAGCGCGGGCAGCTGCTCGACCGTGCGGGCCGACGCGATCGGCGCGGCCACCGTCGGCTGCGCGGCGAGCCAGGCCAGGGCCACGGTCGCGGGCTCGGCGCCGCGCGCAGCCGCGATCTCGTCCAGGGCGGCGAGCACCTTCACGCCCCGCTCGGTCTCCAGATGCTTGCCCGCGCCCTCGGCCCGCGCACTGTCGACCTTCGCGCCCGGGCGGTACTTACCGGTGAGGAAGCCGGATGCGAGCGCGTAGTACGGCACCGCCGCCAGGCCGGAGCGCGATGCGACCTCCTGGAGCGGGCCCTCGTAGGTGCCACGGGAGACGAGGTTGTAGTGCGGCTGCAGCGCCACGTACCGGGCGAGGCCCTCGCGGTCGGAGAAGTCGATGGACTCCTGGAGCCGCTCGGCGGTCAGGTTGGAGGCGGCGATCGCGCGCACCTTGCCCGACGTCACCAGATCGTCGAGCGCGGTGATGATCTCCTCGACCGGGACGGTCGGGTCGTCGAAGTGCGTGTAGTAGAGGTCGATGTAGTCGGTGCGCAGCCGGCGCAGCGACTCCTCGGCACCGGACTTGATGGTGTTGGCGGACAGGCCCTTGTAGTCGGGGTGGGCGCCGACCTTGGTGGCGATCACGACGTCGGAGCGGCGGCCGCGCGCGGCGAGCCAGTTGCCGATGACGGTCTCGGACTCGCCGCCCTTGTTGCCCGGCGCCCAGGCCGAGTAGACGTCGGCGGTGTCGACGAAGTTGCCGCCCGCCGCGGTGTAGGCGTCGAGCACGGCGAAGGACTGCGCCTCGTCGGCCGTCCAGCCGAAGACGTTGCCGCCGAGGGCGAGCGGGAAGACCTCGAGGTCGGACGGGCCGAGCTTGCGTAGAGAAGTCATACGGGGCTCAACACCCTTACGGAGCCCAGCATTCCGTACTACGGGATGTCAGTTCCGCGTTTCAAGATATGGGCATGCCGAGCCGGCAGCCCTGACGTCGGGGGGTTGCCGCCAGGACCGCCGGAGTCACAGGGGGCGCCTCAGAGCGACTGGCCCTTGTCCCGCAGCCAGGCGGCCGGGTCGACCCCGGTGGAGTCGCCGCCGGGGTGGATCTCGAGGTGGAGGTGCGGCCCGGTCACATTGCCGGTGGCGCCGACGCGGCCGATGGTGTCGCCGGTGGTGACCTTCTGGCCGACGCTGACGCCCATCGAGGACTGGTGGTTGTACCAGATCTCGGTGCCGTCCTCGAGCTCCAGGATGGTGCGGTAGCCGTACGACCCCGCCCAGCCGGCCTCCTTGATGGTGCCGGTGTGGATCGCCTTGAGGGGCGTACCCGTCGGCGCCGCGAAGTCGAGGCCGGTGTGGTAGCCGGAGGACCACATCGATCCTGCCTGGCCGAAGGTGCTGGTGAGCGTGTACGAACTGAGCGGCAGCGTGTAGCTCTTGGCGAGCTTGGCCAGGCGCTCCGCCTCGGCCTTGCGCCGGGCTTCCTCTTCCGCCTTCTTCTTCGCTGCGGCCTTCTCGGCGGCGATCTTCTTCTCGGCCGCGGACTGCTCGGCGGCGGCCTGCTCCGCGGCCTTCTTGACGGCGGCTTCTTCCGCCGCCTTCTGGACCGCGTCGTCCGCCTGGTCCTGCTGGTTCTCGGCCTGCTGCATGATGCGGGCCCGCAGTGCCTCACCGGCGTCGGTGGTTCCCTGCTCGGCATCGGCGGTGCTGACACCGGCGGCGGTGAGCGGCGCGGCGGCGGTCGTCACGCCTGCGTCGGAGGAGTCGTCTGATTCGTCGGAGCCGGATATCAGGGACCCCACGCCGGGAAGCGACTTGGCCTCCGGCAGCGAGTCCGTGACGGCCGAGATGTCCGGCATCTCGATGGAGACCGGGGGCTTGCCGCCCTGCGCGGTGGCGATGCCGCCCGCGCCGACGGCGGCGATGACGCCCACGCCGAGGACGGTGGAGCTGCGGGCGAGCCCGCCGCCGCCCTTCTTGTGGACGCGGTGCCTGCCGCGAACGGGACGGATGGACTCCTCGGTGGGATTCCACTCCTCCCAAGTCTCATCGTCATGAGCACCGAAGTCGTCGTCATTCGGTGCGTAAACGGCTTGGGGGGCAGGCCGGTTGGACGCCACTGGGGCGCGCTCCTTTCCTTCCTTCTCGCCTACCGGGTTAGCTGACGGGTTCGGAGCAGGAAGGTCTCCTACGAACATCTGGCACGGATGCACAGATGCCCGATTCACCCCAATTGGTGGTTCCCCGGCTCCCTTTCGGGATTAGGCGCGTGCGCACGGAGCCGACTCGAGTGACGGCTGGGACGACCGCGCTGCGTTATCGAACGTTAATAGACGGCAGGGCCGTATTCCAAGCCGTTCCGACTGATCGTTAACGCCGTTGGCCTGTACTTAACGGGACACCAAGGGCGGGAACGGGGCGAGTTGACCGCACTTCTTCACACACCGGACCTTCACACCGCCTTGACAGTGCGTCAGTTGCTATGCGGAGTGGTGCGATTCAGTCACGGCCCGTGACATCGGACGGGGTATCGGGGGAGGCATCGGACGGGGCATCGCCGGTGTCCGGCCGCCGCACCGCGAGCAGCGCCATGTCGTCCGTCCCTCCCCCGCCGGTGTGCCGGCGCACCTCTTCGGCCAGCGTCGCGAGCAGCGTGTCAGGGCCGTGGGGTCCGGGAAAGATCCGGCCGCCGAGCCGGGCCGCCGGGTTGTAGAACTCGCCGCGGATGTCCCGCGCCTCCGAGAGCCCGTCGGTGTAGAGCAGCAGCATCGCCCCCGGCGGGAACTCCGCCTCGTCGGCGCGGTCCGGCCAGACCCCCAGGTCGCCCATCCCGAGCGGCAGCGCGGGCTCGCTCGCGGACAGCACGCACAGCCGTCCGTCGCCGCGCAGGAGCAGCGGCTCGGGATGCCCGCGGTTGAGGATGCGGATGACTCCGTCGCCGCGCGGGATCTCCGCGAGGACAGCGGTGGTGAACCCCTCGAAGGCGTCGAGCCCCTCGCGCCGCATGCCCTCCCGCGCGAGCGCCCGCTCAAGGCGCTGCGCCACCGCCTCCAGGGTGGCCTCCTGCTCGGCCGCCTCCCGGAACGCCCCGATGACGACGGCGACGGCCGCCACCGCGCCCATCCCCTTGCCGCGTACGTCGCCGACGATGACGCGTACGCCGTGCGGGGTGTCCTGCACGGCGTACAGATCCCCGCCGATGAACGCGTCGGCTTCCGCGGCCTCGTACCGCGCCGCGATGTCGAGCCCCCCGATCCGGTGATCCGGCTGCGGCAGCACGGCGCGCTGGGCGGTCTCCGAGATGGAGCGGGCGGAGGCGAGCTGTTCGTCGCTGCGGCGTACGACGCGGTTGATGAGGACGGCGAGCACGGCGACGGTCAGCACGGTGAGCAGCTCGGTGACGGCCGCGACGTCGGTGGTGGTGCTGTTGCCGAAGTGCAGGGTGAGCACGGCGAGGCAGGAGGCGGCGCCGATGAGGCCGGTGCTGAGGAGCGAGTAGAACGGGGCGGCGATCAGCGGGGCGGCGGTGAACAGGGGCGCCGCGGTGAACTCCGAGGGGGTCGACATGTCGTACACGACGCCGATGACCAGGAGCAGCCACGGAAGGGCCCGCACGAGAGCCCGCTCGTGGGTGACGTCCGGACTCATGTCCGACCCCTCTGAGGGGTTTCTCGGACGTCCTCCTCGCTGCCCCACCGCTCGTCTCCCGCCGAAGTCCGCGCCCGGGACCAGCCCCATGACCGCACCTGTCCAGGTTTCCCTCAGCGGCGGCGGGCTGCGAGCGGTGTGGGCCGACCGGATGACATCGGACGGCATGGCGGAGGAACGCCGAAAACGCCTAAGGCCCGGATCCATGATCTGGATCCGGGCCTTAGGACTTCAGTAGCGGGGACAGGATTTGAACCTGCGACCTCTGGGTTATGAGCCCAGCGAGCTACCGAGCTGCTCCACCCCGCGCCGTTGAAATGAACAGTACGCCATGTGGCGGGGTAAAAGCGAACCGGTTGCCGGGAGGGACGAAACCGCAGGCTCGGACCCCCGGACATGCCACAGGCCCAGATCAGTGGTTCCTGACCTGGGCCTGAGTGGTAGACCGTGTGGGACTCGAACCCACAACCAATGGATTAAAAGTCCACTGCTCTGCCAATTGAGCTAACGGTCCGTGCCGACGCACCCCACGAGCATAGCGGGACGGGCCCCGTCGTCCGATCGGGTATCGCCTCTGGGCCCGTCGCGAGTTGCGCGCCGGGCCCTCGAGCGGGCGCCGAACGGTCAGAGATCGGCCTGGTGGGAGGTCCCGGCGCGGGCCGCTTCGCGGGCCAGGGTGCGCTCGTGCTCCGGGTTGAGGAACCAGTGCCTGGCCGACGCGAACCACCACGTCGCGGCGAACCCGAGGACCACGAGGACCGCGATCGGGGCGTAGTTGAAGGTCTTCCAGGTGACCGGCGAGACCTGCGGGAGCATGAAGAGGACCGTGATCGCACCGACCCAGGCCACCGCGACGATGCCGATCGGGCGCGACCAGCGGCCCAAGTGCCAGGGCCCGCGCTCGAATTGGTCGCCCTTGCGCAGCCGCAGGAGGGTCGGGACCACGTACGCGATGTAGAGCCCGATGACGGCGATCGATGTCACCGCCGCGTACGCCGTGACATTGATCAGATACGGAAGCCCGAGCACCAGCGCGCCGAGCGCGGCCAGCCAGACCGCCGCGACGGGGGTGCGCGTACGCGGGTTGACCGTGTGCCAGATGTGCGAGAACGGCAGCGCTCCGTCCCGCGAGAAGGCGTAGATCATCCGGGAGTTGGCGGTCACCGATGCCATGCCGCAGAAGAGCTGCGCGCCGATGACGACGAGCAGGAGCAGCTTGCCGGCGGTCGCACCCAGGGCGTCGAGCAGGATCTGCGCGGGCGGTGCTCCCGTGGCCGACCCCAGCGCACCCTCGTACGACTGGATGGCGAAGGTGAAGCCGAGGAGCAGCACGAAGCCCGCGATCCAGGACGTCCAGATGGCGCGGACGATGCCGCGCGGTCCTGCCGTGGACGCGTCGTGGGTCTCCTCGGTCATGTGCGCGGAGGCGTCGTACCCGGTGAAGGTGTACTGAGCCATCAGGAGGCCGATCAGGACGACGTAGAGGCCGCTGCCCCACCCCGTGTTGTTCACGAACTCCGTGAAGACGAAGGACGCCGACTGGTGCGAGTCCGGCGAGAACGCGAGCGCGCCGACGATGACCGCCACGCCGATGACGTGCCACCAGACACTGACGCTGTTGAGCAGGCCGACGATGCGTACGCCGAAGGTGTTCAGGAGGCCGTGCAGTACGAGGATGCCCGCGAAGAGCAGGATCGTGCGCTCCTCGGTGACCTGGAAGTCGAACTGGAGGTTCAGGTACGCGCCCAGGAACGACGCGGCGCCGAAGTCGATGCCCGCGGTGACGGCGACCTGGCCGAGGACGTTGAACCAGCCCGTGAACCACGCCCAGGCGGCCGCCGTGCGGGGCGGCGCGAGGCGGTGCGCCCAGAAGTAGAGCCCGGCCGACGTCGGGTACGCCGAGCAGATCTCCGCCATCGCGAGGCCGACGAAGAGGGTCATCAGGCCGACCACGACCCAGCCCCAGGTGATCAGGGCCGGGCCGCCGGTGTTCATGCCGAACAGGTACATCGTGAGGCAGCCGGAGAGGACCGAGATGATCGTGAAGGAGACCGCGTAGTTGGAGAACGCGGACATGCGGCGCGCGAGCACCTGGGTGTAGCCGAGCTGGGCCAGGCGCTCTTCGTCGGAGCCGGGTGGTGGTGGTTCGCTGCTCTTTCCGTCAGTGGTCGTCATGCAGCAGCGTTGCCCACGACAGGGACATGACACACGTCACGTTTGGCATACGGCAGCGGGCCCGCCCCCGAAGGGACGGGCCCGCTGTGCGGTTCAGCTAGGCAGACGCTCAGCCGTTGCGCTTCCAGCGCGGCTTGTCGTCGCGGCGGCCGAAGGAGCCGGTGCCGGTGCCGGAGCGGTCACGGTTGTACGCCGGGCGGTCGTGGCCACCGGAGCGGGCGCCGCCGGAGGGGCGGTCGTCGCGGCGGTCACGGTTGAACGGACGGTCACTGCCGCGGTGGCCGCCGGAGGGGCGGTCGTCACGGCGGAAGGAACCGCCACGGTCACCCGACGGACGGTCGTCGCGACGGAAGCCGCCACGGTCGCCGGAGGGGCGGTCGTCACGACGGAACCCGCCACGGTCGCCCGACGGACGGTCGTCACGACGGAAGCCACCACGGTCACCGGAAGGACGGTCATCACGACGGAAGGAGCCGCCACGGTCACCCGACGGACGGTCGTCACGACGGAAGCCACCTTCACGGCGGTCACCACCGCGGAAGCCCGAGCCGCCACGGTCGTCACGACGCTCGAAGGAACGGCCACCACGGTCGCCACCCTCACGGCGGTCGCCGCCACGGAAGCCACCTTCACGGCGGTCACCACCGCGGAAGCCGGAGCCACCGCGGTCGTCACGACGCTCGAAGGAACGGCCACCACGGTCGTCACGGCGCTCACGCTCGTAGTTGCCGCGCTCGTCGCGCTGCGGACGGCGGTTCTCGTACGAGGAGGAACGCTCCTCCCGCACCGGAGCGGACTGCTCGGGCACGGAGGCGGCGGCCTCGACGGCGGCCTCGGCAGCGGCGGCGGCCTCGGCCACCGCGGTCTCCGGGTCGTCGCCACGCTCGCGGGCGGCACGCGCGGTGAGGCGGGCGGCCTCCTCGCGCAGCTCGGTCGCGCGGCGCTGGGCGCGCTCCAGCTCCTTGGTGAGGTCCTTGACCTCACGCTCGGCCTGGGTCGCGGCGTTGCCCGCGGAGTCGGCCTGCACCTCGGTCATGGAGCGGGCGCCGGTGATGTCGGCGACCTCCGGGTCGAAGGCACCGCCGCCGTTGATGATGTGGCGCGAGGCGTCGACGCCCGCGTCCTCCATCAGGCGGAAGATCTGGCGGCGCTGGTGCGGCAGGGACAGCGAGACGACCGTGCCGGAGCGGCCCGCGCGAGCGGTACGGCCGGAGCGGTGCAGGTAGTCCTTGTGGTCGCCGGCCGGGTCCACGTTCAGGACCAGGTCGATGCCGTCGACGTGGATGCCGCGGGCGGCGACGTCGGTGGCGACGAGCGCGTTGACGTAACCGTCCTTGAAGTCCGCAAGCGTCCGCGTACGGGCGCCCTGCGTCATGCCGCCGTGCAGCGCGTCGGCCTTCACACCGGACTCGCGCAGCTGCTCGGCGATGCGGTCGGCGCCCAGCTGGGTGCGGACGAAGATGATCGTGCGGCCCTTGCGGGCGGCGATGGCGGCCGTGACGGGCGCCTTGTCGCGGGGCTTCACGATCAGGATGTGGTGCGTCATGGTCGTGACGTTGCCCTGGGCGCTGTCGACCTCGTGCGTCACCGGGTTGTTCAGGTAGCGCTTGACCAGCGTGGAGATCTCGTTCTCCATCGTGGCCGAGAAGAGCATGCGCTGGCCGCCGGCCGGGACCTGGTCGAGCAGCTCGGTGACCTCGGGCAGGAAGCCCAGGTCGGACATCTGGTCGGCCTCGTCGAGCACCGCGATCTGGGTGTTCTCGAGCGAGCAGGCGCCGCGGTTGATGATGTCGCGCAGGCGGCCCGGCGTGGCGACGAGGATGTCGACACCGCGCTCGAGGGCGTAGATCTGGTTGCCCATGGACGTACCGCCGCAGACGACCTTCATCTTCAGGCCGAGTACGTCGCCGTACGGCTGGAGGGCGTCGGCGACCTGCATCGCCAGCTCGCGGGTCGGGGTCAGGATGACGCCGCGGGGCTTCTTCTTCTCGGTGTGGCCCTCGGCCAGCTGGGCCAGCATCGGCAGACCGAAGGAGAGGGTCTTGCCGGAGCCGGTGCGGCCGCGGCCCAGGATGTCCTTGCCGGCCAGGGCGTCCGGGATGGTCGCGGCCTGGATCGGGAAGGGGGTGTGCACGCCGTTGCGGGCGAGCTTGCGGACGACACCGTCGGGCAGACCGAGGTCTCCGAAGGTGATCTCGGGCTCGGCGTCGGCGTCGGCTTCAGCCTCAACGGCATCGGCGTCGGCGTCGGCGTCGGTGGTGACCTCGGTGACGTCCTCGGCCGGAGCGATCTCGACGGTCTCGGCGACGGCCACTACGGCGTCGTTCTCGACGATCTCGACGATCTCGTTCTCGGGCAGGACGGCGTGGTCAGAACTGGAAATGGACATGCGAATTGCGAAACCTTCCGGAGTCTCGGCACGCGCCCGTCAACTCCGTGATTTCGCAATGGACCGCCTCTATGCGGTCAGCCACGGCAAGGGAGAGTACGCGCCACGCGGCGCTCTTCTGTGTCGGCGCCGGGCAAATGGGATCAAACGATCTACCACCATACGCACCCACCACCCCATAAGGCAAACCGAGCTGTCCGGAGCACCTTCGATTCAAGGCCACACGGCCTGGCTCACCTGCGACGAAGCGGGTTTCGGCCAGCGGCCGATCTGCCTCTCGTGTACGCCGGTCTACGCCGGCCCGGCCTCCGGAGAGGGCTCCCGCGAAACCGGCTCCGTCGACCGCTGCCCGAGCTGGGTGTCCTGCTTGGGCTCCTCGTGCGCCGAGGAGGAGGGCTCCGGGGTGGGCGTCGTGGGCGTCGGCGTGGGGGACGGCTTCGGCGGGGTCGGCGTCGTCGTGGCGGACGGCTTCGGCGGCTTGGGCTGACTCGGACTTGGTCCCCCGCCCTTCGTCGGCAATGCGGGGGTGGCGGTGGTCCCGGACGCGGAGGTGGAAGCCGGGGCGGCGCTGCCCGACGCGGCATCACCCGCACCGGAGTCCCGGCCCTTGTCCTTGCCCGCCCGCTTCCCCTGCCCGTCGCCCTTGCCGTCGCGGTGCCCGCCGCCGGAGCCACCGCCGGCCGAGCCGCCGCCCGAGGTAAGGCCCCCGCTGTCCGGGGCCGCCGCCCCGTCGCGCTGCCCCGCGGAGCGCGCGGGCCGGGGCTCACCGCGCCCGTCGTCGTCACCGATGCTCATACAGCCCGCGGTCGCCATGACGGCCACAGCGGCCGCGGCCCACCGGACAGGAACGTACAACTGGCGCACGGCCGAGCACCTCCGAGGCGCTGGAAATCGGGACGCCCTGCCCAACTCCCCTGCCCCGCAAGAGGACACGGACCTTGCGGCGGGGCCGTCAGCCGTACCCGAGCGCGTGCAGCCGCTCGTCGTCGATCCCGAAGTGATGAGCGACCTCATGCACCACGGTGATCTCCGTCTCCGCCACCACGTCCTCGCGCGACTCACACATCCGGAGCGTCGGCCCCCGGTAGATGGTGATGCGGTCGGGCAGCACTCCCGCGTACCACTCGCCCCGGTCGGTCAGCGGAGTTCCCTCGTAGAGCCCGAGCAGCTCGGGATCCTCGGCGGGCGGTTCGTCCTCCACGAACACCGCCACGTTGTCCATCAACCGCGTCAACTCCGGCGGAATCCGGTCGAGCGCCTCGGCGACCAGTTCCTCGAACTCTTCCCGCGTCATCTCCAGCACACCCTCATTGTCGGCCACGGTCCCGCATGGCCACCCGCCGCCGTGGGCATACGGGACCAATGACCCGCGACGTCACAGTCGTCATGCAGGGGATCAAAAGGATCAAGGGCATACGAAGGGCGCCCGCCGCCCTCGTACGCCACTACCGCGCACGCCACACGCACCCGGTCGGCGAACTCATCAGCCCTCCGCACCCGTACGGCCGCGCCATCGGCCTCGTCGCGGTCGTCGTGCTCGGCGCCTGGCTCGGACTGCTGATCGTGGGCAGCGTGCATGTGCCCGTGGGCCCGATGGACACCCGGATGACGCTGCGCCCTTCGGCGACCGGCGGCACGAAGATCGACGTGTCGCCGCTGGGCGCCCTGGAACTGCGCTCGCACGTCGCGCCCATCCGCCTCGACGTGGACGTCGACCGCCTCGACCCGGTGCGCTCACAGGCCCTGGTGGACCACCCCGAGCGGATCTCCGGACTCCAGGACGAGGTGGCGCGGGACGTCGGGCACGGAGCCCTCGATCTGGCCGTACGTTCCTGCGTGGCCGTCGTCTCGGGGGCCACGGCACTGGGCCTCGCCGTCTACCGCCGCCCGCGCCGCGCACTCGCGGCGGGCGGTCTCGCGCTGGCCCTGCTCGCGGCGTCGGGCACGGCGGCGTATGCGACGTGGAACCCCAAGTCGGTCCTTGAGCCGAAGTTCTCGGGCCTGCTGAGCAGCGCGCCTTCCGTGGTGGGCAACGCGCGCAGCATCGTCAGCGAATTCGACGTGTACCAGCGGGAGTTGGCGCGCCTGGTGACGAACGTGACGAAGCTGTACGACGTCACATCGACGCTCCCCGCGTACCAACCGGACCCGTCCACGATCCGGGTCCTGCATGTCTCGGACATCCACCTGAACCCCGCGAGCTGGAAGATCATCGCCTCGCTCGTCGAGCAGTACGACATCAACGTCATCGTCGATTCCGGCGACACGATGGACCACGGCAGCGCGGCCGAGAACGCCTTCCTGGACCCGATCGAGGACCTGGGAGCCCCCTACGTCTGGGTCCGCGGCAACCACGACTCGCGCACCACGCAGCGCTACCTGCAGCGCATGAAGAACGTCCACGTCCTCGACGAGGGCAGGGCGGTGTCGGTCGCGGGCCTGCGGTTCGCCGGGACGGGCGATCCGCAGTACACCCCGGACCGCTCCGTCGCCGCGGAGGGCAAACCGGTCGAGGTGATGGCGGGCATCCGCCTGGCCTCGTCCCTGCGCGACCAGAAGGCGGCGGGCACGCCCGTCGACGTGGCCATCGCGCACAACCCGGACGCGGCGCGCGAGACGGACGGCGAGGTGCCGCTCGTCCTGGCCGGCCATGTGCACCACCAGGAGATGGAGGTCATGGAGGGCGGCACGCGGCTGCGCATCGAGGGCTCGACGGGGGGCAGCGGGCTGCGAGCGGTGGAGGGCAAGTACCCCGACCCGGTCGAGACGTCGGTCCTCTACCTGGACCGCGACACCCGCCGCCTCCAGGCCTGGGACGAGATCAAACTGGGTGGCCTCGGGCTGACGAAGGCGGAGGTCAGCCGCCATCTGCCGAAGGAGAACCAGCCGGGGGCGACGCCCTCGCCGCCGCCTGGGGGCCGTCCCTCCGGGAGCGGCACCCCGGCCCCCCGATAACCGTTTTGGCGATAGCTCCCCGCATCCCATATGCTTCTCACGTCCCCGACGCGCTGCAAAGCGCCCAGGTGGGCCCTTAGCCCTCATCGTCTAGTGGCCCAGGACGCCGCCCTTTCAAGGCGGTAGCACGGGTTCGAATCCCGTTGGGGGCACGCAACACCTTGTGCGAGACTAGTGCTCGCACAACGCTTGGTCCTGTGGAGCAGTTTGGAGTGCTCGCCACCCTGTCAAGGTGGAGGCCGCGGGTTCAAATCCCGTCAGGACCGCTTGCGATTCTCTGAATCGCGTGGCTGGGTAGCTCAGTTGGTACGAGCGATCGCCTGAAAAGCGATAGGTCGCCGGTTCGATCCCGGCCCCAGCCACTTCCCGGAGGCCCCGTCCAGTGGACGGGGCCTTCGCCGTTCCCCGGCCCGGGGGGATGCCCCCCCGGGCGAAAGCGGCCTACCCCCGCTCGGCCTCCCCCTCCGCAGCCCCCTTCGCCGCGGCTCGCCCCCGCCAGGCCCGTGCCGCGAACACCAGGGCCAGCAGGACCACCACCCCCGCGATCAGCACGGAGTCCGGCACCGCCCTGCCCACTCCCCCGGCCCACCGCTCCACCGCGAACGAGTCGTCCACGTCGAGGAGACCCGGCAGCGCCGTGGTCCCGTCGTACGCGAGGAAGAGCGCACCGAGGCCCACGAAGAACAGGCCCGACAGGAGCGAGGTCGTGTGCAGTTCGAAGCGGCCGAGCCGGAACGTGCGCCCCCGCAGCCACCTCCGCCGCCCCAGGTCGAACCGCTCCCAGAGCAGCGCGAGCAGGAACAGCGGCACGGCCATGCCAAGGGCGTAGACGGCAAGGAGCAGCCCGCCGTAGACCGGGCTCCCGCTGACCGCCGCCACCGTCAGGACGCTGCCGAGGATCGGCCCCGCGCAGAACCCCGCGAGTCCGTAGACAGCGCCGAGGGCGTAGACGGAGAACGCGGTCGTCGGCCGGATCCGGCCCGAGAGTTCCGCCATCCTCCGCGAGGCGAACCCCATCCCCACGATCTGCAGGATCCCGAGCGCGATGATCAGCCACCCGGCGAACAGGACCAGCTGATCGCGGTGCCCGAAGAAGAACCGCCCGGCGACCGACCCCGCCGCGCCCAGCGGCACGAGCGTCGTCGCGAGCCCGGCGTAGAAGATGCCGGTGCGCGCGAGGAGACGTGACGTCGAGTCGATCGAGTACGCGAAGAAGGCGGGCAGGAGCAGCGCGCTGCACGGGCTCACCAGGGCGAGCAGACCGCCCAGAAACGCGGCGAAGTACCCCACATCGGCGGTCACTTCTTCCCCGCCTTCGCGCTCTTCGCCGCCTGCTCGATCGCCTGGTCGAAGACCTCGTCCGGCTGGGCGCCGGAAATGGGCCGCCCGTTGACCAGGAAGGACGGGGTGGAGGTGGCCCCGAGGCCGTACGCCTCCTCCTGGTCCTTCTTCACGGCGGCCGTGGCGGCGGCGCTCCCCACGTCGTCCGAGAAGCGGTCGACGTCCTTGACGCCCGCCTCCTTCGCCAGCTCCTTCAGCCGGTCGTCGCCGAAGCCCTTCTCCTTGGCCCCCTCGGCGTACGCCGCCTCGTGGAACTGCCAGAAACGCCCCTGCTTCCCCGCCGCCCACGCGCCCCGTGCGGCCCGCTCGGAGTCCTCGCCGAAGATCGGGAAGTTGCGCCACTCGATGCGCAGGGTGCCCTCGTCGACGTACTTCTTCACCAGGCCCGGCTCGGTGTCGCGGGCGAACTTCCCGCAGTAGCCGCACTTGAAGTCGGCGTACTCGATCATCACGACGGGCGCGTCCGCGCGCCCCTGTGCCAGCGGGTCCTTGGCGTCACGGCGGGCCAGCTTGGCCAGCTCCGGGTAGACCCCGGCCTGCGGGTCGGCCGAGACGTCCGCGGCGGGCTCCTCCTTGGCGGTGACCGATGAGGGCTCGTCGGGCTTGGTCGCGGTGTAGGAGGCGACGCCGAGCAGCAGGGCGGCGACGGCGACACCCGCTCCGATGGCGATGTTCTTCTTTTTGTTGTTGTTCTTCTTGGGCATCAGGGAGTTCTCTCTCGTTCCTTGTACGTCGTTGCAGGGGCCCCGGGCAGGGGCATCTACACGCGCAGGATCGAGAGATCTATCGGCGATGGCGGCGCGAGCGGCGGCGGACCACGCTCCGGGGTGAGGGACAGCACCGTCTGGTCGGCACCCCAGGCACCGGACGCGGCGTGGGCCTGGTGCAGGGCCGGAAGGAGTTCGTACGCGGAACTGGAGCGCGCCGGGGCGGCCGGGCCCTGACCGGCGTCCTGCTGACCGCCCTTGCCGCAGCCGGGGGCGCCTGCGGAGTCATTGGCCTGCACGGCCGCCACGGGCTTCGCCACCGGCTGCGCGGCCACCGCGGGTGCGCAGAACCCGCCGAGCACGACGAGCAGCACCGCCAGCAGGGGGCACCACCGTGTACGCACTCGGGACAACATCCCCGGAATCGTACGTCCCGGGGCGCCCCGCCCGATAAATCGGTTCGCCACCTCCGAGCGGCGAGTGAGATCCTGGACGCCGTATGTCTACGCAGCCTGCCCTCACCCTCGACACCCTCGCCCCGCGCCTGTCCGAGCTCTCGCTGCGCGATGAGCACCGGATCGGCCGCCGGCTCGAGGGTGCGCGCCGGATCCGCAAGCCCGAGGCCCGCGCCGCCGTCATCGCCGAGATCTCGGCCGAAGTCGACAAGGCCGCGGCGCGGATGGCCGAGCGGGGCAGCCGCCTGCCCGCGATCACTTATCCCGAAGAGCTGCCGGTCAGCCAGAAGAAGGACGACATCGCCGCGGCGATCCGCGACCACCAGGTGGTGATCGTCGCGGGCGAGACGGGCTCCGGCAAGACGACGCAGATCCCCAAAATCTGCATGGAGCTCGGCCGTGGCCTCCGCGGCATGATCGGGCACACCCAGCCCCGCCGTATCGCCGCCCGCACGGTCGCCGAGCGCGTGGCCGACGAGCTGAAGACGCCGCTCGGCGAGGCGGTCGGCTGGAAGGTCCGTTTCACGGACCAGGTCGGCGGCGACACGTACGTGAAGCTGATGACGGACGGCATCCTGCTGGCCGAGATCCAGACGGACCGCGAGCTGCGCGCGTACGACACGATCATCATCGACGAGGCCCACGAGCGCTCGCTCAACATCGACTTCCTGCTGGGCTATCTCGCCCAGCTGCTGCCCAAACGCCCGGACCTGAAGGTCGTCATCACCTCGGCGACCATCGACCCCGAGCGGTTCTCCAGACACTTCGGGGAAGCCCCGATCGTCGAGGTCAGCGGTCGTACGTATCCGGTCGAGGTCCGCTATCGCCCGCTCCTGGAGGAGGACTCGGACGACACTGACCGCGACCAGATCACCGCGATCACGGACGCCGTCGAGGAGCTCCAGTCGGAAGGCAAGGGCGACATCCTCGTCTTCCTCTCCGGAGAGCGCGAGATCCGCGACACGGCGGACGCGCTCAACAAGAAGAACTACCGCTTCACCGAAGTCCTCCCGCTCTACGCCCGGCTCTCGCACGCCGAGCAGCACCGCGTCTTCCAGCAGCACACGGGTCGCAGGATCGTTCTCGCCACGAACGTCGCCGAGACCTCCCTGACCGTCCCGGGCATCAAGTACGTCATCGACCCGGGCACGGCCCGCATCTCCCGCTACAGCCACCGTACGAAGGTGCAGCGGCTGCCCATCGAGGCGATCAGCCAGGCCAGCGCCAACCAGCGCAAGGGCCGCTGCGGCCGTACGTCGGACGGCATCTGCATCCGCCTCTACTCGGAGGACGACTTCGTCTCACGCCCCGAGTTCACGGACGCGGAGATCCTCCGTACGAACCTGGCGAGCGTCATCCTGCAGATGACCGCGGCCGGCCTCGGCGACATTGAGAAGTTCCCCTTCATCGACCCGCCGGACCACCGCAACATCCGCGACGGCGTCCAGCTCCTCCAGGAGCTCGGTGCGCTCGACCCCACGCAGAAGGACGTACGCAAGCGCCTCACCCCGCAGGGCCGCAAGCTCGCCCAGTTGCCGGTGGACCCGCGCCTCGCCCGGATGGTCCTGGAGGCCGACAAGAACGGCTGCGTACGCGAGGTCATGGTGATCGCGGCCGCGCTCTCCATCCAGGACCCGCGCGAGCGCCCCGCCGAGAAGCAGACGCAGGCGGACCAGCAGCACGCCCGCTTCAAGGACGAGACGTCGGACTTCCTCGCCTTCCTGAACCTGTGGCGGTACGTCCGCGAGCAGCAGAAGGAGCGCGGCTCGTCCTCGTTCCGCCGGATGTGCAAGTCGGAGTACCTGAACTTCCTGCGGATCCGCGAGTGGCAGGACATCTATACGCAGCTGCGTACGGTCGCCAAGCAGATGGGCATCCACCTCAACGAGGACGACGCCCCCGAACAGCAGGTCCACATCTCCCTCCTGGCCGGTCTCCTCTCCCACATCGGGATGAAGGACGTGAAGGAGTCGAAGGACAGCGATCCCAAGCAGCGCGGCGGGCGGGGCGAGTATCTGGGCGCCCGCAACGCCAAGTTCGCGGTCTTCCCGGGCTCGGCGCTCTTCAAGAAGCCGCCGCGCTTCATCATGTCGGCGGAGTTGGTGGAGACCTCCCGCCTGTGGGCCCGCGTCAACGCGCGCATCGAACCCGAGTGGGTCGAGCCGCTCGCCCAGCACCTCCTGAAGCGCACGTACAGCGAGCCGCACTGGGAGAAGGACCAGGCGGCGGTGATGGCCGTGGAGAAGGTCACGCTGTACGGCGTCCCGATCGTCACCGACCGCAAGGTGAACTACGGCCGCATCGACCCCGAGGTCTCCCGCGACCTGTTCATCCGCAATGCGCTCGTCGAGGGCGACTGGCGCACGCACCACAAGTTCTTCGCCGCCAACCGCAAGCTCCTGACCGAGGTCGAGGAGCTTGAGCACCGGGCCCGGCGCCGCGACATCCTCGTCGACGACGAGACGCTCTTCGACTTCTACGACCAGCGGGTGCCCGAAGAGGTCGTCTCCGGGGCGCACTTCGACTCCTGGTGGAAGAAGAAGCAGCGGGAAGAGCCCGAACTGCTCGACTTCGAGCGGTCGATGCTGATCAACGAGAAGGCGGGGGACGTCTCCAAGGACGACTACCCCGACTCGTGGCGGCAGGGGCAGCTCAAGTTCCGGGTGACCTACCAGTTCGAGCCGGGCGCGGACGCGGACGGCGTGACGGTCCACATCCCGCTCCAGGTCCTCAACCAGGTCACGGACGAGGGCTTCGACTGGCAGATCCCGGGCCTTCGCGAGGAGGTCGTGATCGAGCTGATCCGCTCGCTCCCGAAGCCGATCCGCCGGCACTACGTCCCCGCGCCGAACTACGCGGCGGCGTTCCTGGAGCGTGCGGTCCCCCTCCAGGAGCCGCTGCACGTCACTCTCGCCCGCGAGCTGCAGCGGATGGTGGGCGTGCCCGTCTCACCGGACGACTTCGACCTCACCCGCGTACCCGACCACTTGAAGATCACCTTCCGGATCACCGACGAGCGGCGCAAGAAGCTCGCCGAGGACAAGGACCTTGAGGCCCTCAAGCTCCAGCTCCGCCCGAAGGCCCGCAAGGCGCTCTCGCAGGCGGCCGCCGCGACGGCCGAGCGCAGTGGCGGCGCGGCCGTCGAGCGCTCCGGCCTCACGGACTGGTCGATCGGCACCCTCACACGCGTCTTCGAGACCCGGCGCGCGGGCCAGCCGGTGAAGGCGTACCCGGCGCTCGTGGACGACGGCTCCGCGGCAGGCACCGTGTCCGTACGCCTCTTCGACACGGAGGCCGAGCAGCAGCAGGCGATGTGGAAGGGCACGCGTCGTCTCATCCTGCGCAACATCCCGGTAAATCCGGCCAAGTTCGCCTCCGACAAGCTGACCAACGCCCAGAAGATCGCCCTGTCCGCGAACCCGCACGGCTCCATCCAGGCGCTCTTCGCCGACTGCGCGATGGCCGCCGCGGACAAGCTGATCGGCGACTTCGGCGGTCCCGCCTGGGACGAGGAGTCGTACCGCAAGCTGTACGAGAAGGTGCGCGCCGAGATCGTCGACGCGACGGTGCGGACGGTCGGCCAGGTCCAGCAGGTCCTCGCCGCCTGGCAGGCCTGTGAGCGCCGCCTGAAGTCCACGAAGAGCCCGACGCTGCTCGCCAACCTCACGGACGTACGTACCCAGTTGGACGCGCTGATCCGGCCGGGCTTCGTGACGGCCACGGGGCTGCGGCGCCTGCCCGACCTGATGCGCTACATGGTGGCCGCCGACCGGCGCCTCCAGCAGATGCCGACGAACGTCCAGCGGGACACCGCGCGCATGGAGAAGGTCCATGAGATGCAGGACGAGTACGCCTGGCTCCTGGAGCAGCTGCCGCAGGGCCGGCCCGTGCCCCAGGAGGTCCTGGACATCCGCTGGATGATCGAGGAACTCCGCGTCAGCTACTTCGCGCACGCGCTCGGCACCGCGTATCCGGTCTCGGACAAGCGGATCGTGAAGGCGATCGACGCGGCGGCGCCGTAGCCCCCTTCAGGCGTGACAAACCCATCGCACAGCGTGAGTTCGACCGCCGGGCCAGGGCTGCTGTAGAGTCTCTTCTCGCAGCGCAACGCAGAAACAAGCACTGCAGAACAAGGTCCTGTGGAGCAGTTTGGAGTGCTCGCCACCCTGTCAAGGTGGAGGCCGCGGGTTCAAATCCCGTCAGGACCGCAGTAAGAGATCGGGCCGTATCCCCTTGGGGATGCGGCCCGTTGTCGTGCCCGCACCTTGACTGCGTCACATTCCGCCGGTACCCAGACAACAGGGAGCGGGCGGGACGCTCCCCGTAGAGGTACGGAGGTGGCGTATGGCTATGTCCGCACAGCACGAGACGCGCGCCCTGTTGCGCGCCCATCTGGCGGCCGCGACCGGGTACCGCCATCTGACCCGGCACTGCCCGATCTGCCACCGGCTGCAGCGGCTCGCCCTGGAGGCCGCTCCCGCCCCTCAGGGCGGCTGCGAGACCGTCAAGGACGAAAGTCCCCCCAACGCATGACCAAAGCCGCCCCGCGACCCGCCTCCGTGGTGGGAGGCTGAACTCGTGGGCGCGGAACGCGAATCCGGCAGCTCCACTAGCCCAGAGGCATCATGGGCAACAAGAGTCACGGCGTGTGATGGGTGTCACCGAGGAAGTTTTCAGAACCCCGGAACTTACACCCGTCCTACAACAGGTCAATTTAATATGTGCAATTGCACGACCCGGAGAGGCCCCCGGGCAGCCTCCGCCCAGCCGACTCGTCGGTAGCGCAACGGCACCCCTCAGAGACCAACAAGCCCGCCCACAGGGCCGCTCACCAGCACCTCCAGGACACACAAAAAAGATCGCGCTGGACCCGGCGGAGTCCAGCGCGATCGAAACGACTCACCCATGAGGCTCAGGCGTGGGACCCGTTGGGGCGGGACCCGCGTCGCGTGTAGCTAAAGGTCGGACGATGCGGCCGGATTGGGGGACCCGACAGCGGTCGTGCTCTTCGTCCTGGATACTGCGGTTATGCGGTAAATCAGGCCTCGCTGCGCTGCTGCGGGATACCCGCGAGCAGTGCGCGGACCTCAGCCTCGCGGTAACGGCGATGCCCGCCGAGCGTGCGAATCGACGTGAGCTTGCCAGCCTTGGCCCAGCGCGTCACCGTCTTGGGGTCGACGCGGAACATCGTGGCGACCTCAGCCGGGGTCAGCAGCGGCTCGGCATCAGGGGTGCGAGCGGTCATGAGCGGCCTCCTCGGAGAACCGAACCTTCTCGGTTCATTCCTCTAAATTCTGCACCTTGACCCGCGTTGCCCGAAATGGCGGACGCGAGTCGAGTCGGTTATAGGACGAACGGCTTGTCCTCGGCACTACAACTACACCATCCGTCCAGCCACGTCGGCCAAACCGATGGAATTGCCCTCCCAGGTGTCTATCAGCGACGGAAGCCGATGGACCATGCCATAGCGGACAGTCACGCCACAGTGACGATCAGTCACAGAGCGATCAGGAGTCAACAGACCCCCCATAGCGTGCAATGCTGAGCATTCCGCCCATACATGGGCGGAAGGAGTCCTCCCCGGACTCCTTGTCCTATTTTGGCACGAGGGGGGGCGATGGGCGCAAGGCCCCGCTAAGTGCGGTCCGTCACGCTTGAGACAAAAGCCCGGATCGGGACCTACGTCCCGTGTAGGCGGCACGTAGGAACGACCATAAGCCTCGGCGACGTGCCAAGACCTCAGCGATTAGACCTCAGTTCGAGAACTGACGATCCCGGACCGCGCGCCACCGCTCCATGAGCCTCGCATACGCCTCGCCGGCACCCTCGCCGTCGCCGTTGCGCAGCGCCTCGATCCCCTCCGCCACATCCGCCGCGGAGTGGTCCTCGTCGAGCAGCTCCTCCGACAGGGCGTGCACAAGCCCGCCGTAGTCGAGCTCCACCAGCGAGCGCGGGTGGAACTCCTCCAGCCACCGCCCCACATCCGTGAGCCCGTCGACGAGCGGCCCCTCGTCGATCGTGTCCCGCAGTGTCCGAAGGCCACGGGCCACCCGCCGCCGCGCCTGCACCATCGGCGTCCGGTAGCGAAGCACGGGCGGGGACTCCGCCGTCCCCTTCTCGTACTGCCGCTCCTCGTCCGCGACGAGCACGAACCAGTTCAGCGGCACCTGCCACCTCGACGTACGGATCCAGGGGCGGGCATCCGGATTGCGGGCCAGCCACTGTTCGTAGTCGGCGGCCGTCTGGCGGCGCACCACCGGAGGCAGGACCGCGTCGAGGACCGGCACGGGCAGCTGCCCCGGCAGCTCGCCGAGCGCCTGCCAGCCGCGCAGCCGGGTGCGCCACGGACAGACGCACACCACCCCGTCGGCCTCCACCACGAACGCGTCGCCGCTCTCGTGCACCGGGACCGGGATCGGCGGTGTGGGCAGCAAGTCGGCCAGGGAGCCACGGAGTTCGTCCTGGTACGAGGGACGGTCCTTGCGACGCGCGTAGCGCTCCCAGTGGCCGCGCTCCGGCTCCGGGAAGGCCGCAAGGGGCTCATAGACGCGCAAGTAAGACGCGTACGGGACGATCAACGAGGACACCTTGGGCACGGCTGCTCCCTCCCCCGCACACCGGCTGGAAAACACTGCAAATCGTGCCATGGCCGAACTCCGCCGTACTCCATCCTGCGCCGGGAGAGGGTGATCCTCGGCACTGCGCGGTCCGGGGCGGTGGACAGGCTCTAGTCTCATGCCCATCGGGCCCCCGCCACCCGCACGGGAGCCCGCCCAACCGCCGCCACTCGACCGGGAGTCACCACAGTGACCGAAGCAGACAACGGCGTCCTGCACACCCTGTTCCACTCGGAGCAGGGTGGCCACGAGCAAGTCGTGCTCTGTCAGGACCGCGCCAGCGGCCTCAAGGCCGTCATCGCCATCCACTCCACCGCCCTGGGCCCGGCCCTCGGCGGCACCCGCTTCTATCCGTACGCGAGCGAGGAAGCCGCCGTCGCGGACGCGCTGAACCTCGCGCGCGGGATGTCGTACAAGAACGCCATGGCCGGGCTCGACCACGGCGGCGGCAAGGCCGTGATCATCGGCGACCCGGAGAAGATCAAAAGCGAGGAGCTGCTCCTCGCCTACGGACGCTTCGTGGCCTCGCTCGGCGGCCGCTACGTGACGGCGTGCGACGTCGGTACGTACGTCGCCGACATGGACGTCGTCGCACGCGAGTGCCGCTGGACCACCGGGCGCTCCCCCGAGAACGGCGGCGCGGGCGACTCCTCCGTGCTCACCGCCTTCGGCGTCTTCCAGGGCATGCGCGCGTCGGCGCAGCACCTGTGGGGCGACCCGTCGCTGCGCGGCCGCAAGGTCGGCGTCGCGGGCGTCGGCAAGGTCGGCCACCACCTCGTGGAGCACCTCCTGAAGGACGGCGCCGAGGTCGTGATCACCGATGTGCGCGAGGAGTCCGTACGCCGGATCACCGACAAGCACCCGTCCGTGACGGCCGTCGCCGACACCGAGGCGCTGATCCGCTTCGAGGGCCTCGACGTGTACGCCCCGTGCGCGCTGGGCGGGGCCCTGAACGACGACTCCGTGCCGGTGCTCACCGCGAAGGTGGTCTGCGGCGCCGCCAACAACCAGCTCGAGCACCCGGGCGTCGAGAAGGACCTCGCGGACCGCGGGATCCTCTACGCGCCGGACTACGTGGTGAACGCCGGCGGCGTGATCCAGGTCGCGGACGAGCTGCACGGCTTCGACTTCGACCGGTGCAAGGCGAAGGCGTCGAAGATCTTCGACACCACTCTTGCCATATTCGCTCGTGCGAAGGAAGACGGCATTCCGCCGGCCGCAGCGGCCGACAGGATCGCCGAGCAGCGGATGGCGGAGGCCCGCCGCGGCTGACCCCGCAGAGGCTTTGACAGGGCCCCGTCGACGTCCCGGCGAGACAAGACTCACCCCCGTCGGCGGGTCGCCCGACAAGAAGAGGTTAAAATCGCAGTTGACCAGCGAGGACGGGGCTCCTCGCGGGTTCTGCGCCGAGGCGCGTCCTGCGGGCGACGTACCGTATGGCCGCAGGAGCAGGTACCGTGGAAGCCCTACGGACCGGCCTCTCCACGGAGAGCCCGTTCCTGATCATGAACGCGTGTCAAGACTCTGGGGTCACCAAGCCCCATATCCGAGGGGGTCGAGCCATGGGGCGCGGCCGGGCAAAGGCCAAGCAGACGAAGGTCGCCCGCCAGCTGAAGTACAGCAGCGGCGGGACTGACCTGTCGCGTCTGGCCAATGAGCTGGGCGCTTCGACTTCGCAACAGCCGCCGAATGGCGAGCCGTTCGAGGACGACGACGAGGAAGACGACCCGTACGCCCAGTACGCGGATCTGTATAACGACGACGAGGACGACGACTCTGCCGATGAGTCCGGTCCTTCGTCGCAGCGCCGCGGCGCTTGACCTCGTTGCTTTCGCAGCACTTGCAGCATTCGCAGTTCGCATAGCAACTGCACTTCACCCGGTCCGGGGTGGTCATCACGCCGGACCGGGTTTTGTGCTGCCCTGAGGCGCTTACTTCGCGTAGTCACCGATGAGCTCAGCGCCCGTCTTGTGGTCGCCCCGCTCGGTGATCTCACCGGCGATCCAGGCGTCCACGCCACGGTCCGCGAGGGTCGTCAGGGCCGCGTCCGCCGATTCCTCGGGGACGATCGCCATCATGCCGACGCCCATGTTCAGCGTCTTCTCCAGCTCCAGGCGCTCGACCTGGCCCGCCTTGCCGACGACGTCGAAGATCGCGCCGGGCGTCCACGTCTCGCGGTCGACGACGGCGTGCAGGCCGTCCGGGATGACCCGGGCGAGGTTCGCCGCGAGGCCGCCGCCGGTGATGTGGCTGAACGCGTGGACGTCCGTCGTGCGGGTGAGCGCCAGGCAGTCCAGGGAGTAGATCTTGGTGGGCTCCAGGAGCTCCTCGCCGAGCGTGCGGCCGAACTCCTCGACCTGGCGGTCCAGGGACCATCCTGCGCGGTCGAAGACCACGTGACGGACGAGCGAGTACCCGTTCGAGTGAAGACCCGATGCCGCCATGGCGATGACCGCGTCACCCTTACGGATGCGATCGGGGCCGAGCAGCCGGTCGGCCTCCACGGCGCCCGTACCGGCGCCGGCGACGTCGAAGTCGTCCGGGCCGAGCAGGCCCGGGTGCTCCGCCGTCTCGCCGCCGACGAGCGAGCAGCCCGCGAGGACACAGCCCTCGGCGATGCCCTTCACGATGGCCGCGACGCGCTCGGGGTGGACCTTGCCGACGCAGATGTAGTCGGTCATGAAGAGCGGCTCGGCGCCGCACACGACGATGTCGTCCATGACCATCGCGACGAGGTCGTGGCCGATGGTGTCGTACACGCCGAGCTGGCGGGCGATGTCCACCTTCGTGCCGACGCCGTCGGTCGCGGAGGCGAGCAGCGGGCGCTCGAAGCGCTTGAGAGCGGAGGCGTCGAAGAGCCCGGCGAAGCCGCCGAGGCCGCCGAGGCCCGCGACCTCGGGACGCTGGGTCTTCTTGACCCATTCCTTCATGAGCTCGACGGCGCGGTCGCCCGCCTCGATGTCTACGCCTGCGGCTGCGTAGCTGGCACCAGTGGTCTCAGGCATGGTGATTGAGAGCTTTCGTGTCGTTACTACGGGTGGCTTACGGGCGACGGATCGCGTCGGCCGCTGCCGTGGACGCCGGACCGGCGGCCAGCTCCGTCTCCAGAAGCTGCTTGCCGAGCAGCTCGGGGTCGGGCAGGTCCATCGGGTACTCGCCGTCGAAGCAGGCGCGGCAGAGGTTCGGCTTGTCGATGGTCGTGGCCTCGATCATGCCGTCGATGGAGATGTACGAGAGCGAGTCGGCGCCCATGGAGGTGGCGATCTCGTCGATCGTCATGCCGTTGGCGATGAGCTCGGCGCGGGTCGCGAAGTCGATGCCGAAGAAGCAGGGCCACTTCACGGGCGGAGAGGAGATCCTGATGTGGATCTCGGCCGCTCCGGCCTCGCGGAGCATCTTGACCAGGGCGCGCTGGGTGTTGCCGCGGACGATCGAGTCGTCGACGACGACCAGACGCTTGCCCTTGATGACTTCCTTGAGGGGGTTCAGCTTGAGACGGATACCGAGCTGGCGGATCGTCTGCGAGGGCTGGATGAAGGTCCGGCCGACGTAGGCGTTCTTGACGAGACCGGCGCCGAAGGGGATGCCGGAGGCTTCCGCGTACCCGATCGCGGCGGGCGTCCCGGACTCCGGGGTCGCTATGACGAGGTCGGCCTCGACGGGAGCTTCCTTGGCGAGTTTCCGACCCATCTCGACGCGCGAGAGGTAGACGTTCCGGCCGGCGATGTCCGTGTCGGGGCGCGCCAGATAGACGTACTCGAAGACACAGCCCTTGGGCTTCGCTTCCGCGAATCGGGACGTTCGCAGTCCGTTCTCGTCGATCGCGATGAACTCACCGGGCTCGACCTCGCGGACGAAGCTGGCGCCGCAGATGTCGAGCGCCGCGGACTCCGATGCCACGACCCAGCCGCGCTCCAGGCGGCCGAGGACCAGCGGGCGGATGCCCTGCGGGTCGCGGGCCGCGTACAGCGTGTGCTCGTCCATGAAGACGAGGGAGAAGGCGCCCTGTACGTCCGGGAGGACCTTCATGGCGGCGTCTTCGATGGTCAGCGGCTTGCCGTCGTCGTCCACCTGGCCCGCGAGGAGTGCCGTCACCAGGTCGGTGTCGTTGGTCGCCGCGACCTGGGTCGAGCGGCCGTTCTCCTTGGGCAGGTCGGCGACCAGCTCGGCGAGCTGAGCCGTGTTGACGAGGTTGCCGTTGTGCCCGAGCGCGATGGAGCCGTGCGCGGTGGCACGGAACGTCGGCTGGGCGTTCTCCCACACGGAGGCGCCGGTGGTCGAGTAGCGGGCGTGACCGACCGCGATATGACCCTGGAGCGAGCTGAGAGAGGTTTCGTCGAAGACCTGGGAAACGAGCCCCATGTCCTTGAAGACGAGGATCTGGGAGCCGTTGCTGACCGCGATTCCCGCGGATTCCTGGCCCCGATGCTGGAGGGCGTAGAGCCCGAAGTACGTGAGCTTTGCGACCTCTTCGCCCGGAGCCCAGACACCGAAGACGCCACAAGCGTCCTGGGGGCCTTTCTCGCCGGGGAGCAGATCGTGATTGAGTCGACCGTCACCACGTGGCACAACACCGAGTGTAGGCGAGATCGACCACTGGTCCGAATTGGGGATACGGGCCCTCTACGGAGCGTGAACACGGTGACTGTGCGCACCTGAGTACTAAGTCCGTGTGAACAGGCGACGGGCAGCGTTGACAGGGGCCTGGGCGCCCGTGAGGCTCCTGATCCATGCCCCAGCAGCCCCTCGGTGACCACCCCACGGTCCCCCTTGTGGAGCGCCGCCACGTCGACCTGGTCCGTGTCGCGAGCGCCATCTGTCGCTGCGCCGCCTGAAGCCGCCTTTCCTTCCCTTCTTCGGGGCCCCTGTGCGGGGCCTCTCTTCAGGAGCGCAGCCATGTCTTCGTACGACCAGTCCGCTCTGTCCCGGCGCGCCTTCGGGGGCGCGGTGGGAGCCGGTGCCGCCGCGGTGGGGCTGCCCGCCGTGGCCGAGGCGCGCGAGCGGCCCTTCCGTGCGGCCAGGCGCCCCGGCGGCAAGCGGCCGAACATCCTGTTCATCCTCGGCGACGACCTCGGGTGGGCGGATCTCTCCTCCTACGGGTCGCCGCACATCAAGACGCCGAACCTGGACCGCCTCGCGCGCCAGGGCGTGCGGTTCACCGATGCCTACTCCGGGTCCGCGACCTGCTCACCGACCCGGTTCAGCCTCTACACGGGGCGCTTTCCGGGGCGTACGAAGGGTGGGCTCGCGGAGCCGATAGCGGACAAGTCCGTCGGGCTCGACCCGACGCATCCCACGCTGGCCTCGCTGCTGCGGGATGCCGGGTACGCGACGGCGCTGATCGGGAAGTGGCACTGCGGGTATCTGCCGGACTACTCGCCCACCAGGTCGGGCTGGGACGAGTTCTTCGGGAACTTCGGCGGGGCCCTGGAGTACTACTCCAAGCTGGGGCTCGGCGGTGAGTACGACCTCTACGAGGGCGATGCCGAGTACAAGGACCTGCGCTACTACACGCGGATCCTGACCGAGCGGGCGAGCGAGTACGTCCTGCGGGAGCACGGGGACAAGCCCTGGCTGCTCAATCTGAACTTCACCACCCCGCACTGGCCCTGGATCGCGGACGGGGACGAGGAGCAGAGCGCCGAGATCGTACGGAGGATCAAGGCGGGCCAGAAGGGTGCGCTCTGGCACCAGGACGGCGGGTCCGTCGAGAAGTACACGGAGATGGTGCAGGACCTGGACCGGTCGGTCGGTGAGGTGCTCAAGGCTCTGAAGAAGTCCGGGCAGGAGCGGGACACGCTCGTCTTCTTCGCCTCCGACAACGGCGGTGAGCGCTTCTCGTACAACTGGCCGCTCTCGGGCAACAAGGCCTCGCTCCAGGAGGGCGGCATCCGCGTGCCGACCATCGTGCGCTGGCCCGCGCGGCTCGACGGCGGGCAGGTCAGCCACGAGCCGGTGTTCACCCCCGACTGGACGGCCACCCTCCTCGAGATCGGCGGGGCCCGGCCGCACCCCGCGTACGAGCTGGACGGGACCAGCCTCGCGCCCTATCTCCTGAAGGGCGAGGAGCTCGCCGGGCGTGAGCTGTTCTGGCGGGTGCGTGGAGAGCGTGCGCTGCGGCGGGGGGAGTGGAAGTACTACCGGGGCAAGGGCGGCAAGGACCAGCTCTTCAACCTTGCCGCGGATCAGCGGGAGCAGGCCGACCGGGCGCCGGACGAGCCGAAGCTGCTCGCCGAGCTGAAGGCGGCGTGGGAGCGGACGGACGCGGGGCTACTGCCGTACCCCGCTGCCTGAGTCGTTCTCGTACCCCGCTGCTGCCTGAACTGAGCCTTAAGTGCGTCCTAAGAAGCCTTCCCGGGGGTTCGCTCGGGCCCATGTGATCGCTAGCGTGCCTCGCGCGCGCCCCAGTTGATCTACAGGTCCCGCGCGAACCCCCACTCGGAAGGTCCCCCATGAAGCCGTCCCCGCGCCTCTGCCTCATACCGGCCGCCGTGGCCGCCGCCCTGACCGCAGCCGCCGCCGCTCCCGCGACCGCCGCCGACGAGCCGGAGCGGCGCGTCCAGGTCGCCATGGTGAACTTCACGGACAGCCGGATCCCGGACGCGGGCAAGCTCGAAACCGCCCTGAAGGACAACTACTTCGGGGCGTCCGGCTCCCTCACCTCGTACTACAACGAAGTCACCGGCGGTGCGACCACCTTCAAGGCCGCCGAGGGCGACGGCGTCACAGGTCCCGTCGACATCGATCTCGCGGCCACCGGCTGCGACACCGGCAAGATCAACGAACTGACGCGGAAGGCCCTCGCCGCGCAGGGCGTCGCCGAGGACAGCTACGACCATCTGTCGCTCGTCTTCCCCTCGGAGAAGGCCGGCTGCGACTGGCTCGCGCTCGGCACCGTCGGCGGCGGCACCACCTGGATGCCGATCGGCGCCGACGGCAAGATGTCGATGACCGCCCTGGTCCACGAGTTCGGGCACAACTTCGGCTACAGCCACCACATGCGGCTCCGCTGCCCCGAAGGGGACATCGGGGCAGGCTGCAAGGAGGACGGCACCAGCCACAAGACCCCGATGGGCGGCGGCGGTTGGGAGGCCGGGCTCACCTCGCCCGAGCTGCTTCACAACAAGTGGCTTTCGGGTGGCGAGGTCGCCAAGGTCGGCAAGTCGGGTACGTACACGCTGCGTCCGTTGTACGGAAGCGGAAGCGGAAGCGAGGTCCGGGCGCTCGACATCCCGCTGGGCGACGACCGCCTGGTCGTGGAGCTGCGGCACGAGTCCGGCACGGTCGACGGCGAGATCCAGGGCGTGCACGCCTACCGGGTGCCGGGCGGCGACTACGCCAAGTCCGCTCTTCTGGACCCGACTTCGGATGCCGATGAGTCCACCGGCGGCGACGCGCCGGCCGACGCGGACGCGCTCGCCGCCGGCGCGAAGCTGACGGACAAGGCGCGGGACGTCGAGGTCAAGGTGGTGAAGGCGGGGGCAGAGTCGGCCACGGTGGCGGTGAGCCTGGACGGAGTGGCGCCGCCCGCCCAGGCCGAGCAAGCCGCCGAAGAACCCAACGACACCCGTCCCGAAGGAAATTCGAGCGGCCTCGCCGAGACCGGCGGCGACGCCGACACCACGCTCGCCTACTCCATCGGCGGCGCGCTGCTGCTCACGGCCGGCGGAGCGTTCCTACTGAAGTCACGCCGCCGCAGCTGAGCGCCCCGTAGGGGGCGCGGGGCTGTGACATGTTGCGGCTCCGCCGCGTGGGCGCGACAAGCCCCCACGGCGCCGCAGCCGAAAAACTAGTGCGTCTTCAGGTCAGCATTAGCACTGATGACCGTGCCGTCGGCGGCAGTGAGCGTCAGACCCCGGTGCGTCAGCTTGTAACTCACCTTGCCGTCAAAGAGCTTGAGGAGCTTCTGCTCGGTCTCGCGGGCCGGGCCCTCGCACATCATCCGGGTGCTCCGAGGCGTGCCCAGGGTGATCTCGTCGCCCCGCACATCGGCCTTGGCCGAGACGTTGTTGCAGGCGAGGTTGCCGCGGACGGTGCCGTCCTTGCCGAAGGTCAGATGGGCCTTGCCGTCCACTTCCTTCGGCAGGGAGGTCGTCACCTTGCCGTCGCCGACGGCGTTCACGGTCCACTTGGTGCCCGTCAGCGGGGCGTCGGGCTCCGAGGTGAATGCCACGCGGTCCCCCTTCTCGGTGGTGAGCGTCAGCTTGTCCCCATCGGCCTCGGCCTTCAGCTCGCCGTTGCCGAGGGTGCGCGTGAGGGTCTCCTCGAAGTCCAGTTTGTCGCAGCCCATGTCGGTCGACGTGGCATTGCCGAAGTCGACCTTGTCGCCGTCGAAGGACACGTCCGCGGAGAAGCCGTTGCAGCCGTAGTTGCCCTGGGCCTTCCCCTTGTCGTCGATCGTGACGTAGGTGCCGCCCGGGGCCCGCTGTTTCTTGCCGTCCACCGTGAGGCTCTCGACGTTCCAGTGCACTCCGGTGATGGGCAGCTCGGACGCGACGGAACCGTCGCCCTTGCCGTTACCCGATCCGGTCTCGGTGCCGCACGCGGTGAGCAGCCCCGCGGCGGCGAGAGCTATGGCGGTGGTGGTCAGTCGCTGCTTCTGCATGCCGCTGTGACGGGACAGGTGGGGGTTCTGGTTCCCGTCGCCCCGTAAGAGCGGAGCGCTCAGCTCATGACCGGCAGCAGCTCCGCCAAGTCCGCCCTCTCTCCGCTCGCACTCACCCTGGCCTCGTCCAGCGCCGACGCCCAGTGCGTACGTCCCGTCGCCAGGCGGATCCAGGTCAGCGGGTCGGTCTCGACGACGTTCGGCGGGGTGCCGCGGGTGTGCCGGGGCCCCTGCACGCACTGGACCACGGCGAACGGCGGCACCCTGACCTCGACCGCGCCGCCGGGGGCCTTCACCGCGAGGGCGTCGGCCAGCAGCCGGGTGCAGGCGGCCAGGGCCTGGCGGTCGTACGCGACGTCGAGGCCGGGCACGGCGTCGTTCAGGTCGTCGGTGTGGACGATCAGTTCGACGGTGCGGGTGACCAGGAAGTCGTCGAGGGTCATCGCGCCGAACCGGGTCGGTGTGAGACGGCCCTCCGTGACGCCGGACAGCGCTTCGTCGTACGCGGTGAGCGTGCGTGCGTACAGCTCGCCGAGGTCCTGCGCGGCGAAGGCCCGCGACGCCTCGTCGACCTGGACTGCGGCCGAGGCGGTCGCGAACGGCCAGTCGAGCAGGGCCACTTCGCGTGCCGCGGGCTCCGGCATGGCGAGGAACCGGCTGACCGCGCCGAGCGCCATGGTGATGTGCGCGGCGAGTTCGCGGACGGTCCACTCCCCGAGCCGGGTCGGCAGGGCGAGCTGCTCGGGCTCCAGCGCGGCGACCGCTTCCCGTACGTTCCCGAACTGGGCGCGCACGGCGGTGCGGATCTTGGCGGGGTCGTACGTACGCGTGCGCTTCTTGGCCGGTGGCATGGGGCCGAGCCTAATGCGGTCCCGGGTAGCCCTGGAGACCCTTTTCGACCTGGCCGAAGGCGCGCGCGGCGTTGGCGGCGCAGGCGTCGGCGATCGCGTCGAGCGGTTCGCCCTCGAGGGTGCGGCGCTGGTTCTCCATGATGAGCGCGTTGCGGGCGCCGAGCAGTTGCCCGGCGGCGACCCGCGCGAGGAACGGGTCGCCCGTCTCCTCGGCGAGTGCGTCCTCGAGGAGCTGCAGGGCGCGCATGTGGAAGAGGACCATGCGGTGCGCCAACGTCGGTGTCTCGCCGACCAGTTGGCGCACCTTGATGGCGCGCGGGTCGCTGCTGAGGCCGACCGCGGGGTCGCGCGCCGCGACCTGCTCCAGGAACGCCTCGCGCAGCGCCGTGACCGCGGAGTCGCCGGGCCTGCGCTCGCGCACCGCGCGGGCTGCGTCGCCGACGTGCTCCTCCATGGGGCTGACGATCACGCCTTCCTTGGTGCCGAAGTAGTTGAAGACGGTCATCTTCGACACCTCGGCCGCCTCGGCGATCTCCGCCACGGAGACATGGTCGAACCCGCGCTCGGAGCAGAGGTCCACCGCCGCCCGCCAGATCCGCGACGCGGTCTGCCTCTTCTTGCGCTCGCGCAGCCCGAGCTCCTCAGTCATGCAGGTCACGGTACCGGGACGGCTTCCTCCCCCACCGTGAACGTCTCGCGGTTGGCGGGCACTCCGACGCCCCGCCAGTGGAACGGGATGCCCCGCGCGGTCTCCAGGTCCGGGCCGTCCATCAGCTGGAAGTGCACATGCGGTTCGGTCGAGTTCCCGGAGTTGCCGCAGCGGGCGATGACCTGCCCGGCCGTCACCTTGTCCCCGGCGCGGACGGCGAGCGAGCCTTGCTGGACGTGGGCGTACATGGCGTACGTCCCCTCACCGAGGTCGAGCACGATGTGGTTGCCGACGATGCGGCGGGTTCCGCCGACGCTCCGGCCGACGCTCTCGATCAGCCAGAAATACAAGACCCCGACAAGGGAGCTGCGGCTGAGGTGATCGCGCTGGCCGTCCTCGGCGTGCACGACGGTGGCATCGGCCGCCGCGTGCAGCGGCATCCCGAAGGCGGGGTAGGCCTCGCCGCGCCGGGCCACGGGCCAGAACCAGACGGGGGCGGGGCGGGCAGGCCCCTCTGCCGGCTCGGCCGTGATGTCGATGGCGTAGGACTGCCCGAGGCGGTGCGTGCCGTGGCTCGGCACCTTGTCGGCAGGGCTGTTCAGCGCGGACCAGCGGCCGGTGACCGGGGCCTCGACCTCGACCGGAGCCGGCGGGGCCGTCTCGATCCGCCGGCGGGCGGAGCGGGACAGCACCACGCTGATGGCGATGGCGCCGAGCAGGGGCGACCAGCTCACCCAGTAGTTGTACGGCAGGCCCACGAAGTGCTGGACGACGAACTGGGCAAAGAAGCTCAGCCACAGCACCCGCTGGGCCACGGCGGCGAGCTTGCGTACGCCTTCGGACATAACTTCCCCCTCGTACAGAAAACTCGTACAGAAATCTCGTGAAGAAACTCGTGCAGAAAACGGTCAGGTCACAGGGCGAGCGGCCGTGAGCACCACAAGCAGCGGCACCACCCGCCCCGCAGGAACCTCGTATCGGCCGCGCCCCGTGGTGTGCAGCCAGCCCGCGCCGGTCAGTTGGCGCAGGTGGTGGTAGATCTGGCCGGTCGTGCCTGCGTCCGGGAGCGCGGCCAGCTCGGCGGCGGTGCGCAGGCCGCCGAGGATCTCCCGAAGCAGCCGCAGCCGTACGGGATTGCCGAGCGCGGCGAACGACTCGGCCGCCTCGGACCAGTCGCCCTCGAACACCGTCTCGGTGAGCAGGCCGTACTGCCACTCGTACCGATGCCCGGTCGGCACACGCACCGCTCCTGTGAATAGGACGGCGCCATCCGCGTCCTCCGTCACCGGATACCGCGCCTTCAGCGCGTCGAGGGCCCAGAAGTCGCCCTCTCCCACGGCGGGCGCGGCCGGGCCCGCGCTCTCCAGCTCCGCCATGCGCCGCTCGAGCTCGGCGACGCGCTCTTCCAGATCCATGATCTTGAGATTACGTAATTACGTAATCTCAAGCAAGCCCAGACCCCGGAAACGACGAAACCCCCGCCCGGACCAGGTCCGAACGGGGGCTTCGAGAAGCGGCGGATCAGGCGAAGAGCCCCGGCAGGGTCCCCTCGTGCGCCTCGCGCAGCTCGGCCAGGGAGAGGGTGAACTCGCCCTGTACGTCCACGGCGTCACCGTCGACCACACCGATACGCGTCACGGGCAGACCCCGCGCCCCGCACATGTCGGTGAAGCGCAGCTCCTCGCTCCGCGGCACGGAGACGACCGCGCGCCCGGCCGATTCACTGAACAGGAGGGTGAACGCGTCGAGACCGTCCGGGACGATCAGGCGCGCGCCCTTCCCGCCCCGCAGGCAGGACTCGGCGACGGCCTGTGCGAGACCGCCGTCGGACAGGTCGTGCGCGGCGTCGATCATGCCGTCGCGCGAGGCCGAGATCAGGATCTCGGCGAGCAGCCGCTCGCGCTCCAGGTCCACCTTCGGGGGCAGGCCGCCGAGGTGGTCGTGGACGACCTGCGACCAGGCCGAGCCGCCGAACTCCTCGGAGGTGTCCCCGAGCAGGTAGAGCAGCTGGCCCTCTTCGGCGAAGGCGATCGGCGTGCGCCGTGCGACGTCGTCGATCACACCGAGGACGGAGACGACCGGGGTCGGGTGGATCGCCGCCTCGCCCGTCTGGTTGTAGAGCGATACGTTGCCGCCGGTCACCGGGGTGCCCAGGATCTGGCAGGCGTCGGCGAGACCGCGGGTGGTCTCGGCGAACTGCCACATGACATCCGGGTCCTCGGGCGAACCGAAGTTCAGGCAGTCCGAGACGGCGAGCGGCCGGGCGCCGGTCGCGGCGACGTTGCGGTACGCCTCCGACAGGGCGAGCTGCGCGCCCGCGTACGGGTCGAGCTTCGAGTAGCGGCCGTTGCCGTCATTGGCGAGGGCGACACCGAGGCCGGTCTCCTCGTCGATGCGGACCATGCCGGAGTCCTCGGGCTGCGCGAGCACCGTGTTGCCCTGCACGAAACGGTCGTACTGATCCGTCACCCACGCCTTGGAGGCCTGGTTCGGCGACGCGACGACCGCGAGGACCTGCTCGCGCAGTTCGTCCGAAGTCGCTGGCCGTGCCAGCTTGTTCGCGTCGTCGGCCTGGAGGGCGTCCTGCCACTTCGGCCGTGCGTAGGGGCGCTCGTAGACCGGGCCGTCGTGGGCGACGGTGCGCGGGTCGAGGTCGACGATCTTCTCGCCGTGCCAGAAGATCTCCAGGCGGTCGCCGTCGGTCACTTCACCGACGACGGTGGCGATCACGTCCCACTTCTCGCAGATCGCGAGGAAGCGCTCGACCTTCTCCGGCTCGACGACCGCGCACATCCGTTCCTGCGACTCACTCATGAGGATCTCCTCGGGAGTGAGCGTGGAGTCGCGAAGCGGTACGTCGTCCAGCTCGACGCGCATGCCGCCGGAGCCGTTGGACGCCAACTCCGAGGTCGCGCAGGAGAGTCCGGCGGCGCCCAGGTCCTGAATACCCACGACCAGCTTCTCGGCGAAGGCCTCCAGGGTGCACTCGATGAGGAGCTTCTCCTGGAAGGGGTCGCCGACCTGCACGGCGGGACGCTTCGACGGCTTGGTGTCGTCGAAGGTTTCACTCGCCAGGATCGAGGCGCCGCCGATGCCGTCGCCGCCCGTGCGGGCCCCGTAGAGGATGACCTTGTTGCCGGGACCGGAGGCCTTCGCGAGGTGGATGTCCTCGTGCCGCATCACGCCGATCGCACCGGCATTGACCAGCGGATTGCCCTGATAGCAGGCGTCGAAGACGAGCTCGCCGCCAATGTTCGGCAGGCCCAGGCAGTTGCCGTAGCCGCCGATGCCCGCGACGACACCCGGCAGAACGCGCTTGGTGTCGGGGTGGTCGGCGGCGCCCATCCGCAGCGGGTCCACGACGGCGACCGGACGCGCGCCCATCGCGATGATGTCGCGGACGATGCCGCCGACACCGGTCGCCGCACCCTGGTAGGGCTCGACGTACGAGGGGTGGTTGTGCGACTCGACCTTGAAGGTGACCGCATAGCCGTTGCCGACGTCGACGACGCCGGCGTTCTCGCCGATACCGACGAGCATGGCGTCGTTCTCGGGGGCCTTCTCGCCGAACTGGCGCAGGTGCACCTTGCTGCTCTTGTACGAGCAGTGCTCGGACCACATGACGGAGTACATGGCGAGCTCGGCGCCGGTCGGACGGCGGCCCAGGATCTCGCGTACGCGCGCGTACTCGTCTTCCTTCAGGCCCAGTTCGGCCCAGGGCAGCTTGACCTCGGGGGTCTCGGCGGCGTGCTTGACGGTGTCCAGAGTCATCAGACGTTGACCAGCTTCTTCAGGATCGAGGTGAAGAATCCCAGGCCGTCGGTGCGGCCGGTCCCGACCAGCGGCTCGACCGCGTGCTCGGGGTGCGGCATGAGGCCCACGACGTTGCCCGCCTCGTTGGTGATGCCGGCGATGTCACGGAGCGAGCCGTTGGGGTTGCCGTCCAGATACCGGAAGGCGACGCGGCCCTCGGCCTCCAGCATGTCCAGGGTCCGCTCGTCGGCCGTGTACTGGCCGTCGATGTTCTTGAGCGGAATGTGGATCTCCTGGCCGGCCGTGTAGTCGGCGGTCCAGGCGGTCCGGTCCGTCTCCACCCGCAGCTTCTGCTCGCGGCAGATGAAGTGCAGGTGGTTGTTGCGCAGCATCGCGCCCGGCAGCAGATGGGACTCGGTGAGCACCTGGAAGCCGTTGCAGATACCGAGAACCGGCATCCCGGCCTTCGCCTGCTCGATGACCGACTCCATGACGGGCGAGAACCGTGAAATGGCCCCGGCCCGCAGATAGTCGCCGTACGAGAATCCGCCGGGAAGCACCACGGCGTCGACCTGCTTCAGGTCCTTGTCCCGGTGCCAGAGCGGCACGGCTTCGGCGCCGGCGACGCGGACGGCGCGCTGGGTGTCGCGGTCGTCGAGGGTTCCGGGGAAAGTGACGACTCCGATTCGAGCAGTCACTTCTCTTCCTCCACCTTTACGAAGAAGTCTTCGATCACGGTGTTGGCGAGGAAGGTTTCCGCCATCTCGTGGATACGGGCGAGGGCTGCGTCATCGACGGGCCCGTCCACCTCGAGTTCGAAGCGCTTTCCCTGACGTACGTCGGCGATCCCCTTGAATCCGAGGCGCGGCAGTGCACGCTGCACCGCCTGGCCCTGGGGGTCGAGGATCTCCGGCTTGAGCATGACGTCGACTACGACGCGTGCCACTGGCACTCCCGGTGTGTGGTGCTGGCTGAGCGGTCCCTTCAGACTACCTGCACAAAAATTCTACTCGCGTAGATTCGTAGAATCCTACGTGAGGACGGTCACGTTCCCACAACCATCCACGTTTCGAACGGGGCACCTTCGCGAAAAATCCTGGAAAAGATCACGCATCGCCATTGCTCCCGGACACGCGGGCGGATTTAGTCGGGCTTCACAATGCAATGCCGGGCACTGTACAAAGGAAATGGCATTAGCCGATGCTTTGCACATAACAGTGCCCCTAACAGCCGGACAGTCGGCATCACCGCACGTCAACGCGGCGAGGCCGCACGAAGGGACCGATATTCGTGGCGCAGCGTGTCGTGGTCACTCTCTCTGACGACATCGACGGCGGGGAAGCGGCGGAAACCATCGCTTTCGGTCTTGACGGCAAGTCGTACGAGATCGACCTCAATCAAACCAATGCCAAGAAACTGCGCACGGCGCTCGCCCCGTACCTGGGCGCCGCCCGCAAGCAGTCGAAGTCCGGCAAGGCGTACCGACACACCGCGGTGACCGCCGACCCGGCGGCCGTGCGCGCCTGGGCACGCTCGCACCAGATGGACGTGCCGCCGCGCGGCCGCATCCCGAAGAAGGTCTACGAGGCGTTCGAGGCGGCCAACTGAGCGGCCAACTGAGTCGTGGCCCGCGGCCGCGCCGACCTCGGCCGGCAGCCGGCCAGGAGGGCCCCTCGGCAACCGACTTGACCTGCACCCCCGCCGGTCGGCTAAAGTCTGGAGCACGCCGAGGGGCAAGGCCGAAAGGCCGAACCACACGGGGTCTTGCGGGTGTAGTTCAGTAGTAGAACATCCCCCTTCCAGGGGGAAGGCGCAGTGTGCAATTCCTGTCACCCGCTCTGCATCGCTTTCCGGTCACCCTTCTGGGTGCGGTAGGCTGGTGCTCGCACCGATCAGTGAGAGCTGGTCGGAGGCAATGCGAACGTAGCTCAGTTGGTAGAGCGCAACCTTGCCAAGGTTGAGGTCGCGAGTTCGAACCTCGTCGTTCGCTCCATTGAAGAAGGCCCCGGTCATCGCGACCGGGGCCTTCTTCGTGTCTCAGGCCTTCTTCGTGTCTCAGGGCTGCAGGGCTTCTGACATTTGTCATGCCGGCCGGTGACAGCGCGCACTGCTCCGGCGCCCGCGGCCGGGGGACGCTCTTCCCATGACCAAGACTGACCAAGTGATCGACGTGACCGATCTGCGGCGCGTGTACGGGGGCGGTTTCGAGGCGGTCCGGGGAGTGTCGTTCTCCGTCGGACAAGGTGAGCTCTTCGCGCTGCTCGGGACCAACGGGGCGGGCAAGACCTCCACCGTCGAACTCCTCGAAGGACTCGCCGCACCCGCCGGGGGGCGGGTGCGGGTGCTCGGACACGACCCCTACGCGGAGCGCGGCGCCGTACGGCACCGGATCGGCGTGATGCTCCAGGAGGGCGGCTTTCCCTCCGAGCTGACGGTCGGGGAGACCGTACGGATGTGGGCGGGGTGCACCAGTGGGGCGCGGCCGGCCGATGAGGCCCTGGAGATCGTGGGCCTCGGCAAGCGGTCCGGCGTCCGCGTGAAGATGCTGTCCGGCGGTGAGAAGCGGCGGCTCGATCTGGCGACGGCGCTCATCGGGCAGCCCGAGGTGCTCTTCCTCGACGAGCCCACGACCGGGCTCGACGCCGAAGGGCGCCGCGAGACCTGGGAGTTGGTGCGGGCCCTGCGCGACAACGGCACGACCGTACTGCTCACCACGCACTACCTCGAAGAGGCCGAGAACCTCGCCGACCGGCTCGCGATCCTGCACGAGGGGCGGATCGCGGCCGAGGGACGGGTCTCCGAGGTGGTGGCCGCGCAGCCGTCGCACGTCTCCTTCGAACTGCCCGACGGGTACTTCGTCGGGGATCTGCCGCCGCTCGGCGAGCTCGGCGTGAGCGGGCACGAGGTGACCGGCGGGCGGGTCCGGCTGCGGACGCACGAGTTGCAGCGGGCCGCCACGGGCCTGCTTGTGTGGGCGCGGGACGCCCAGGTGGAGCTGCGGGGGCTCGATGTGCGGGCGGCCTCGCTGGAGGAGGCGTTCCTGCGGATCGCGCGGGACGCCGAGAGTGGCGCGGGTGCGGCTGCCGGTGCGGGTGTGACGGAGAAGGAGACGGTGGCATGAGTGCGGTGACGGTGACGGCGGCTGCGGTGACGACGCCGGCGCGGCGGATGCGGGCGCTCGCGCGGGCCGAGCTGACGCTGCTCGGGCGCACCAAGGGGACGTTGTTCGGGGCGCTGTTCGTGCCGCTGGTGATGCCGGTCAGCCTGCACCAGGCCGCTGACGGCATGGACCTGAAGGGCACCGGTCTCTCGGTCGGGTCCGTCGTGGTGCCCGGCGCCATCGGCGTCTCCGTGCTCTTCGCCGTCTACACGGCGCTGACCACCGTCTTCGCGGCCCGCCGCGAGGAACTGGTGCTCAAGCGGCTGCGCACCGGGGAGCTGCGGGACGCGGAGATCCTCGCGGGAGCCGCGCTGCCGTCGTTCGCCATCGGCCTGACGCAGTGCGTGGTCCTGGCGGTCGGCTGTGTCGCGCTGCTCGACGCCGGGGCGCCGAGCGCGCCGCACCTCGCTGTCATCGGCGTACTGCTCGGCCTGGTGATGTTCGCCGCCCTCGCCGCGGTCACCGCCAGCCTCAGCAGGTCGGTGGAGTCGGCGCAGGTGATGTCCCTGCCGCTGGCGTTCGCGTCGATGTTCGCCTCGGGTCTCTTCATCCCCTTCGAGGTCATGCCCGACAAGCTCGCCTCGGTCTGCGAGCTGCTTCCGCTCTCGCCGGTGATCGAGCTGGTGCGGGGCGGCTGGACCGGGAACCTCTCGGCGTCCCAGGCCCTCGGCGCCGTCGCCACGGCGGTGGCCTGGACCGTGGTCTCGGTGTTTGCTGTACGACGGTGGTTCCGCTGGGAACCCCGGCGCTAGAAGAAGGAGGGGACAGGCGTGGTCGGGCGCATCCGGGGGCTGAAGCGGGGCTGGCACGAGCGGAGCAAGATCGAGAAGGTCGAGTTCCAGAGCGTGGTCATGTGGCACGCCATGCCGTGGATCTTCTTCGTCAGCTGGGGCTCGCTGCCGCTCGGCGTGAGCGTGCGGCAGCAGACCGTTCCGCTGATCCTCGGCTCGACGCTGGTCGCCGTCGCCGCCGTGCAGTGCCTGCACGTCAACCGCACGCTGCGGCGGTCCGTCGACCACTATCTGAAGCGCGCCGAGGCGCCGCGCCGCGACCTCGCCGTCTCGACCGGGCTCATGATCGCCGTGCTGGGCCTGGTGCTCGCCCTGCTGGCCGTGGACGGCGTCAAGGAGGGGATGCTCACTTTCGCCACGATGTTCGCCGTCATGCCGTACGGGGAGTCGCTGGCCTTCGCCGTACCGATCCGCACCTTCCTCATCCGGTTCGCCGTGATCGACGTCGTGATGGTGGCCGCCTCCGCCGCGGCCGGCATCCACGACGGGCGGCTCGCCGGGACCGCCGTGGTGATCGCCTTCGGCGCCCTCGTCTCGCTGCTCTCCTCGCGCTGCGGTGCCTGGACGCTCTCCGTGATGTGGGAGGCCGACCGGGCCCGTGAGGTCGAGGCACGGCTCGCGGTGGCCGAGGAGCGGCTGCGGTTCGGGCGGGACCTGCACGACGTGATGGGGCGCAATCTCGCGGTCATCGCGCTGAAGAGCGAGCTCGCCGTGCAGCTCGCGCAGCGGGGGCGGCCCGAGGCGGTCGACCAGATGGTCGAGGTGCAGCGGATCGCGCAGGAGTCGCAGCGGGAGGTACGGGAAGTGGTCCGGGGGTATCGGGAGGCCGACCTGGCGGTCGAACTCGCCGGTGCGCAGGGCGTGCTCGAGGCCGCGGGCATCGATTGCCGGGTGGTCGGATCCCCTGCGGGGTTGCCTGCCGCGGTGCAGTCCGCCTTCGGGTGGGTTGTTCGGGAGGCGGCGACGAATGTGCTCCGCCATGGTGACGCGCGGCACTGTGCGGTGACCCTGCGGGTCGGGCCTGAACGGGCGGAGCTTGTCGTTTCCAACGATGGGGTGCCGGATGTTGCCCCCTCCGGGGCAGGGTCCGGGCTCGCCGGGCTTCGAGAGCGGTTGGCTGTGGTGGGCGGGGTGCTGGACCTCGCGTCCGGCGGGGGGAAGTTTCGGCTGTCTGCGGAGGTTCCGCTGCGGACCGCCTGCCCACAGCAAGGGCGGCCGGAGCTCGGGCGACCCGAGCAGGAGCCGGGGCCGGAAGCCGCGGGGGAGCGGCAGGCAGAGCAGGCGGTTTCCCGGTGACCGTTCGCGTACTGCTCGCCGATGACGAGCACCTCATCCGCGGTGCTCTCGCCGCGCTCCTCGCGCTTGAGGACGATCTCGTCGTGGTCGCCGAGGCCGCCACCGGACCCGAGGCGCTGGCCATGGCGCGGGCGCACCGGCCCGATGTCGCCGTGCTCGATCTGCAGATGCCCGGCTCCGACGGTGTGAGTGTCGCCACATCTCTGCGGGATGAACTGCCGTACTGCCGCACCATGATCGTGACGAGTCATGGCAGACCGGGGCATCTCAAGCGGGCGCTCGCGGTGGGCGTGCGGGGCTTTGTGCCGAAGACCGTCAGCGCGCAGCGGCTCGCCGAGATCATCCGGACCGTGCACGCCGGAAACCGCTACGTGGACCCGGAGTTGGCCGCCGACGCGATCTCCGCAGGGGACTCCCCGCTCACCGCCCGCGAGGCCGAAGTGCTCGAACTCGCCGCCGACGGGGCGCCCGTCGCGGAGATCGCCGAGCGGGCCGCGCTGTCGCAGGGGACCGTACGGAACTACCTCTCGTCCGCCGCCACCAAGATCGGGGCGGAGAACCGTCATGCCGCAGTGCGTCTCGCACGCGAGCGGGGTTGGGTATAGTTGGCTTCGCGCTTCGGCGCAGTGCGGACGTAGCTCAGTTGGTAGAGCGCAACCTTGCCAAGGTTGAGGTCGCCAGTTCGAACCTGGTCGTCCGCTCCAGATGAAAGGCCCCGGTCACTCGACCGGGGCCTTCTTCGTGCGCCGACTACCAGGAGGTGCCCGTCAGACGCTCGTACGCCTCGATGTACTTGGCGCGCGTGGCGTCCACCACGTCCTGCGGGAGCGGGGGCGGCGGCTGCTCGCTCTTGCGGTCCCAGCCGGAGGCCGGCGAGGTCAGCCAGTCGCGGACGAACTGCTTGTCGAACGACGGCTGGGCGCGGCCCGGCTGCCACTCGTCCGCGGGCCAGAAGCGGGACGAGTCCGGGGTGAGGACCTCGTCCGCGATGATCAGCTTCTCGCCCTCGAAGCCGAACTCGAACTTCGTGTCCGCGAGGATGACGCCCCGCTCGCGGGCGATGTCACGGGCCCGGCCGTAGACCGCGAGGGTCGCCTGGCGGAGCTGGGCCGCCGTGTCCGCGCCCACCTGGCGCGCCACTTCCTCGTAACTCACGTTCTCGTCGTGCTCGCCGACCTCCGCCTTCGTGGCGGGCGTGAAGATCGGCGCGGGCAGCTCGGAGCCGTCGCTCAGACCGTCGGGCAGCGCGAGGCCGCAGACGGTGCGCGAGGCGTTGTACTCGACCAGGCCCGAGCCCGTCAGATAGCCGCGGGCCACGCACTCGACCGGGACCATCTCCAGGGACTTGCAGACCGTGGTGCGGCCCTCCCAGTCGGCGGGGGCGCCGGCCGGGACGTCGGTGGAGATGACGTGGTTCGGGATGAGATCGGCGAGCTGATCGAACCACCACAGGGAGAGCCGCGTGAGGACCCTGCCCTTGTCGGGGATCTCCGTGGGCAGCACCCAGTCGTAGGCGGACATGCGGTCGCTCGCGACCATCACGAGGTCGCCCGCCTCGTTCTGGTACAGCTCGCGCACCTTTCCGGTGTGCACATGCACCAGGCCCGGGACCTCGATGGGCTCGGGCTTTTCTACGAATCCGGACACGGTTCCTCCCCGTGGTTCTGGCCAAGTGCTTTCGATTCTCCCGTATGGGGCGACCGCTTTTGGCCAGGGGATGTCCTGATGGTGAGTGCGTTCGGCCTCAGTCCCGCGTTCGGCCTCAGTCCCGTTTGCAGATGCGGTCCAGGAGGTTGGCCGTGGCGCGCTGGATGCGGGTGTCCACATGGCCGGGGCGGTCGAGCGCCGGCGACCAGGCGAAGGTGCCGGAGGCGAAGACCAGGGCGCCGGACGGGGCGCGGTAGAGGGACGACTCCTGATGGCGGGTGACGCCCTCGCTGTCCTCGTACGGGGAGTGGGCCAGGAGGATGCGGCCCTGGTGCTCGGGCAGGGCGGTGCGCGGGAAGTAGCGGTCGGCCTCGCCCGCGACCAGGCCCTCGATCTCGTCGCCCTCGTGCGCGCCCGTCGCCTCCCACAGCCAGTGGTCGGCATTGCGTACGACGAGGGGGGCGGGGTCCGGGACACGGCCCGCGTACTGGATGCCCAGGAGCTCCTGCTCCGCTTTGTCCTGCTCGCGCCAGAGGGCGGGCCTCCCGGGGCCGTGGCGCTTGCGGCAGGTGAGCAGGCGGTCCTCGACGCCGGACGGGGATGGGCCCAACTCCACCTGCCAGTACATGGTGTTGGCGGAGAGGAAGACGAGGGACGTGCCGTGCTCGCGGGCCAGCTCCGTGGTGCGGCGCATGGTCGCCGACCAGTACTCGTCGTGGCCCGGGAAGACCAGGCCCCGGTAGCGGGTCGGGTCGATGCGGCCCGCGTGCAGGTCGCAAGTGTCGGCGTACGCGAGGTCGTAGCCGTACCGCTCGGCCCAGCGGATGAAGTCGTAGGCGTGACCCACGTGCAGGGGCAGGCCCGCGCCCGCGTACGGCCGGTCGAAGGAGACCGTGTGGGCGGCCTCGCTCTCGCCGAGGAGGCGGCCCTTGTCGTCCCACGCGTGATAGAGGCTCGCGCCCGTGCGGCCGTCCTCCGGATAGAGGTTGTACGCCTGCCAGGTGATGTCAGGGAGGAGGAGCAGCAGGTCGGCAGGGTGGCTGTCGCGGACCGTGAAGGGGACGTGCGAGCGGTAGCCGTCGAGGGTGGTGAGGACCGCCACGTACGCCCCGATGTTCCAGTAACTCGGGATCTGCAGACGCCAGGAGAGCCACCAGTGGTGGCAGGAGACCGTGCGGTCGGCGGTGAGCGGGGGCGGCTGGACGATGCCGGAGAGGCGCGGGCTCGTGGTGATCTTCGACGCCCCGTCCCCGCCGTAGTGCCCGATGCGGTAGATGTCGACGCTGAACTGCTGGGGCGGGTCCACCGTCACATGGAAGTCGATCGCCTCGCCGGGGGCCGCGGCGCCGGTGGAGGTGAAGCCCTTGATCTGGCCGTGTACGTCGTCGGCCGTGCGAGGGCCGTTGGTACGCGTCCGGGGTGCGGGGATGTTGCGCGCGCCGGGGGCCGGGGCGTGGTCGATGTACCAGGGGACGACCTGGCCCGTGTCGTCGAAGTAGTGCTCGGCGCCCCGGAGCCAGGGGAGTGGGCCCTGGCCGAAGGGGTCGGTCACGGCGTGCGCCAGCGCGCCCGATTCCCACCTGCGGATCTGCTCCGACCCCATGTGTGTACCCCTCCCTCACTCCCCCGAGATTGCGCTGCGCTGTGCTGTCCCTTGCCCCCGTGCGGTGTTGCCTCTGACATGTCCGGTCCGGCGGCCGGTCCCAGCACATCACATTACGCACGCACTCCGTCACCGTTCGTCGCTAATCGACGAGAACGGAAGGGATCCTTCCGGGGGTTGGGTGACTGCATCCCGCGGGCCGGGGCTCGGCTCAGACGAGTCGCACCGGCTTCTCCGGGCGGACGCCCAGGCGGGCCAGCCAGCCCTTCAGGGGGATCGGGTCGCCGTCCTCCACCAGGCTCAGGACGTGCGGCGTCAGGTCCGCCGCCCGCTCGCCGTCCACCAGGAGGGACGGGCCGTCCAGCCAGTCGAGGCCGGGTGCCGCGCCCGCCGTGTCCACGGCCGCGCAGCAGACAAGGGCCGTCACGTGGTCGGCGAGCAACTCCCGGCCCGTACGCACCGGTTGGAGCGGGAAGAGCGGCAGCATGCCGTCGTCCCACAGCGCGTCGTCCGGGCCCTGTCCCGCCGGGGCGGGGCGTGGCGGGGCTGCGGCTTCCTCACGGGCCAGCTCGGCGCTGAGCCCCGCGGCCAGGAGCCCGCCGGGGCTTTCGGGGGCCGCTTCGTCCTCGGGCGCCGCTGCGTCCTCGGGGGCGAGAGCGAGGTCGTCCGCCGGGTTGGTGGATGTGTCCGGGGCGGGCGGGTCCATGGCGGTCTTTTCCCTGGTGGCCATTTCCGTGGCGGGCTCCGTGCCCCCGGTGTCCGGCGCCGTCAGGTGGTCGAGGATGCGGCCCAGGGTGGGGCCCTTGGCGTCACGGGCTGTCGGGTCCGTGACGTGGCCCACGCCCAGGGAGTCGAGGACCCGGTGGAGCCGGGCGGCATCCGCACGCCATTTGCGGTCGACGACCTCGTCCGGATACTCCTGCCAGGCCACCGGCGCCCAGCCAGGACCCGGCTCCGCGGGCCCGCCGTGGAAGAGGCGGGCGGCAAGCAGGGACGCCGCCTCGTCCACCGAGCCAGGCTCCTCCAGGAGGTCGCAGGCGGGGCGCTCGCCCAGGCGGGACGCGAAGCCCTCGGCCAGGCGGTCCCTGCGGGACAGCTCGGTGAGGGCGGAGACCACGCCCGCGTCGAGCCGTGACGGCCAGCGGCCCATCCGCCAGGCGGGCAGCGCGACCTTGGTCAGGAGGCGGTCCCACCCGGCGTACGCCAGGCCGACCTGCTCCTGGGCGACGATCCGTACGCCGTAGTCCACGGCCTGGGCGCGCTCGGCGGCCGCTGCCGCGACGCCCCGCTCCATCTCGCCCGCGTGCCCCCGGCAGCCGCGCAGGAGCAGCCGGGCCACCCAGCCGACACCGCCGAGGACCGTGCGCGTGAGCGGGCCGCGGCCCGGTGCGGAAGTGACCGCGACCGCCGCGTCGAGCCCGCGCACGAAGCGCCGGGCCGCGGCTATGTCGGGGTGCGCCGAGGGGCCCGTGCCGGCCACGACCGGGGCGAGGACCGCGCGCAGCTCGCCGACCCGCATCCACCACAGGAACGGGGAGCCGATGACGAGCACCGGGGCCGCGGGGGGCTGGCGGCGCGGGGCGGGGCGGCCGTCCCGTACGCCATTGCCCTCTGGCGTCGGCGGGGGCGAGGCCTCCGCCGGCGGGCCGTGCGCGGGGTGGGTGCGGTCCTCCAGCCAGCTGTCGCAGTCCGGGGTGAGCGCTATGGCCGATGGCGCGGGCACGTCCAGGCGGTCGGCCAGATCCCGCACCAGGCGGTACAGATCGGGGGCCGAGCTCTCGGTGATCGGGACCGTGGGGCTGACAGCGGGCCTGGCGCGGGCGACGACGAGCGCGATGCCCGCCGCGGCGAGCAGCACGACGGCGGCGACGGCCGTCACGATGCCGCGCACCACGTCCCAACTCCCGCCGGTGACATGGCCCGTGGTCCCGCCGGCGAGCAGCACGACGGCGACGGCCGCGGGCAGCAGTGCGACGGCAAGGGCCCTGCTGCGGATGCGCAGCACGGCGAGCGCCTGGGAACGCGCGGACTGCACGCCCACTTCCACACCCGTACCTGACACGACCTACGTCACCCCCTGCTGCCTGCTCCGCCTGCTGCCCCGCCGCCGGTGGGGACCGGGGCCGAGGGCGGACGGCAGCCGCCGATGGATTTGCTCACTCCCCCACTGTGGCACCCGCCACTGACATCGCAATGCCGGTGGTCTGTTTGGCTCTGGGCACCTGAACCGCTTGCGCCGCACCCTAGTTGGGGTGCCGGGCATCGTCAGCCGGATGGGCCAGCGGTCACTCGATGGAATGGCTTTGGGTAAAGCTGGATGACGATCAGGCCCCGGATCGAGTGTCGGATCCGGGGCCTGTGAGCTGTTCGCGGGTGGCGCGTGGGCGACCTTGGTTACGCCTCCGCCTTGGTTACGCCTCCGCGGCCGCCTTCGCCGCGATGTCGGTGCGGTGCTGGGAGCCGTCGAGGCGGATGCGGGACAGCGCCGTGTACGCGCGCTCGCGCGCCTCGGTCAGGTCCGCGCCCGTGGCCGTCACGGACAGCACACGGCCGCCCGCGCTGACGACCGCGTCGCCGTCGCGCTTGGTCCCGGCGTGCAGGACGTACGCGTCCGGTGCATCCTGCGCCACGACGTCGCCCAGTCCCTCGATGGGGTCGCCGGTACGCGGCGTGTCCGGGTAGTTGTGCGAGGCAATGACCACCGTCACCGCGGCGTCGTCGCTCCAACGCAGCGGGGGCAGGTCGACAAGGGTGCCGTTGGCCGCGGCGAGCAGGACTCCGGCGAGCGGGGTCTTCAGGCGGGCGAGGACGACCTGCGTCTCGGGGTCGCCGAAGCGGGCGTTGAACTCGATGACACGTACGCCGCGGCTGGTGATAGCCAGGCCCGCGTACAGCAGCCCGGAGAAGGGGGTGCCGCGCCGCCGCAGCTCGTCGACGGTGGGCTGCAGAACACTCTGCATGACCTCGTCGACCAGCTTCGGGTCGGCCCACGGCAGGGGCGAGTACGCACCCATGCCACCCGTGTTCGGCCCTTCGTCCCCGTCAAGGGCGCGCTTGAAGTCCTGGGCGGGCTGGAGCGGGACGACGGTGACGCCGTCCGTGATGGCGAAGAGGGAGACCTCGGGGCCGTCGAGGAACTCCTCGATGACGACGCGGTCGCAGGCGAGGGCGTGCTCGCGGGCCGCCTCGATGTCGTCGGTCACGACGACGCCCTTACCGGCGGCGAGGCCGTCGTCCTTGACGACGTACGGAGCGCCGAAGGCGTCGAGGGCTTCGGCGATCTCCTCGGGGGTGGTGCAGACGTAGGAGCGTGCGGTGGGCACGCCGGCGCCCGCCATCACCTCCTTGGCGAAGGCCTTGGAGCCCTCCAGCTGGGCGGCCTCCTCGGAGGGCCCGAAGCAGGGGATTCCGGCACCGCGTACGGCATCGGCGACCCCGGCGACGAGGGGGGCCTCCGGGCCCACGACGACCAGCTCGGCGCCGAGGCGGGTGGCCAGGGCGGCCACCGCGGTGCCGTCGAGGGCGTCGACCTGGTGCAGCTCGGCCACGTCCGCGATGCCGGCGTTGCCGGGGGCGCAGTACAGGGCGGAGATGTCGGGGTCGAGGGACAGAGAGCGGCACAGGGCGTGTTCGCGGGCACCACTGCCGATGACTAGGACCTTCACGGTGGTCAGCCTAGCGGCCACGATGCCCTGCGCTTGTACGGGATGCCGAGGTCACCCTGTGGGTGAGGTTGTACGTTCCTCCAGAGCTGTGGGTGATTTGTTCCGTCCGGGGCGGCCCCGGCATCCCGCCGCTCCCCGCCGGGCCTTCCCGCCCGCCCACCCGTCTACCCCGAAGCGCAGGCCCGGGGGCTGCGGGTGTCGCCTGCCCGCGCGGGCTGTCCCGGGGGGTGGCCGGTCCTCGGGTGCGGGTCGTGTCCGGACTGAACCGCCGCTTCGCGGCGGATGTTTCCCGCCCACCCGCCCGATCGCCCCGAGTGCGGGGCGGGGAGCCTCTGGGCCGCCCGGGGCCCAGACCTCGGGTGCTCTGGGCCCGCGGCTCAAGGCTCGTTCGTGTATTCCTCGACGATTGTTGCGCCCAGTTCGCGGACGATCAGGTCGTGGCCGGAGAGGGCCGATTCGACCAGGTCGGGGTCGTCGTCGGCCGCGGTGTCGTCCTCCGGGGAGACGTGTTCCGGGGCCGAAGGGCGGGGCTGCGGGGAAGGGGCGGGGGTCGGTGCCGGTGCGGGCCGGGACGGGGGCTGCGGGGGCGCCGCCGGAGGGGGTGTCGGCTGGTTCTGGGGGGCGGGGCGCGGGGGCACGGGCGCGCTTCCCCCGAAGTTGGTCGCCGCCGGGGGCGGGGCCGAGCCGCCGGAGGGGTCGACGATCGCCTCGACCTTCCACTGCACGCCGAACTGCTCGGACAGCGCCTGTCGCAGCACGTCCTCACTGCCGCTGCTCGCGAAGTTGTCCCGCGCTCCCGCGTTGACGAAGCCGATCTGGAGCGTCGTCCCGTCGAACCCCGCCACCTGGGCGTTCTGGCTCAGCAGGATCCAGGTGAACCGGCGGCGGTTCTTCACCGCCTCCAGGATGTTCGGCCACAGGCTGCGCGGGTCGGGGCCGCCCGCGGGGGGCGCCTGGGCAGCCATGGGGGCCGGCGCGGCCGCGGGTGCCGGGGACGGCGTCGGTGCGGGGGCCTGCGGAGCCGGGGCCCCGCTTCCTGCGGGGGCCGCCGTGGGCCAGCCGCCCGGTCGCGGGGCCGCCTCTGCGGGAGCAGGAGCGGGAGCGGGAGTGGAAGCCGCCGGGGCCGCGGGACCGGTGCCCGGCGTCGAAGCCGTCGGCCAGCCCCCGGGCCGCCGCTCCCCTGCCGGAGCAGGAGCAGGGGCGGCGGGCTCAGGAGCAGCGGGAGCCGGCGGAGCAGTCGGCGGAGCCGCCGGTGCCTGGTCGCCCTGCGGCGCCCCCGGCCCCCGTACCGCCGCACGCGCGGCGGCCGGTCCGCCACCCGGAGGCACCGGCGCCACCGGCGCCCCGCCGCCCGGCTGCGGCTGCTGCATCCCCGCATGCGCCTCGGGCCCCGGAACGTACGCCATCGCGGGAGCCGCGCCCTGGCCCCCGCCCGCCATGAAGTTGCCGCCGCGCTCAAGGCGGTCGAGGCGGGCCATGACCGAACGCTCGTCGTCGTACGCCGCCGGAAGCAGCACGCGCGCGCAGATCAGCTCGAGCTGCAGCCGCGGCGAGGTCGCCCCCCGCATCTCCGTGAGCCCCTCGTTCACGAGGTCCGCGGCGCGGCTCAGTTCGGAGCCTCCGAAGACGCCCGCCTGGGCCTGCATCCGCTCGACGACGTCGGCGGGGGCGTCGATGAGCCCCTTCTCGGCGGCGTCCGGCACGGCCGCGAGGATCACCAGGTCGCGCAGCCGCTCCAGGAGGTCGGCGACGAAGCGCCGCGGGTCGTTGCCGCCCTCGATGACGCGGTCGACGACCTCGAAGGCCGCCGCCCCGTCCCCCGAGGCGAAGGCGTCCACCACGGAGTCGAGCAGCGACCCATCCGTGTACCCGAGGAGGGACGTCGCCATGGCATACGTCACACCGTCCGAGGCCGCGGAGGCGAGGAGCTGGTCCATGACGGACATCGAGTCACGCACGGAACCGGCACCGGCGCGCACGACCAGCGGAAGGACACCGTCCTCGATGGCCACCTGCTCACGGCCGCAGACCTCCGCCAGATACTCCCGCAGGGTGCCCGGGGGCACGAGGCGGAAGGGGTAGTGATGCGTACGCGACCGGATCGTGCCGATGACCTTCTCGGGCTCGGTGGTCGCAAAGATGAACTTGAGGTGCTCCGGCGGCTCCTCGACCACCTTCAGCAAGGCGTTGAAGCCCGCCGAGGTGACCATGTGCGCCTCGTCGATGATGTAGATCTTGTAGCGGCTGCTCGCCGGGCCGAAGAAGGCCTTCTCGCGCAGGTCACGGGCGTCGTCGACGCCTCCGTGGGAAGCGGCGTCGATCTCGATGACGTCGATCGACCCCGGGCCGTTCCGCGCCAGGTCGCGGCAGGACTGACACTCGCCGCAGGGCGTGGGCGTGGGACCTTGCTCACAGTTGAGGCAGCGGGCCAGGATGCGCGCGCTCGTCGTCTTGCCGCAGCCGCGCGGGCCACTGAACAGGTAGGCGTGATTGACCCGGTTGTTTCGCAGCGCCTGCTGCAGCGGGTCGGTTACATGCTCCTGCCCGATGACCTCGGCGAACGACTCCGGGCGATAACGGCGGTACAGCGCGAGAGACGACACGCATACGAGGTTATAGGCGACCACTGACAACCCGGACCGCCCCAAACGCAAAGCGCCCCCCACGCACCCGCCAGAGCCGACCTACCCTTGCTGCCTTCCGGCCCTGGGGGAGTTCAGTCAGATAGCGCCACGTGAGGGGCTGGCCCCCACAGTAGCGGATCCCCCACCCCGGAAGCGAAGCCGGTCCCGGCCGCGACCGCCCCGAGGACGATCACGGCGACGACCTCGGGATCGTGTTCGCGAGCACTCCCCAACGTCTTGTATTGTTTGCGGCGGAGGATTCGCCTAGTGGCCTAGGGCGCACGCTTGGAAAGCGTGTTGGGGGCAACCCCTCACGAGTTCGAATCTCGTATCCTCCGCAGTCGCCTGAACAGGCGAAACAAGGACCCCGGACCGCTTCAGCGGCCGGGGTCCTTGGCGTGCTTTGGTCTCAGTTACAGTCTCATTTAAATCCGACATCTACGACATTATGCGCGGAAGGGCGCCCGGGCAGAACGTTCCTGTGGGGCGCCGCCTGCCGTACCGCCGGAGGGTTCTACTTCCGCGCGATCGAACCCGCCCGTTCCCACGTCGCACGTCGCCCCAGAGGGCCGGAGGCCAGGACATCCGCGCGGCCCGGCCCTTTGACGTTGCACTCAGCCTCCGGCGACCGGTCCTCAGTCCCATCGCCTCGCGAACTCAGCTCCGGCCAGCAGGTCACCGGTCCGCACGATCGGATCATCAATCCCCATGGCCACCATCACATCGGCGGCAAAGGCTACGTACTTTCCGTTCACCTTCGTGACACGGCAGGGGAAGCGGTCCGCCCTCACCAGTCCAGACGCCTTCGATGCGTCGACCCCGAGGAGATCTGCCACCTTGCGTAGGGGCATTGGCTCGGCCAGCCACTGCGACAGTCGCCTTGCACTTGGGCTCACTCGGTTTCCTCCCGCGGTGCGTCAAGTTCGTCGGGCTCGCCCTCGGGCATCCGCCCCGAACCCGAGGCGAGGAACTCGCCCAAGATCCCGAGACGGTGCAAGGCAGCACCCATGCGTTCGCCGCTGATGCGCTCCCACAACAAAGGGTCCGTCTCGTCGACCACCTGGATGTCCGACTCCTTGCGGATGGGCGAGTAGCCGTCATCAAATCGGCTCACGCGGTCGACAAGGCTGTGCGGATCCGTCGTACGCTCGGCGGGATCAGCTCGCTCCACCGCCCAGCCAGCGGCATTGGCGGCTCGGACGACCTCGCCACGGACGTCGTCACCTTCAGCGGCCAGAGCCAGCCCGTACAACGCACCGAACACCATGGCTGACCTCACCTCCGCAACGTCAACGCAGAGCCTCCTCGACACTCTCGCAGCCGGCTTCCGCAGGTAGGGGATGAGGAAGTACAGAGCGAGCAATTGGCTGCGCTGAGCCAAGTTCGGGACGTCGCTGCGGGCATCGCGGCCCACGGATCGCCACAATGCATCCCGCAGAGCATCGTCAGCGGCTTCGCGTGCCGCCGCTTCCTTCGCTTCCGAGAGCGTGAGGTGCTCACCAACCGAACATCTCTCCCAGGGCCCGTGTGGACAGACCAACTGCCCACTGAGCAACTGGGCAACCTTTAGTTCAACCGACCTGAAGACGTCTGCCGAAGGCAACAAGGACACGGACACTCCTCCCGTCGTTTCGCCAACGGCGGGAGGATCGCCATCGCGAAGGGCAGCCATCCACATCCACCAGCGCATGCGCCGGTAAGAGTGAACGGCACGAGGCGACCGAGTGACACGGCACGACCTCGCGACCATGTGCGGGAAATGCTCATGGGTTGACCATCTGCCTCCCGGGTCTGACTGATCACAGCAATCCCTTGGTAGGGGCCTTTGCACCAAGAGTATGGTCTCCTGTATGGCAACCAAGAAAGTGACAGTGACGATCCCCGAGGATCTCCTGGACGAGATCCGCGCCGAGGCGGCTGAGCGGGGACTTTCGGCGTATGTAGCCGAAGCGCTGCGATTCAAGCGCGACCGGGACCGGCTGCTGGAACTGGTGGACTGGCTGCAGGAGGAACATGGCCCGGTCACCGGGGACGAGCGCGCGGCAGCACTCGCGGAACTGGAAGATCTCGACGCCGAGCATGAGCGCCGTCGCACCACCGGAGGACACAACGCCGGAGAGGCCGCGTGAAGAAGCGCGCCAGTGAGCACAGCCAGCAGTCACTGCGCGTCTTCGTACTCGACTGCGAGGCATTGTCCCTGGCCGTGCGCGGCGACCGGAAGATGATCGCCTGGCTCGACCTCGCGGCGCGAGGTGAGGCCGAGGTAGTGACTTCCCCGATGACGCTGGTCGAGGCGTACGACGGCAGAACCACCGAGCAGCGCTGGGTCTGGGTGCTCTCGCGACTCAAGGTCACCGACATCGGCAAGGACGAGGCCCGCCAAGCCCGCCGGCTTCTGGCCGACGCCAAGCTGCACGGCCACAAGTACGCGATCGACGCCGTGCTCGCGGTCGTCGCCCGACAGCAGAAGGGACAGGTCACCGTCTTCACCTCGGACGTGGATGACCTGGAGAGGCTGGTTCCACACTCGATCGTCGTCAAGAAGGTATGACCCAGCGCTCTGGTCTCAGTTCTGGTCTCATTCACCCCCGTCCAGCACCGTCCACCGGGCGCCCCGTGCCCCTTTCCACCGCAGGTCAGGACAGCCCCGTGCATCGCTGAACCCCCGGGCGAAGACTTGGAAGGCGTGTTGGGGGCAACCCCTCACGAGTTCAATCTCGTATCCTCCGCACTCGCCCACCTGGGCAAACGAAAGGGTCCGAACGCTGAGCGGCCGGGCCCTTCTTCGTGCGTGGTAGTAGTTGCCGTGCCCACGTCCACCACGTCCGTGACTCGTGAGCTGCACTGGGCACAGCGGGCACCACCACGGACACCGACCAGAGCACGGAGCCGGGCGGCCCCCGAGAACACACCCCATCAGGCCGCTTCTCAGCCGGGCAACGAAGCGCAAGCAGCCGCCATCAACAGGTATGCCCGGTACGTCTCAGCCAAAGCCCGACCCGCGCTCCTCGTCACCAGTCGGCCACGGATAGCGTTGCTTCGCTCGGGTAAACCCTCACCTCACCGGAGACAACAGTGACTCGCTCGACCCGGCGCGTGGTGGCCGCGCTCACGGCCTCCGCCGCCCTGCTGCTGACCGCCTGCGGCGGATCGGACGACAGCAAGGACAACGACAAGATCGCCGGCGCTGACGCGGGCAGCGGGAAGTCGGCATCGCCGTCGTCATCCGCGCCAGCGGACGGGGTCGACCGGCCGGAGATCAAGCTGCCCTCTGACGTAAAGCTCACCTTCACTCCAGAACGGGCGGGGGATTCGGTCAAGGACGCGATCCTGCGGGACAACGCGGACATGATTCGTGCGCTCAACATGGCCATCGTGGCTGGAGATCCTCAGCTGCCCGCCCTGGAGTTCTACACCGAGGGCGAGGGTGCTGTGGCCGCCCGGGACTGGGCGAAGTCGTTCAAGGATGCGGGCTGGACCGTCACCGGGACGGTGCGCTATTTCGACCGGAGCGTGAAGGTCAAGTCCAAGGACAGCGCGGCGATCGGATACTGCGCCGATGAGAGCAAGGGCTTCAGCAGAGACGTCAAGACGGACGAGATCAAGCGGACGAAGGTGACGAAGGACAGCTACGTCGCCTACAGCGCTCAGCTCAGGAAGAACAAGCAGGGAGTCTGGGAACTCATGAAGATGGCATCCACCCGCGGCGCGACGGGCTGCCAGCCGTGAGTCAGCTCCTCCGTACCGCTACGGCCGCGATCGCGATCGCGATCGCGGCCGTAGCGGGAGCGGCCTGGCTGTGCGCGGCGCCTGCCGCCGTCGCGGACCAGAAACCTCCCGGAGGAGGCGGCTCATTCGGTGGCGGGCCGGGAAGCGACGCCGCCGTCTCCGGCGATGCCAGCGGCCCCGCCCTCTCGGCGTCGGCCAAGGGGATCGTCTACGACTTCTCGAAGAACGGAAAGGGCAGCTCCGCCGGTCCCGTCACTTCGTCTTCCGCAACGTGGACTCCCCCTGCCTGCTACTACGCTCCCAAGTACACCCCGAAGTCACTTGAGGCGTACATGCGGTACCAGTGGATGGGCACATCCACCACCGAAGAGTGGAACAAGGAGACGCAGGGCCAGTACGTCGACAAGGACGGCGACTCCGACAAGGACTTCAACAAGGACAAAGCCGACAAGGGGGATTGGTGGGGTGCCTTCGTGACCGAGGGGCGAGAGGCTGACCCCGCGGCGCAGGACTGCGACAAGATCCCCTTCTGGGTCGACAAGGGGGACCTGCCTCCCGCTGACGCTCCGCAGGCCGTCACCCCGGAAATCCTCGCGCAGCTCGCCTACTCCGAGATTCGTGTTCCCGGTACGAAGGTTGAGTTGAAGCCGCAGAACAAGTCGACGGTGAACCTGCCGACGTGGGCGTGGCTGGAGAAGGCAGAGTTCAAGCCAGTGTCGGTCACCGCCTCCGTTCCCGGACTCGGGATCGAAGCAACCAGCACGGCCGAGCCCGCCGCACTCAAGATCGAACCGGGGACGCCAGATGCTGAACTGCACCCGGCCTCCGGACAGTGCCCGATTCAGGGCGGCCGCATCGGCGTGCCGTACAGCAAGGGCAACAGTGGCGACACCCCTCCGTGCGGCGTGACGTACTTGCGGGCGTCCGGCGACGACGCGTATCAGCTCAAGGCCACCGTCACCTGGAAGATCCATTGGACAGGAACCGGGATCGAGGGCGAACAGAAGCTTCCTGATGGCGTGTTCGGCACTGAACAGGCCGTCGTCGTGCAGGAGATCCAGTCCATCAACCGCTGATCCGAGGCTGTAGGCCAGCCCGGTCTGTAAACGTCAGCGCATCACACGCAGAACCATCTCAAGCCATGGGGGCGGGCAGCATGTCGGACTTGAAGAAGGATGCGGAATCGCTGCACAAGGCGGCCTCCGCGCTGGGCAAGGTGGATGACCACACCCGCAAACCGCTGCACGACTTCAAGGCCGCCTCACACGACATGTCCGCCTTCGGCGTGCTGGGCTCGCTGATGAGCGCCAAGGACGACATCCAGGACGGCATGGACACCATCGCCAAGCTCACCAAGAACCTCCACAAGGAGTGGGAGGCCGAGGCCAAGTTCCTGGGCGACGTCTCCGACGCCTTCGACCTGCTGGACATCCTGCTGAGCGCAGCGGCCCGCGCCAAGAAGGGCTGAGCCGTCCATGGGCTTCGACATCCCCGGCATCGACGCCGACGACCTCAACCCGCTGAAATGGATCAACAAGGCCAACCACGCCTTCGGCGACACCCTCGCCAGCAATCTGGAGTTCCTCGGCATCACCGACCCCGCCGTCGACCCCGACGGCATCCGCGAGATAGCCAAGCAGTGGCGGGCCCTGGCCAAGGGCCTCGACGCCGCCGCGCACGACGCCAAGTCTGCGCTCAAGGACCTGGAGTGGGAGGGCGAGGCCGCCAAGGCCCTCCACAAGCGGGCCAAGGCCACCCGCACGCAGGCCACCGACATGGCCGACTCGCTGCGCGACGGCGCCAAGGCGCTGGACGACTTCGCCGACGAGGCACACGAGCTGCTGACCGAGATCGGCGTAATCCTCGCGGAAATCGTCGAGTTCGAGATCGCGGGCCTGGCCCTGTCCGTGCTGACCGGCGGCCTCTCCGCGATCGCCGGCAGCCTTGCTGCTGGTGCACGGGCCGCGAAGGTAGTGGCGCTGATCGCCCGGATCGAGAAGTCCGGCACCCGCATGGCCTCCGTCATCCGCACCGTCATGGAGGCGATCCGCGGCCTGGAGCGGGCGCTGAAGGCCCTCGGAGAGATCAGGACGATCGCGAAGGCCGGCAAACTCGCGGGCGACGGCATGAAGTTCGCCGCTTTCGACGCTGCGCTGCAGGATCCGGGGACCTTCAAGGACCCGGGCAAACTGGCGGAGACCCTGGCCCTGGGGGCCGCCTTCGGGGTCGGTGCGGGAGGTCTGGGCAAGCTCCTCGGCAAGGGCTTGGGCAAGCTCAAGCCCAGCGAACTCGCCAAGCTCGGACAGAAGTTGGGGCTCGACGGCTCGGGCCTGTCCCGACTCAAGCTGCGCCCTTCGGAGTGGGAGAAACTGCCCGCATCCATCCGGGCCGCGCTCAAGAAGTGCGACCTGGACCCGATCGATGTCGCCACCGGCGACATGCTGCTGCCGCAGACCGACGTCGCACTGCCCGGCACCCTGCCCCTGATCCTGGAGCGCACCCACGTCTCCTCTTACCGTTGGGGCGGCTGGTTCGGCCCGTCCTGGGCCTCCACCCTCGATCAGCGTCTCCAGGCCGACGACGACGGCTTCATCTACGCCGCCTCCGACGGGGCCCGGCTGATCTACCCGCCGCTCGCTCCCGACTCCGCCGATCCCGTCTACTCGGAAGGCGGCTCGCGCCTGTCGCTCAGCTGGGACACCGAAGTCGACGCCGCCCTGCGCATCACCGACCCGGACACCGGGCACTCGTACGTCTTCCACACCCCGCAGCCCATCGACGACGACACTGCCGTGGACCTGCCCCTGCAGTACATCGAGGACCGCAATGGTCAGCGCATCACCCTTCACTACGCCGACGACGGAACCCTGACCGAGGTCACCCACTCCGGCGGCTACCGCATCGCCGTCGATCGCCATCCCACTCTTCCCCGCATCGCGGCCCTGCGCCTCCTCGACGCCGAGCACACCAAGGAACCGGGGACGTTGCTCGTCTCGTACGGCTACAACGACGACGGCCACATGAGTGAGTTGACCAACTCCTCCGGCCTGCCGATGCGGTTCACGTACGACCAGGACGGCCGGATCATTTCCTGGACCGACCGGAACGACTCTTCCTACCGCTACATCTTCGATGAGCGGGGCCGGGTCATCCGTACCGAGGGCAGCGGGGGCTTCCTCTCCGGCACCCTCATCTACGACGACGCTTCCCTCACCACCACCGTCTCCAACTCCCTTGGCCATTCCCGCCGCTACGAGCACAACGAGGCGCACCGCCTCATATGTGAGACGAATCCCCTCGGCCATACCATCCATAGGGAGTGGGACAACAGCCATCGGCTGACCGCCGTCACCGACCCGCTGGGCCACACCACCCGCTACCTATACGACGAGCACGGGCGAATAACGTCCGTCGTCCGCCCGGATGGTCATGCGACGACAGGTGAGTACAACAGCCTCGGTCTGCCCACCATGGTGATCGGCCCGGATGGTGCCACCTGGATCCAGGGATACGACGAGCGGGGCAATCGCACTTCTGTGACCGACCCCGCCGGGGCCACCACACAGTTCACGTACAACGAGTGCGGGCACCTGACGCAGGTCACTGACCACGTCGGCCGGATCACCCGTATCCGCTGTGATCACGCGGGTCTCCCACTCGAGATCACCGACCCTCTGGGCGCGGTCACCCGCAGTGAGCGGGACGTCTTCGGTCGCACTGCCGCCCTCACGGACGCGCTGGGCTCCCGCACACGGCAGGAATGGACGGTCGAGGGACATCCGGCGCGTCGTATCGCACCGGACGGCACCACGGAGTCGTGGACGTACGACGGAGAGGGCAACTGCACCAGCCACACGGATCCCGCAGGCGCGTGCACGCGTTTCGAGTACAGCCATTTCGGCCTGATGGCAGCCCGCACCGAGCATGACGGCACCCGCTACACCTTCGTCCATGACACCGAGCTACGTCCCATCCAGGTCACCAACGGGCAGGGAATGACATGGCGGTACAGCTATGACCCCGCAGGACGCCTGGTGGCCGAGACGGACTTCGACGGCCGGAGCATCGCCTACGCCTACGACCTGGCCGACCGACTCACCTCCTGTACCAACGCTCTCGGACAGACCGTCCGATACACGCGTGACGCACTTGGGCAAACCATCCACAAGAATGCTGACGGCGCCATCAGCACCTACGCCTACGACCTCGCCGGACACCTCGTCCACGCAACCGGCCCGGACGCACACCTGGCCCAAGAGCGTGATGCCGCCGGGCTGCTGCTGTCCGAATCGGTCAACGGGCGTACGGTCACCCACGCCTATGACGTTCTGGGTAACCGCATCAGCCGCACAACACCCACCGGTGCCACCAGCAGATGGAGCTACGACGCGGCGGGCCGCGTTACCCAACTCGCCGTGGGCGAGCACACGATTCGTTTCGACCACGATCCGGTAGGCCATGAGCTGGCCCGTCACATCGGTGAGTCGCTAACAGTGGCCAGCGTCTTCGACGACCTCGGCCGCCTGACCCAGCAGTCCATAACCGACAACAACAACGGCAGCAGTGTCCAGCGTCGCAGTTACACCTACAGGCACGACGGCAACCTGATCCATCTCGCCGACCAACTGAACGGGGCCCGGGACTTCGACCTGGACGTAGCCGGCCGGGTCACCGCTGTCCGCGCCTTGAACTGGGCCGAGACGTACGCCTACGACGCAGCGGGCAATCAGACCGAAGCCTCCTGGCCCAGCTCTCACCCCGGCCACGAGGCCACCGGCGCCCGCACTTACAGGGGAACGCACATCACCGGGGCTGGCGGCACCCGCTACGAGCACGATGCGGCGGGCCGCGTCACCTTGCGCCAGAAGGCACGGCTCTCGCGAAAGCCCGACACCTGGCACTACGTGTGGGATGCCGAGGACCGTCTCACGTCAGTGATCACCCCGGACGGCACCCGATGGCGGTACGCGTACGACCCGCTCGGCCGCCGTATCGCCAAACAGCGCCTTGCCGACGACGACACGGTGCTTGAGCAAACGGACTTCACATGGGACGGCGCCACTCTGTGCGAACAGACCACGACATCGGTCGCCTTGCCGGATCCCGTCACTCTCACCTGGGACTACAGAGACCTGCGCCCGATTGCTCAGACCGAACGCCTCAACGTCGCTGGAGAATCCCAGGACGCGATCGACTCACGCTTTTTCGCCATCGTGACCGACCTTGTCGGCACTCCCACCGAGCTCCTGGACGAGACCGGCTCCATCGCCTGGCGCACCCGCGCCACGCTCTGGGGCACGACCACGTGGGCGTCCGACAGCGCCGCGTACACGCCGCTCCGGTTTCCTGGACAGTACTTCGACCCGGAAACCGGGCTGCACTACAACCACTTCCGCCACTACGACCCCGAGACCGCGCGCTATCTCAGCCCCGATCCGCTCGGTCTCGCTCCGGCTCCCAACCCCGTAGCCTACGTCCACAATCCGCATAAATGGATCGACCCTCTCGGACTGGCGTGCACACAGCCGCAGCAAACGGTGATTCAAACTCCGGAAGTAGTCGCGCCCAAGCCGCTGAAACCACACCAGGTTTTGGATGAATGGCAGAAGTTCCTGGGCAACGGTCCGTACACCAACGTCCACCCGCGGACAGGAAATTCGGACCCCGATCGTCTAGTATCTGCCGATGGGCTGCGCAGCATCCGGATGGGCCCACACGAGATGAACAGCAAGCCGACCAAGTTCCATTTCCACAAAGAGACTTGGACGTTCATCGCGCCCACCAATACATGGATCGTGGATAACACCATGGTTAGAGTTCCACTGGGATTGAAGTAATGCGAATCGAAGTGCTTGAAATCCTCGACGCTGAATGCCGAGAAGTGCGATTCAGGAGCGAACTGGGTGATGCCTGGGGGGTATGGCAAGCCGACGTCGTGCCGAGAGAGGGCCCGTTCGACGTGGAGGTCGACATCCCCGAGGAGATTTCGACCTGGCTCCCGGGCGAAGGAGGCGCCGACAGGCTCGACGGCGACCCATCACGCCGACAGGCCGTGACGGTGCGGGGAACAGTTCAGACGGTTGACGAGGGCTCCGTGACGAGTCTCCGCGTCGGTCGTGACATCGTGCTCATCGAAATGGCGAATGAAACCGCGCCGCCTCAGCCCGGATCGACGATCACGTTCGACACACCGGAGATCCATCTGTATCCCTACCAGCTCTGATGCGAGATTCATGAGGGCATGCGATCGTCGCGGTGCCCGCCGTGATCGCGAGACAGCGGAAGGGGCAGGGCACCGCCTTCGCCATCGGACGTGGACGACCTGGAGCAGCTGGCCCCGGACACGATCGTCGTCTAGAAGGCATGACCCAGCGCCCTGGTCTCAATTCTGGTCTCATTCACCGGCGTACAGCACGGTTCGTAAACCCTACCCGCCCCGGCTGCGCCGCAGGTCAGAACGTTCCCGTACGCCCCAGAACCCGCGGACGAAGACTTGGAAAGCGTGTTGGGGGCAACCCCTCACGAGTTCGAATCTCGTATCCTCCGCCAGTGCCTCACCGGGCACGAATCGAAGGGCCCCACCGTTCGCGGTGGGGCCCTTCGACGATTCTCAGTGGGCGTTCTGTGAGCCAGGGCTTCGCAGAGGGCCTTGGCCCGCAGGCCCTGCTCGTCGTCCTCGAACAGGACGAGGATCTGCCGGTAGGCGGCTCGGGGCCGCCGGGGTCGCTGTCCTCGACGATCTCAGGACGGTCTGGCGGGTGATGCCCAGCCGCTCCAACCGTCTTCCACGGCGGCGGATCACGCCAGGTCGGGGTAGTCGTGCCGGGATCCGGCGAGCCATCACGTCGGTCATCGACCAGTAGATCATCGAGACCGCGCCGGCCGGCAGTGCTTCGTGGTCGCGGGCCAGGCGGCGGTGGAGCATCAGGGTGCCAAAAATCTGCTCGACCACCCACCGCTTCGGTACTGGCGCGAACCCCTTCGTCTGCGATCACGCGAGACCACCTCGACGTCGATGCCCAGCGACCGGCCGTGCTCGACGACAACGTTCTTGAACCCGGCATCCACCCAGCCCATGGTCACCGACGGGTTTGCCGCGGCTACCTTGTCCAGCAGCGTGATTCCGATCGCGTTGTCGTGGACGCTCGCGGCGACCACGATCATGGCGATGAGCAGGCCGAGCACATCGGTGGCGATGCCCCGATTGCGGCCCCGGCTCCTCTTGCCCGCCGAAGTAGTAGTACACGGCGGTGTACGGCAGGAAATCGTGCGGCAGGTAGCGCCCTATGTGGAATCGATCAGGGCTGGCCTGTCGTCATGGCCCCCCATCAGCGAAGGCGCCTTCGGGGTGGTTGGGGCAGGTGTCCGCAGACGAGTCCTAGGGGACCGTGCCCCGTTCCCGGCAAGGGGCTCTCGTCCAGGCGGCCACCTCACACCAGCCGCGTTCGAAACAGACCTGCCGCCCGCGACCGGGCCGGGCGGCAGTCGGACCTCTCACCACGTCTCCACGGCACCTCTCGGGCCCGGTGACACCACCCCAGGCCATCCGATCGGCCGGGGGAGCAGCCATATGCCGGGCCCGGAGGTCAGCGGCCCTCTCGCAGGACCGCAAAGAACATGAAGAGGGAGGGCCTTGGGGAGGAGCGTGTAGCGCGGCTGCTCAGAACGCCTGGCTGTTGCAGCCCATGTCCGAACCGAGGTGGGTGTCCTGTGCGCCCGGGTTGCCCTCGCCGTTGAGCGCGTTGGCCAGCACGCCGTTGAGGGCGCCGACGCTGCCGAGCAGGTCGATGTTCATGTCGTGCGAGCGACACTCGATGCCCTGCGTGACGTCGAAACCACCGTCGTGTGCCCCCGCCTCGCCGTGTGCGACGGCGGTGCCAGCGCCGAAGGAACCTACACCGCCGAGGACGGCGCCCACGATGACGGCCTTCTGAAGCATGCGCATTCTTTCTCCATTGGTCGAGCGGATGTGATCCGCAGCAGATCGGGTTGGGAGGGTGGACAACTGCGGGGAGGCCATCAGCCGAGTCGGGGCAGACCGAGTTGGCCCACGGGAGGCGCCGCGATCTGTCCGAGGCCGACCGGGGATACCTGCGGTGCGCCGCCGGGCGCGATCAGCGGATTGATGATCGGGTTCACCTCCGGGTTCACCTGCGGGTTCACCTGCGGGGCGACACGCGGCGTGGGCTCCGGCTGGAAGGCCTGGGGCAGGGCGACCTGCGGGGCTACCTGCGGCATGACCTGCGGCGACGTCTGCGGGTTGACCTGCGGCGCCGGCTGCGGGGCGGCCTGCGGCAGGACCGGCGCCGCCTGCTGCTGAGGGGCGGCCTGCTGCGCGGCGTACGGCGAGCCGGAGGCCTGTGCAGTGCCACTCGACACGGCCGAGGCGGAGGCGTAACCGCTCTGGTGCTGCGGGGCGGGTGCGGGAGCTGGCGCCTGGGGTGCTTGCCACTGCGGGGCGGGTGCGGGAGCCGGCGCCGGGGGCGCTTGCCACTGCGGGGCGGGTGCGGGAGCCGGCGCCGGGGGCGCTTGCCACTGCGGGGCGGGTGCGGGAGCTGCCGCCTGGGGCGCCGGGTAATCGGGAGCAGGCGCCGGAGCGCCGCTGTACCCGACGGGAGAGTCGGCATGGCTGACGCCGGCGCCGATGGCGGACAGACCGCCGGCCGCTGCTGCGACGAGCACGGCCTTGTGAAGCTTTCGCATGGAACCCTCGGCCCTTCAATACCTGTGCAGGGAAATCCGTTGTATTTGAGTGCAGCCCTGCGTGCGCCCAGCATGATGTTCGTACTGCGCCCCAACGGGGGCAGTCCTGGGCTGTCACGTGGACTTCACGCCGGAGCCGACAGAGTCTCTCTGCTGGATTCGTGATCGCTGCCCTCTCCCAGTTGGCAACGACATTTCCTCCGGCTCGGTCACGGGACCCAAAAGTCCGTCACCCGTTTGCGATCGATCGGATTAACGGCTTTGTTCCCGTCCGATGTGGCCCCGGCTGACCGGCGTTCCGCTGATGATTCACACCCTCTGCCAAATGGGTGACCACACCCCGGCTCCCGTGACTGAGCCCGTACTGTTCTCGTTCTCCACTCGGCTAGAACGATGGTCCATCACAGCCGCACAAGGCAGCAAAAACAGCAACAACTGCACTGGCTCATCAGCATTTCAGTACGTTCCAAACACAGGTCAATGAAGGGCCGAGGGTTCCATGCGCAAGTTTCAACAGGTCGCGCTCGTCGTCGCAGCTGCCAGCGGTCTGTCCGCCATCGGTGCCAGTTCCGCCATCGGCGCCACTCCCGTCGGGTACAACGGTGCTGTTCCGCCCCCCGCTACGCAGCCGGACGCCCAGGCCGCCTCGATGACCAACTCGCAGGCCAGTGTGCAGAGTTCCGGCTCATCGGCCCCGCAGCAGCAGGCGGCGCCGCAGCGGCCCGCCGAGGTCAGCCCCCAGGTCAGCCCCCAGCTGAACCCCCAGATCAGCCCGGAACTCTCCTCGCAGCCGGCAGCACAGCCGCCCCAGGCGAACGGGCACGCGCAGGCGCAGGCGCTGGGGCAGAACCAGCACAACCTCTTCCGTCCGTACCAGGAGTGCAGCCCGCAGTCCCTGCTCGATGCGAATCTCCCGGTCGCCCTGCTCGCCGCCGCCGAGACCCGGGGCGTCGACTGCACCCAGGCCAACAGCCAGGCGAACGCCGCCGCGAGCGCCCAAAGCTAGGGCAGCCGGACGGCCGGACATCAACGCCCAGCACGGGCCCTTGGGGGATCGTCCCCCAAGGGCCCGTTCGCGTGCGATGCGGCTTCAGGATGCTTCCGCGACAAGATCGCGAGATCCGGCGCGTCGCAGTCCGTTTTGCGGGTATTTCGTACTAATCTCCCAGCACTGTACGAAGTCGATCTATCACAGATCGCGTTCACCTCACTCCACCGGAGATGACATGCACAAGCTTCGCAAGGCTGCCGTCCTGGTCGCTGCCCTCAGCACCGTCGGACTTCTGAGCGCCGGCACTGCCCACGCAGGCGGGGACGGGGGCCACGGCAAGGGTGGCAAGCTCGACATCCACCAGAGCTCCAACTGCAAGTCGCACGACCTGAACCTCGACATCCTCGGCCAGGTCGGCATCCTCAACGGCCTGCTGGGCAACGCGCTCAACGGTGAGGGCAACCCGGGCGCACAGGACACCCACCTCGGTTCGAGCATGGGCTGCAACAACAGCGCCTTCTAAGCGCGTGACGGTCGCTTAGACGGCCGAGAGCGGGAAAATGGCCCCGGCACCAAGCCTCCAGGCGCGGCGCCGGGGCCTTCTTCTGTGCCTGTGTCGAAATGACCATCAGGTCGGCATTGTTGGCGGCGGCCGAGCCGACGGGGCCAGGTGCCAATGACGCAATTCGCTCACGGGGCACGATATTTCCCGACCATCGGCCAAGGCAGTGAGGATTCCCCGAATTCGGCGCGCCGCACGATGGTGTGGGGATATTTCTTATTAGTCTCCGTAATTGAACGAAGTCGATCTATCGCAGATCGCATTCACCTCACTTCACCGGAGATGACATGCACAAGCTCCGCAAGGCCGCCGTCCTGGTCGCTGGCCTCAGCGCCGTCGGACTCCTGAGCGTCGGCACCGCCCACGCCGATGGCGGGGGCGGCCTGGGCTCGGGCAAGGACGGCAATGGCGTCAAGATCAATCAGAGCACCACCTGCAGGTCGCACGACGCGAACGTCGACGTCCTCGGTGAGGTCGGCATCCTCAACGGCCTGGGCGGCAACCTGCTGAACGGCGAGGGTAACTCGGGCGCACAGGACACCCACCTCGGTTCGAGCATGGGCTGCGACAACAGCGCCTTCTAGGCAAGTAAGTCGGAACCTTCCTCGGTGTCCCGGCCACGGGCCGGGGCACCGAGGTTTCTGTATCGCCGGGAATCCCTGGCCCATATCGCCGATGGACGGGACAGTTCCGGTCGAACGTCATCCCAGAAATTCAAAATGTCGGACCGGGAGCGGATCCCGGCCCGACATTCGCCGATTGTGCCTCAGAATGCGAGGTGAGGTCGCTTGAACTTGAAGCCCTTGGGCAGATGCGCCTTGTTGGAGCATTCCAGAATCGGCCCGACGTGCTTGGATCCTTTGCTCACTGCGTGGTCGTTGGGCAACGGCGGCTGACTGACCGTCTCGCATTCTTGCGTCTGCCTGATGAAATACCTGCCGTGCTTGTCGGCGTGGACGGTCTCGCTCTTGCGAATGCAGATGGTTTCACCCTTGGCGACGTTGGTCTTGCAATCGCCTGGGCGTTCATGGGCGTACGCCTGCTCGGCGCCGACGTAGATTACGGCGAGACTTCCGAGGAGCCCCGAGACGGCTGCGAGCTTCTGCCGGCTGAACATGTGCTGCGCTCCTTACAATCGAGGCCCGGGCGCCAGGGCCGTTGATCGGCGTGCGCCCGAGCCGTGGAAAAGCTCCAATTTGATGCAGCCCGGGCGCGCACCCTGGTGGGTTTGCTGCGCCCGGGCTGCCTTGCTGTTGAGGCTGTTGTCCAGCACACCGTTGAGCTGCCCGAGCTGATCCAGGTCGTGGACATTCAGATCGTGCGACTTGCATACGGTGCCTACAGTGTTCTGGCAGACGTCGATGCGCCTGTTGTGGTACTCCGAGGCGATGCGCGACGCGATGGTCCGCGAGGCGACCGATTGCCGGGCCGACCAGCGTGCGGGCTGCGGCGCGGCACGTGCGAAACGGCTTATGGGGCCCACTGTGGCGTGGGGTACGGAGCCACTCGCCCCGCGACCGCTTCGGCTACGACCGCAGCCCGCTGCAACGTGCGCATCGAGCCCTCGGCGCTTCTTTACTGCGGCCCGCCGTGACCCTGCGGCGTGTAGCTGACACCGTTCTGCGGCGCGAACCACGGAGCCCCCTGGTGGCCGCCGTGCGGGTGACCCTGCGGGGCGCCCCAGTTGGCCACGGCGTTGGCTTGCGAGGAAGCAATCGCGGTGACCCCACCGTCGTCGCCGCCGTGAGCGAAGCTGACGCCCGCGCCGAGGGTGGAGAGCCCTGCGACCGCTGCGGCTACAACCGCGGCCCGCTGAAACTTGCGCATAGTTTGACCCTTTCTTAGCTGGGCGTGACGCCCTGGCTTGACTACTTAATGTGAGCATATACACACGCATCGTAGCCATTTGGGATCTCGGGTCCTTTTGTGTGCGTGTCGGGCTATTGCGAGGCACCCCTCCGTCCGCCCGGCCGCGGACTCGAAGGGGGGGTGAGGCGGCTGGTAAGGCTGCCGGTCGTGGGCGCACCGCTCTCCCTTGAAACGACGCTGCCTCGGGGTCGAGTCACGGGAGGTGAGGGGCAGTCACCCGTTTGCCCGCCGACGCGCGGACGCGGAAGCAGCGAATGACCGGCCCCGGTTACCCCGGTCCGGCCATCCGCTGCTTGAAAGGTGAGGAAGGTGCCTGAAGGTTCCGGAAGGATCCGCCCCGGGCTCAGCCCAGCAGGCGCACCAGTCCCGCCGGAATGTCGTCGTTGTTGTCGGGTGCCGGGTTGACGGGTGCCTCCGTCGTGTTGGGCGAGTTGGGGTTGCAGGTCACCTCGGGCCCGAGCCGCGTCTGCCCACCGCTCAGAAGGCCGACGACGGGCAACGTCAAGGGCTGCACCGGCGTGCACTTGTCCTGGCGGACGACGAACCGTTCACCGTCCGGCGTCACGATGGTCCGTTGGACGCAGGTGGTGTTGCCCTGCCTGTCGACAGGGCAGGCGCCCGCGGCAGACGCCTGGGCGCCGCCGGCAAAGGTCACGACGAGGCTGCCAAGAAGCCCCGAGGCGGCCGCGATCTGCTTCGTGCTGAACATTGATGCGTTTCCTTTGTGGGGGGTACCCCGGGCGCCCCGCGCGGCGAACCGGCCGCGCCGGGCGCTGGGGATATCGGAGGGGCGGGCTCCGGCGTCCGACCCATGTCCGGGACGTTCGGGTCCGATTCGCGCCGAGCCGATAGTCGCCGCCTGTACCTCCGTCAGTGCGGGCGGTACCGGCGCCGAGGAACGCGATGCTGCCGAGGGCGACTTCCGCGACGTCCGCCGTGCGACGCACCCCTTCAGGGGTGACCCCGCTCGCGCAGAGCGTCGTGCACGATTACGCCGCCGACCTCAGTAGTCAGAGTGCCGAGTGGTGAAGGCGTTGTTGTACTGGCCGCAGGTGGTGTCGAAGGTCTCGGCGAGACCGAGCACTGCGAGCGGGACGTTGGCCTCGCCCCCCGTCTGCGGACTGCACTCCTGGTAGGGGCGGTAGAGGTCGGACGCATTCGCATTGCCGTCGGCGTAGGCGGTGCCGGCGGCGGCGCCGATGGCGGACAGACCGCCGGCCGCTACCGCTGCGATCATGGCTGCCTGCTGAAACTTACCCATGGAACCTCGGTCCTTCATTGCCTGTACGTTGAGGCTGATTGCCTTCCGTGACCGGGCGAACACTAGCAGTAGTTATCCGGGGGATTCCATGCTGCCGGATGTCCCGTGTCCAAGCGCGGACTTGGGTGCATAACTTCGTCATGTGGATGTGGCGATCGGTGCCGTGGGACGGCCGGGTGGGGACGACCGGAGGACGCACGTGATCGACGTCAGCGACATCGGCGCCTTCCTCGGGCTGGACGTGGGCAAGGGCGAACACCACGCCACGGCAGTTGTTCCCGTCCGCCGTCCCACCTCGCTGCCTACGCCGTACTCGCCCCAGCGACCCGCAGTTCGGGCCCATCGATCCGCGGCGAACAACCATCCCGGCGCGTACCCCGCAACCCGCCCCATCAGCTTGACCAGACTCATAGGGGCACTCCCCGAGTGCCTCAACTCCGGGTTCAACGAGTTCCATTCGGACTAGAAGGAACTCCGCGCCCTCAACCAATTGGCTCACACCCGCCGATCACTTAATCCACTCAAAGGTGGGAAAGCATCATGTTCCAGGAGACTCTGTTCGCAGTCACGGCATTCCCTTGATCGGGTCCACCCGATCAGGGCTCCAACTGCGAACGGAGACGCCCGTGCGAATGACCGACATCCAGCGTTGTGAGGTCCGGCCCGGACGGCTTGTCGAGTGGGCACTCAGTCCGGCGACCGTCACGGCGGCGGCGGGCCTTCCGGAGGACCCCCGGCCGCCGGCGTACGTCCAGGAGTCGCACATCAGGACCGCCCGATCCGTGCAGGAGGACGGCCTGTTCGTGCCGACCTGGCTCGGTACGGCATTCGACATCCCGGGCAGGGTCGACCTCGACGCACTGCAGGACGCGCTGCGCAGCTGGACGCTCCGGCACGAGACGCTGCGCAGCGGCTTCCGCTGGGACGGCGACGAGATGCGCCGGTTCACGCTCGACACCGAGGCCGTGTCACTCCACCGCGAGGTGGTCGGCGACTTCCCCGACGCGGCGCAGCTCGTCCAGCACCTGCAGGACCGTTTCGACGGCGCCGCGAACGCGCTGCGCTGGCCCAACTTCCTCTACACGGCGGTCATCAGGGACGACGGCGCCAGCGTGTACATGGCCTTCGACCACAGCAACGTCGATGCCTACTCCATCCAACGCCTCCCCGCCGATATCCACGAGCTCTACGCGGCAGCCGTCGAGGGCCGCCCCGTGGAGGAGCCGCCCGTCGGCAGTTACGTCGACTTCTGCGAGATCGAGCGGGCGGAAGCGGACCGGATCGACGACACTCACGCGATCGTCGCCCGCTGGCGGGAGTTCATCCGGCGGTGCGACGGGAAGCTGCCCAACTTCCCCGTCGAACTCGGTCTGAAGCCCGGCGGGACCCTGCCCACGCAGAAGCTCATGCGCGAGATGCTCGTCGACGCGGACACCGCCGCGGAGTTCGAGGCGTACTGCCGACCCTTCGGTGGCAGCCTCGTCGGCATCCTGGCCGCCACCAGCCTCATCGTCCACGAGATCGGCGGACAGCCCGTCTACCGCGCCGTCATGCCGTTCCACACCCGGGTGAAGTCGGCGTGGTGCGACTCCGTGGGCTGGTACGTCGGTGGCGCGCCGATCGAGATCCCCATGGACCAGGCACCCGATTTCCCCTCTGCCCTGACAGCCGTGCGTGCCGAGCTGCGGGCCAACAGGTCGCTGGCACGTATGCCCCTCGCCCGAGTGCTGCGCCTGCTCGGCTCGGACTTCCGCCCGACCTCGCCCGACCTGTACTCGATCGTCTCGTACGTCGACGCGCGAGGCATCCCCGGGTCGGAGCGCTGGGACGAGCTGACGGCTTACGGACTCGTCAGGGTGTCCTACGGCGACCAGGTGTGCGTCTGGCTCAACCGACTCCAAGAAGGCCTGTGGTTCGCCTGTCGCTACCCCGAAACCGACGCCGCCTACAAGAACATGCGGCTGTATCTCGAGCGGTTGCGGGACGTCATCCTCGCAGTGGCCAGCGAGCAACGCGCTGACCGTGAACCGGCATCACACGCGGTGCACGGAATGGTCTGACGGAGCGTCACTCGCCCGGTGCGCTCCGGCGTGCCGGGCCGGCGGCTCATCGCGCTACGGGGCAACGCCTCGCTCGCCGCCGGGCGCAGAGGTCCTCAACGCCTGCCGACGGGCCACTCGCACGACGTGGTTGGTCAGCTACGGCCGACTGCCCTGAGTGGCGCGGACGCCGACCCCGCGGTGAGCAGGTCAGGACGCTCCCGTACGCCTCAGAACCCCCAGGTCACCGGTCCGGCTCGATGTTCTGGTTGGCGTGGAACAGGTTGGCCGGGTCGTAGGCGTTCTTGATGCCCGTGAGGCGGGCGTAGTGGTCGCGGTAGGTGGCCTTCACGCGGTCCTGGCCCTCGCCGTCGCCGATGAAGTTCACGTAGGAGCCGCCCATCGAGTGCGGGTGCAGCTCTTCCCAGTAGTCGACGCACCACTGCCTGACCGTCTCCGCGTTCGCCGGGTCGGGGTCGACGCCGCCGATGATTCCGGACCAGACCGCGTCGCGGTACGACCACGCGGTGTCCTCCGGGTCGACGCGGCCGGCGGCCCCGTCGACGGGATAGAGGTGCATGGTCGACAGGTCGGTGGGGAGGTTCTCGGCGTACTTGGCGTGCACGTCGACGGCGTCGTCGGTGATCCGGTCGAAGAAGTCGCCGCGCCAGTACCACTGCAGGCCGGTGGGGATCAGCTCGTCGAACATGCTCTGCAGCGCCGGGTACGGCATCGGTGCCGTGAAGTGGAAGATCGGCTTGCCCGGTTCGTGCACGGCGGCGAGGGCCGCGTCGGCGTCGTCCGGGTCGCCAAGCCAGCACCACACGATGCCGCACATCTTGTGGCCGTGGATCTCCTCCGGGAACGGCGGGCCCGGCGGGACGACGAGCGCCGCGAAGAAGCCGTTCAGGTCCTCGGGTGCCTGGGGCAGGAACTCCCGGTACCAGCGCAGCACATCGCGGGTCTGGTCGGCCGGCCAGAGGGTGACCGCCACGACCACGTCGCCCACCGGGTGCAGCCGGAAGCGGAACGACGTGACGATGCCGAAGTTCCCGCCGCCGCCGCGCAGGGCCCAGAACAGGTCGGGGTGCTGCGACTCGCTCGCGACGACGAAGCTGCCGTCGGCCAGCACGACGTCCGCGGCGATGAGGCTGTCGATCGTCAGGCCGTACTTGCGGGTGAGGTGGCCGTGGCCGCCGCCGAGGGTGAGGCCGCCGACGCCCGTCGTCGACATGATTCCGGCGGGGATGGCGAGGCCGAAGGTGTGCGCCGCGTGGTCGAGGTCGCCCAGCTGAGTGCCGCCGCCGACGCGGGCTGTCCGCGCCACGGGGTCGACGCGGGCCCAGCGCATGGGCGACAGGTCAATGGTGACGGCGTCGTCGACCTCGCAGAGCCCCGCTCCGCTGTGGCCGCCGCCCCGGACGGCGAGCTCCAGGTCCTGGTCGCGGATGAAGTCGACGGCGGCCATCACGTCCGCCGCGTCCGAGCAGCGCACGATGGCGGCCGGATACCTGTCGATCATCGCGTTGTAGATCTTGCGGGCGTCGTCGTACGCGGGATCCTGCGGGCCGATCACCGGGCCGCGCAGGGCGCTTCTCATGTCGTCGAGGGTGGTGCCGTCCATGACGGTCGCTCCTTGCCGATACGCCGATACGCGGACCGCTGCCCCTCCCGGGCTCGTACGCCGGCGTCCTGGCGCCCCCCGTCAGCCGCAGAGCTGACCTCTCCAGCATCCCGCCGGCCGGCGGGACCCGCAATTCGCGGGGCCGCACCCGGGCCGAGCAGGACAGCTCCGATTGCTAGACGAAAAAGCTGTCGTGCTTGACGAGGAATTCGCCGAACTCCTTTCCGCCCTTCTGCGCCATCTCCGCCACCTTCTCGAAGTACTCCTCGCGCGGCGCGCCCGGCGAGGAGAGCATGATCATGGAGGCGGGGTCGTCGCTGTCGTTCTTGAAGGCGTGCAGTCCGCCGACCGGCACATAGAGGAGAGCGACTTGTGGAAGTGGGTTTTCGGGCCAGGGGACTTGGGGCCCATGTCCACCTTGTAGAGGCCGAATTCGCCGCCGGTGGAGGCGTGTGTCGCGAGGTAGTGTGTGCGGTTGCCGCCGGGGCGGACGATTTCGGGTGCTGACCTTATCCAGCACCGGGGCACCGGCCTCGTTAGTTGTGCGAAATCGTTCCGGTGCAGGATTAAGATGGCCGCCCTGGAGAAGGAGGCGGGCATCGCCCGCCTGGAGCGGACAGGACGCGGGGTGCGGCCGACGGACGCGGGGCGGCTGCTCACCGAGTACGCGGTCGCCATCGGCAAGCATGTCGCCGAGGCGGAGACCGCCATCGGCGAGCTGCGGGCCGGGCGGACGGGGCGGGTCTCGATGCGGTACTTCACCACGGCGGGCACGGCCCTTGTGGCGCCCGCGATCGCCGCGCTGCGGCGCGAACAGCCCTGGGTGAAGGTCGAGTTGAAGCTGTCCGACCCGGACGACCCGATGCCGGATGTGCGGAACCGGCAGGCCGACATCGCGCTCGTGGTCCGTCCCGGCGGCCAACTCGACGTGGACGGCGTGCGGTTCATCCATCTCCTGGACGACCGGTACCACGCGGTGCTGCCCGCGGGGCACCGCCTGGCCGCCGAGCCGCTGCTCGAACTGACGGACCTCGCCGATGAGCCGTGGGTCGCCAGCGAGTCGCCGGGCCCCTGCCTCGACCCGATTCTCGAAGCCTGCGGCGCCGCCGGCTACAGCCCGGACTTCGTGGTGGAGAGCGGCGATTACGCCACGGCGCAGGGCTTCGTCGCCGCCGGTCTCGGCGTCAGCCTCGTCCCGCAACTCGGCCTGGACGCCCACCACTCCGGCGTGGTCGTACGCCCCGTCCACAACCCGGTGCCGGTCCGTTCGATCTACGCGGCGGTGCGCGGCGGAGCACCGGACAGTCCCGCCCTGCGGGGTCTTGTCGACGCGCTGCGGGACGCGGTCGCTCAGTTGGCCCCGGGCGAGTCGGCCGGTACGGAAGGCGGCGCCGCGTAACACCGCACCGTGACGGTCCGCCGCGGGCCCCAGTGCTGCTCACCCGTACCGAGAAAGCGCCAGCCCGTACGTTCGTAGAGCGCGGTCGCCGAGGTGTCGGACGCGACGACGTCCAGAACCGGGTGGAGCCCCAGCTCCCCGGCCTCCGCCACCACCCGCTCAAGGAGCCGCGCCCCGATCCCGTACCCACGGGCCTCCGGCGCGACGAAGAGCCGACTGACCACGGCAGTCGCCTCCCTGCCCTCGCTCCACAGCGCGGGCGCCACGTCGTCCGGCGCGCCGGGGCAGAGCACGATGTGCCCGACGACCTGCCCGTCGAGCTCGGCGACCCAGGCCCCGACGGGCGCGGCCGTGGCCAGCCAGTCGGCGGGCCGCTCCGGCCAGTCGGTCGGGTAGCCGTCGAGCGCGTGCACCTGGGCAAGCGCCCGTACGCAGGCGTCGAGGTCAGAGACGCGGCGGGGACGGACACGAACTACCGGGGCTCGACTCATCGACGTATGCAAGCACATGGGCCGTCGGCATGCCGGGCGCGTAAAGTCGGGACGGACAGAGCCTGCATGACACGGGGGAGGCGGCCGCGAAGTGGTGGCGCCGGATGAGGCTGTGATCGGCTGTACCGGTGAACTCGTCATCGGGACCCGCGGATCCGCGGGTCCGGGCGAGGTCCTGGTGCGGATCCGCGGGGGTTCCGAGACGTTTCTCGCCTGGTCCGACGAGCCGCTGCCGCACGGCGCCGCCGTGCTCGTGATCCAGTCACGGGGGAGCCGCCAAGTCGATGTCATCAAGTGGGCTGACCCGTTGGACGCGTTGACCGGCGACAGCGCCGGCGACGCCGGTTGAGGAGAGTCGATCCATGTTCGGTTACCGCGTTCCCGCCCCTGACCAGGCGATGTTGATCTCGGGCGGCAGGCGAGGTCTCGGGGGTGCCCCGTTCCGGGTGGTGACAGGGCATGGCAAGTTCGTACTGCCCGTCTTCCGCAAGACCCGCTTCCTGACCCTCTCCATGTGCGAGGCGGAGGTCGTCGAGAACTGCGTGACCCGGCAGGGCATCGCGCTGAGCGTGCGCGCCGTCATCGCGTTCAAGGTCGGCAACGACACGGAGAGCATCGTCAACGCGGGCCAGCGCTTCCTCTCCGACCAGGACCAGATGTCCATCCTGACCGGCCGCATCTTCGCGGGCCATCTCCGGTCCATCATCGGCTCGATGACGGTCGAGGAGATCGTCACCGAGCGGCAGAAGCTGGCCACCGAGGTCCTTGACACCTCGAAGTCCGAGATGGCGAAGATCGGCCTGCATGTGGACTCGCTGCAGATCCAGTCCATCGACGACGGCGACACGGGCTACATCGACGCCATGTCCGCCCCGCACAAGGCCGCCATCCAGCGCCAGGCGCAGATCGCCCAGGCGAAGGCCACGCAGGCCGCGGCCGAGGCCGAGCAGGAGGCGGCACGGAACCAGGCCGAGTACGCGCGGCAGACCGCGATCGTGCAGGCCGAGTACTCCGCCGAGGTCGAGCGCGCCCAGGCCAAGGCCGCCCAGGCGGGCCCCCTCGCGGAGGCGCACGCCCAGCAGGAGGTGCTCGACGCCCGGACCGAACTGGCCGAGCGGGCCGCCCAGTTGCGCCAGCAGCAGCTGGTCGCGGAGGTGGTCAAGCCCGCGGAGGCGGACGCCGAGCGCATCCGGGTGCTCGCCCTCGCCGAGGCCGAGCGGATGAAGATCCAGGCGGAGGCGGCGGCGTCGTACGACCGTGTCGCGCTCGACCGCATGCTGATCGACCAGCTGCCGCTGATCGTGAAGGAGGCGGCGACGGGCCTCTCCGGCGCCAACGTCAACGTACTGAACGGGGCGGACGGGCTCGGCGAGATCGCGGCCGGACTCGTCGGTCAGGGCCTGACGATCCTGGAGTCGGTACGGAACAACCTGGGCACACCGGCGTCCGACGGACAGGGCGGGCGCGAACCGGGTGACCTCAAGCGGTACTTGGGGGCGCCGGCTCAGCGCAAGGACGCGGACGGCGGCGGCAAGAGCGACGGCCCGGTCGAGATCGAGTAGCGCGGTGCGGGCAGCGCTTGGGCCCGCACTGGGGATTGCCCCGGATACCCGGGCGTGCGGAGCCGTTGTCCGCGGGAGATCATCGACTCATGGACGTGACCCTTCACCTTGCCCAGCAGCCGGACGCGGACGAGCTGCTCGGGCGCAGTCCGCTGGCGGCGCTCGTCGGCATGCTGCTCGACCAGCAGGTGCCCATGGAGTGGGCGTTCTCGGGCCCGTACACGATCGCGCAGCGGCTCGGTGCCGATGATCTGGACGCGCACGAGATCGCGGCGTACGACCCCGAGGCGTTCGCCGAGCTGCTCTCCGCCAAGCCTGCGGTGCATCGCTATCCCGGGTCGATGGCCAAGCGGATCCAGCAGCTGTGCCAGTACCTGGTGGATCACTACGACGGTGACGCCACCGCCGTGTGGGAGGGCGCCGCGAACGGCAAGGACCTCCTCAAGCGCCTGAACGAACTCCCCGGCTTCGGGAAGCAGAAGGCGCAGATCTTCCTGGCCCTGCTGGGCAAGCAGTTGGGTGTACGCCCTGAGGGCTGGCGGGAGGCGGCGGGCGCCTACGGCGAGGCGGACGCGTACCGCTCGGTCGCGGACATCACGGGCCCGGAGTCCCTCCAGAAGGTCCGCACCCACAAGCAGCAGCTCAAGGCCGCGGCAAAGGCCTCCGGCAAGTAACGCGGTCCGGCACCCCGCGGCTCCGCCCGCACGAACAAGCCTCTCCCGCCCACCCACCCGATTGCCCCGCAATCAGCGCCCGCAGCGTGCTGGACCCGGTTGCCCAGCTGGGCGCACCACGCACAACCCAGAGGACCGGAAGACTCAGTTCCGGACGTCACCCCCGTGACAGGCGAAGACACGTTAGAGGGGTTTGTGACCCCCGTCATGGACGGCATCCGCCGGCTGTCGCTCACTTCGGGCCCTGCTCCCGGCTTGAGTGTTCCCGGTTTGCCCCGCTTTCCTGCGTCATTTCCCAGCGTCGCACTCCGTCTCCATGGCTGCGCCCGGAGAGCCTTGACCGGTAGGCTTTCCGTGTGATCTTCAAGCGCATCGGAAACGGCCGGCCGTACCCCGACCACGGCCGGGAAAGCACCCGGCAGTGGGCGGACGTCGCACCGCGCCCGGTCCGCCTCGATCAGCTCGTGACGACCAAGGGCCAGCTGGACCTCGAGACGCTCCTCGCGGAGGACTCGACGTTCTACGGCGACCTCTTCGCGCACGTGGTGAAGTGGCAGGGCGACCTCTACCTCGAAGACGGGCTGCACCGCGCGGTCCGCGCGGCGCTCCAGCAGCGCCAGGTGCTGCACGCCCGCGTCCTCGAGCTGGGCTGAGACCGGTGCCGTCCCTCCGTCCGGGGCCCGCCGCGTATTGGCCCTTTAGGGTTGGACTGCGCCCGAGCCAATGATCATCTAGTAGGCATCACGGCGTTGCCGCACTACGCTGCGCCCATGAGCATGCTCACTCCCCCCGGCATGGGCCGAAAGTACCGCATCACGGGGGCCAAATATCCGCGTATGCGCCGGAACCGCGGCCCCCGCAGGATCGTGCTCGCGGTCATCGCGTCCGTCGTCGCCGTCGGCCTGGTCGGCTGGGGAACCCTGCAGCTCATCGACGTCTTCACGGGCGGCGACAAGGCCACAGCCGCGGGCTCGCGAGCCGGCTGCGACCCCAAGGCGGCACCCTCGGCCAAAGCGCCCGCGCCGAAGCCACTGCCCAAACCGGGCCAGATCAAGGTCAACGTCTTCAACGCCACGCCCCGCGGCGGCCTCGCCAAGAACACTGCGGCCGAGCTGAAGAAGCGCGGCTTCGCCATCGGCAAGGTGGGCAACGCGACGAAGGCGTACGACAAGAAGGTCAAGGGCACCGGGATACTGCTCGGCGCCAAGACCGCCACGGACACCGCGATCCCCGTACTCGGCACCCAGCTCGCCGGCACCGAGCAGCGCACGGACGCCCGCAAGGGCGGCGAGGTGGACCTCATCCTGGGTACGCAGTTCAAGGATTTGGCAAAGAAAGAGGACGCCGACAAGGCCCTGGCGGAACTCGCCAAGCCCAAGCCGACGCCCTCGGCGTCCAGCGGCAAGAAGAACTGCTGAGCGCTACGACTACTGAGCGCTACTCCGCGGTCCCGTACATCCGGTCCCCGGCGTCACCGAGTCCCGGCACGATGTACCCGTTCTCGTTGAGCCGCTCGTCGACCGAAGCCGTCACGACCGTCACCGGCGTGCCCGCGAGCTCGCGCTCCATGACCTCGACGCCCTCGGGCGCCGCGAGGAGCACCACGGCGGTCACATCGTCCGCGCCGCGCTTGATCAGCTCCTGGATGGCCGCGACGAGCGTGCCGCCGGTGGCCAGCATCGGGTCCAGGACATAGACCTGGCGGCCGGAGAGGTCCTCCGGCATCCGCGTCGCGTACGTCGACGCCTGGAGCGTCTCCTCGTCGCGGATCATCCCGAGGAAGCCCACCTCGGCGGTCGGGAGCAGCCGCACCATGCCGTCCAGCATGCCGAGCCCCGCGCGCAGGATCGGCACGACCAGGGGGCGCGGGTGGGACAGCTTGACGCCCGTCGTCGGCGTGACCGGGGTCTCGATGTCGACCTGCTCGGTGCGCACGTCCCTGGTGGCCTCGTACGCGAGCAGGGTGACCAGCTCGTCGGCGAGGCGCCGGAAGGTCGGGGAGTCGGTGCGCTTGTCGCGCAGCGTGGTGAGTTTGTGCGCCACCAGCGGGTGGTCGACGACGTGGATCCGCATGCCCTCAACAGTAACCGCGCCCCGGGCCACCCGGACTCCCTCGCGCTCCGACTGCCTCGCGGTGGCTTCAAACCCGCCATCCGGGGGAAAGTGGACGTACGACCTGGGGTGGTGTGGCCTATGGCGGACCAAGAGCCGGAGCGCGCAGCCGACGGGACGTCGCGCGGCGCCCATGAGAGCGACCTCGACACCGAGGCGGAGCGTCGGCGCCGCCGCGCCCAGTTCCTCCACGAACTGGCCGAGGCGCGCGAACTCCGGGACCGTGTGAGGCCGCGCCGCGCCCGGGCGGCACGGATGCGTCAGCAGATGCGTATGCGCACGTTCCGCTGGTAGCGACCACCTCTCAGGCAGGCAACGGGGAGCCGTCCGCGAAACGCGACGCGGACACAGCGGGCGGAAGACCTCTCCTCAGGCCGTGGTTTCTGCCACGATTCCGAGTGGGCGGGGCTTGAACAGCACTCCCCCGCTCCCCGAACTCGCCGGGGGGACACCCAAACCGTCAACCGGCACTGTCTATGACCAGTGGGAGAGTCACGGTGTACTTCGCCGCACTGCTCGCGCGCACCGAAGACGGGTGGGAAGCGAGCGACACGGAGCTCGACGATGTGGAGACCCTGGCGGATCTGGCCGACCTGGCCCGTGAAGCCACGGCCGAATACGACGACGACACGGTGCTCGTTTTCATCGAACAGGAAGACGCGTGGTTCGGCGTCGTCCGCGTGGACGGTGAGGAGGACCCTCGTATTTACGTCTCGGACGCGGCCGCGGCCGCCCGCAGTTCGTACGGAGAGATCCTGCTCACCGACGAGATGCTCGGCCGTGAGCCGGGCGCCGACGATCCAGGGGTCGACCTGGACGCCCTCGACCTCGACGGCACGGAGGACGGCGAACCCGCCGCGTCCGAGGCCGGCGCAGGATCCGACGGCGACGATGACGACGCCGAGGGCTCCGGTGGCGACGCCGTGCCCGCGGGGCCGCTCGGCGACACGGAGCTCCTGACCGACCTCGGCGTACCGGAGAAGGAGCTGCTCGCTCTGGAGGCCGGTGACGCGCTCAGCGAGATCGCCGAGATCCTCGGGGCGGCGGAGGTGCTGGAGACCGTCCGCTAGGTTCCCGGTGTGACCGACCAGACCGACCAGACCGACCAGACACCCGACCCCGTACGCGACCGCTGGCGGGCGCCCATGCGGCTCGCCCTGGCCGAGGCCGAACTGGCCGTCCGGGGTGGCGACGTGCCCGTCGGCGCCGTCGTGCTGTCCCCGGACGGCACGACGGTGCTCGCGGCGGGCCACAACGAACGCGAGGCGACCGGCGACCCCACGGCGCACGCGGAGGTGCTCGCCATCCGCCGGGCGGCCGAGACGCTGGGCGAGTGGCGGCTGACCGGCTGCACGCTCGTCGTGACCCTGGAGCCCTGCACCATGTGCGCGGGCGCGCTCGTGCAGTCGCGCGTCGACCGGGTCGTCTACGGAGCGCGTGACGAGAAGGCGGGCGCCGCGGGCTCGCTCTGGGACGTCGTACGCGATCGACGGCTCAACCACCGGCCCGAGGTGATCCACGGGGTCCTCGCGGAGGAGGCCGCGGGGCTTCTCACCCGCTTCTTCCGCACACGCTGAGCCAAACGGATTTCAGACCACGGGCACCTTTGGGCTAGAGTTCCTCTCGGTAGCGTGTCCGAGCGGCCGAAGGAGCTCGCCTCGAAAGCGAGTGTGGGGAAACTCACCGAGGGTTCAAATCCCTCCGCTACCGCTCTCAACACGAAGGGCCCCGTCCAGTGGACGGGGCCCTTCGTCGTTCGTGATGAATGTTCGTGATGAATGTTCGTGATGAACGTGTCGTGAAAGTCAGGCCGGGGGAAGCGGCATCGGGGGGACAAGCCGCTCCCCCCGATGAGGACTGGAACCCTCAAGTCAGCGCCGTCATCCGGGGGGAAGCCGACGGCGCGTGACCCCGCAGTGGGGCCAGTCCCGTGCCCGCGGATTCCTGCCAGATCCGCTGGGGCACATCACCCATCCTGCTCCCCCCGATACCGGGCGAAGTCCGGCAAAGGGCCTGTGCCATGGGGCCGTTGGTCCTTAAAAGCCCTGTGAGGACACGCCGGGTTAGACTCTCGCCCGTCACAGAGGTCACACGGGGCGCGCGTAAGGGGAGGCCGAAGAGCGTGGCGGTGCAGTGGAAAAAGGTCGGGCTCTTCGCGGTCGTCGTCTTCATCCTGTACGTGATCATCACCGACCCCGCCAAGGCGGCTGACTACGTACAGATAGGCTTCGAGGCGGTCTCGAGTGCCGCTCAGAGCATCGGCGACTTCATGACGTGGGTCGCCAACGGCGGCAAGGACTGAGCGGCGCGTCCCCGCCTTCCCAGGAGTTCCGCATGATCCGCCATCTGGTCCTCTTCAAGCTCAACGACGGTGTACAGCGCGACGAGCCGCGCGTCGTCGAGGGCGTCAAGGCCTTCCGCGCGCTCGGCGAGCAGATCCCGGAGCTGACGTTCTGGGAGTGCGACTGGAACATCACCGACCGGCCCATCGCGTACGACTTCGCCATCAACTCGGCGGTCGAGGACACCGATGCGCTGAAGCGGTACATCGAGCACCCGGCCCATCAGGCGGGCGTCGCCCTGTGGCGGGAGTTCGCCACGTGGGTGATCGCGGACTACGAATTCTGAGCCGTCAGCCAAAAGAGCCCCTCACCGGAACGGTGAGGGGCTTTTCTGCGTCTTAAGCCCCAACTTGCCCCTCAACACGTAGTTATCGGGTGCTTGCGCACAGTGCACATGTCTTGTGATGCTATGACCGCCTTTGACGGATAGGTTGACCGAGGTCGGCTGATCGTGACTGAGCTCGACTGGGCTTGACCGAGAAGGGGTGGCGTTGACCGTGCCGGCCAGTACTGCGCCTGAAGCACCACCCGTGACGCCCCAAGCGAGCACGCCGAGCACGCCGAGCACCCGCGGCGCCGACACCAGGGCCCTGACGCAGGTACTCTTCGCCGAGCTCAAGGAACTCGAACAGGGCAGCCCCGAGCACGGCCGGGTGCGCGGCGCCCTCATCGAGGCGAATCTGCCGCTGGTGCGGTACGCGGCGGCCCGCTTCCGCAGCCGCAACGAGCCGATGGAGGACGTCGTCCAGGTCGGCACGATCGGCCTGATCAACGCCATCGACCGCTTCGACCCCGAGCGCGGCGTGCAGTTCCCGACCTTCGCGATGCCCACCGTGGTCGGCGAGATCAAGCGGTACTTCCGCGACAACGTACGAACGATCCACGTCCCGCGCCGCCTTCACGAGCTGTGGGTGCAGGTGACCGGGGCGACCGAGGATCTCACCACGGCCTTCGGGCGCTCGCCCACGACCGGGGAGATCGCCGCACGCCTTCGGATCACCGAGGAGGAGGTCCTGGCCTGCATCGAGGCCGGACGCTCGTACCACGCAACGTCGTTGGAGGCGGCCCAGGAGGGCGACGGCCCGCCCGGTCTGCTCGACCGGCTCGGCTACGAGGACCCGGCGCTCGACGGTGTCGAACACCGCGACCTCGTCCGCCATCTCCTCGTCCAACTGCCCGAGCGCGAACAGCGGATCCTGCTCCTCCGCTACTACAGCAATCTGACACAGTCACAGATCAGCGCAGAGTTGGGCGTTTCCCAGATGCATGTGTCTCGGCTCCTCGCCAGAAGCTTCGCGCGACTACGATCCGCAAACCGGATCGAGGCGTAACCGTATCGAGTGGATCGCGCCTCGCGCGGTTCTCGACATTCCTTCGCGTCCAAATCCCCCGCACCCCCTCTCTCCTGCGGTGATGTCACCCTTCTTTGTCGACATGTAACTACAGCGTGTTGCCGACATGTGACATTCTGCTGGAACCGCGTTTGCCGCAGCCCCACGTCCGGTATTCAGGTGGAGGCTGCGTTCCTCCGACGGGAGCGTCCGCCGTGACCGTCCGCGACCTCAAGGGGGTGGCATGTCCGCAGACCAGGGCAGCTCGAAGGTGCTCACGCTCACGAAGAGCGAAATCGCGCCCGACGCGCTTCCAGCCGAAGCCGTGACCACGGCTTCTGGAGCCATCGACACCCGCACCCTGTCCCGCTCCCTTTTCCTGCGGCTCGCCGCACTCGACAAAGACAGCCCGGAGCGCGTCTATGTGCGTGACACGCTGATCGAGCTCAACCTCCCTCTCGTCCGGTACGCGGCGGCGCGCTTCCGCAGCCGCAACGAACCGATGGAGGACATCGTCCAGGTCGGCACGATCGGTCTGATCAAGGCGATCGACCGCTTCGACTGCGAACGCGGCGTGGAATTCCCGACGTTCGCGATGCCGACCGTCGTCGGTGAGATCAAGCGCTTCTTCCGCGACACGAGTTGGTCGGTGCGCGTCCCGCGCCGCCTCCAGGAGCTGCGGCTCGCGCTGACCAAGACCAGCGACGAGCTGGCCCAGCGGCTCGACCGCTCCCCGACGGTGCCGGAGCTCGCCAAGGCGCTGGGGGTGTCCGAGGAGGACGTGGTCGACGGGCTCGCGGTGGGGAACGCCTACACGGCGTCCTCGCTGGACTCGCCCGCCCCCGAGGACGACGGCGGCGAGGGCTCCCTCGCGGACCGCCTCGGCTACGAGGACAGCGCCCTGGAAGGCGTCGAGTACCGCGAGTCCCTCAAGCCGCTGCTCGCCAAGCTGCCGCCGCGCGAGCGCCGCATCATCATGCTGCGCTTCTTCGCGAACATGACGCAGTCGCAGATCGGCGAGGAGGTCGGCATCTCGCAGATGCATGTGTCCCGGCTGCTCACCCGGACTCTCTCTCAGCTTCGGGAAGGGCTGATCGCCGACTGAGTCGCCGGGTGCGTCGCCGGCTGCGTCGCCGGTGGTCAATTCGCCACGGGGTGGCCGGTGTTGCTGACGGGGTTCCTAAGTGACGGACCGTCAGCCACACTGGCGCGATGCGACGTGGCGTACGGAACGTAGCGGCTGCGCTGTGTCTGGGCGGCAGCCTGAGCGGTGGGCTTGTTGCCTGCGGCAGCGGGGGCGGCGACGGCTATGTCGCCACCGGGGCGGCGGCGGAGAACCCTGCGAAGGCTGGTCCTGGCGTGGCGCCTACCGGAGACGTGGAGCTGGTCCCGCTGGACGGCAGTGAGGCGCCGCCCGGCGGCAAGGGTGACTCCTCCCGGGCACCGGAGGGGAGTGACTCCTCAGGTGGCGGTCCTGTCGGTGAGTCGTCGCCTGGTAGTGACTCACCTGGCGGCAAGTCGTCTGACGGCGGAGCGAGTTCGGATGCTCCGGCCTCGCCCGGCGGTTCGGTCCCTGACAGTGGCGATGACGACTCCGGTCGTACAGAGGGTCCTTCGGATTCTCCGTCCGCGCCCGGCAGCAGCGCGCCGCCCCCCGCCGGGCCCGCGAAGCTCAGTGTCGGTGAACCTGAGCTGAAGCCTGCCGATGAGCGGTGGTGCGAGAAGGTGACCGTCGCCTTCCGCAACACCGGGGAATCCGCGGTGCGTTCAGGGACGGTCACCTTTGAGACGCACGTCATCGGGGCGCTTGGCGTCGACTGGGCGACGCTTGAGTCCAGCGAGAAGCTGCCTGCGCCTATCGGCGCGGGGAAGCGGGTGGAGAAGACCTGGTCTGTTTGCGTGGACCCGTGGCGGGTGCCGTTGGGCATGCACATCGAGACTCAGGACGTCTCGGTGGAGTGGAAGTAGGGGCGGTCGGCTCTCGTAGCGCGGGCTGTTTGTGGTTGCTCGCGCAGTTCCCCGCGCCCCTAAAGGGCGCCCCCGGCAGGGGCGCGTGCCCCTGCTGAAGCGGTGACGCTACTTGAGCGCCAGCCACGCCACGCCCGCCACCACCGCGATCGCCACCACGATTCCGATGATCAAGCCGATGCGCGGGCCCGAGGACGCGGACGTCTGCTGCTGGCGGCTGCCCTGCGGCTCCTCGTCCACGAAGGCGCGGAACATCTGCGTGCTGCCGGCGGGGTCGGGGTTGCCCTGGGGACCCTGGGGGTTGTGTGCCATGGGGAAGGACCCTAGCGAATCCTCCGCTCCCGGCCCAACCCCCCTCTGACCATGGACTTTACGAGGGTGGTCCCAGACCTTTGCCGACTCTTTAGGGCGTTGGTCCGGTTTTAGTTTGCCTGCGGCAACCAACTGTCTCTATCGTTGCCCTAAGCAACCACATGGGAGGTGCCGTGGCCGCGCAGCGTCAGTACGAGGAGCTGGCCCGACAGCTCAGCGCGATCGGTGCCGTGAAACGTGGCCTGGGACGTGGCCTGCCGGCCGACTGCCCGGGCGGAACCGCTGCCGTACTCGTCCTGCTCGACCGGCACGGCGAGATGCGGATGAGCAGGCTCGCCGAACTGCTCGCCGTGGACATGTCCGTGACCAGCAGGCACGTGGCCCATGTGGCGGAGAAGGAGTGGATCCACCGGGATCCCGACCCTGCCGACAAGCGCTCCCGGATCCTGCGCCTGACCCCCGCGGGCAAGGCAAAGGTCGATGAGCTGTCCGACCTGTCCATCAGGACACTCACCCATTACTTGCATGACTGGACCGACGACGAGGTCGTCCAGCTCAGCACGCTGCTCGCGCGGCTGCGCAACAGCTTCGGGGACTGCCGTGCGGCTTCGGCCCGGCTCCCCCACCCCTCTGAAGAGACCACCCGTACACCCGCGTAACGAAGAGGAAGCCCATGGCAACAACCACACCATCCGGTGTGCGGGGCAGCCACGCCAAGCACGGGGCGCATGATGACGGCGCCCCCATGACGCACCGCCAGATCATGGAGGCCCTTTCCGGCCTGCTGCTCGGCATGTTCGTCGCGATCCTGTCCTCGACGATCGTCTCCAACGCCCTGCCCGAAATCATCGGCGACCTCGGCGGCGGCCAGTCCGCCTACACCTGGGTCGTCACCGCATCGCTCCTTGCGATGACGGCGACCACCCCGCTGTGGGGCAAGCTGTCCGACCTCTTCAGTAAGAAGGCGCTCGTACAGATAGCCCTGATCATTTATGTCCTGGGATCGGTGGTCGCCGGGCTCTCGCAGAACGCGGGCATGCTCATCGCCTGCCGCGTCGTGCAGGGCATCGGTGTCGGCGGGCTCTCCGCCCTCGCGCAGATCGTGATGGCCGCGATGATCTCCCCGCGTGAGCGCGGGCGTTACTCCGGCTACCTCGGCGCGACCTTCGCCGTCGCTACCGTCGGTGGTCCGCTGCTCGGCGGTGTCATCACCGACACCGACTGGCTCGGCTGGCGCTGGTGCTTCTACGTCGGCGTGCCCTTCGCGATCATCGCCCTGATCGTCCTGCAGAAGACCCTGAAGCTCCCCGTCGTGAAGCGGGACGTCAAGGTCGACTGGGCCGGCGCCTTCTTCATCTCCGCGGCCGTCTCGCTGCTCCTGGTCTGGGTCACCTTCGCCGGTGACAAGTACGACTGGCTGTCCTGGCAGACGTACGCGATGGTCGGCGGTTCGGTCGTGCTCGGCGCGATCTTCCTCTTCGTCGAGTCCAAGGCGAGCGAGCCGATCATCCCGCTGCGGCTCTTCCGCAACCGCACCATCACGCTGGCCTCGCTCGCCTCGCTCTTCGTGGGTGTCGCGATGTTCGCGGGCACGGTGTTCTTCAGCCAGTACTTCCAGCTGGCGCGCGACAAGTCGCCGACGATGTCCGGCGTCATGACGATCCCGATGATCGGCGGCCTCTTCGTCTCCTCGACGGTCTCAGGACAGATCATCACCAAGACCGGCAAGTGGAAGGCCTGGCTGGTCGCGGGTGGCGTGCTTCTGACCGCGGGGCTCGGCCTTCTCGGCACGATGCGGTACGACACCGAGTACTGGCACATCGCGATCTTCATGGCGATCATGGGCCTCGGCGTCGGCATGATGATGCAGAACCTGGTGCTCGCCACGCAGAACCAGGTCGCCCCCGAGGACCTCGGTTCCGCGAGCTCCGTCGTCACCTTCTTCCGTTCCCTCGGTGGTGCCATGGGTGTCTCGGCGCTCGGCGCCGTGATGTCCACGCGTATCACCGACTACGTGAAGGATGGGCTTGAAGACCTCGGCCCGAAGGCTGCGGGCATGGGCCACGGCGGCACCGGTGGCGGTGGCATCCCCGACCTGGACGCCCTGCCCGCGCCGTTCCGTACGGTCATGGAGAGCGCCTACGGGCACGGCATCGCCGATGTCTTCCTGATCGCCGCGCCGATGGCCCTCATCGCCTTCCTGATCACGCTCTTCATCAAGGAGGTCCCGCTGCGTACGTCGGGTGCCCTCGCCCAGGCCGACGAGTCGTCCGAGCCGTCCGAGTCGTCCGAGCCGTCCGAGTCTCCGGCCACCGAGAAGCTCGCCGCGGTCGCCTCGTCCGCCGCCGGGGACGCCCCGGTGCAGACCACGGGCGGCGGCACTCCGGTGCGCGGCTTCGTGCGGGGCGCGGAGAGCGCTCCGGTGCCGCGGGCCGCGGTCACGCTGATCTCCCTCGGGGGACGGCAGCTGGGGCGTGCGGTGGCGCAGGGCGACGGGTCCTACGCCGTGGACGCCCCGGGCGCGGGCTCGTACGTACTGATCGCATCTGCCGACGGCTTCCAGCCGCAGGCTTCGACGATCGTCGTGGCCGACGAGGCACTCGCGTACGACATCCTGCTGAGCGGCACGAGCGGCCTCACCGGTGTGGTGCGGGCCTCCGACGGCAAGCTGCCGGTCGCGGGCGCGATGGTCATCGTGACGGACGTACGCGGCGATGTCCTGGCCACCGGACTCACCGCCGACCAGGGCGAGTTCACCTTCGCCGAGCTGGTGCCGGGACAGGTGACCATCGCGGTGAACGCCGCGGGGCACCGCCCGATGGCGCTGCCGGTCGAGGTCGGCGCGGTCGGCGTCACCCGGGTCGAGGTCGAGCTGAAGGCCGGTTCGCAGGTGCTCGGCACCGTGCGGGCCAAGGGCGGACCGCTGAACGACGCGCGGGTCACGCTGGTGGACGCGGCGGGCAACGTCGTCGCCACCGCCACCACGGGGTCGGACGGGGCGTACGCCTTCACCGACCTGGACATCGGCGAGTACACGGTCATCGCGACCGGCTACCCGCCGGTGGCGACCGGCCTGACCGTCGCCGGAGAAGGTGACCGCAATGTCGTCGACCACGACATCGAACTCGCCCACCCCGGCGAGTAATTGACCCCGGCCCGTGCGCGCGCACTCGAGCGGATGCGCGCGTACGGGCCGGTGTGGAAAGGGCCTCCGGATCGGTGGTGACGCACACGGCAGGGGACGGCCGTGTCACCACCGCCGGGGGCCGCACTCTTTTTGAAGCTTGGCTCGGCAAGGAGATAAACGGGATGGGATCGGGACTTACGGCGCGGATCCGGACGCGTGACGGCTGGGCGGTATCCCACGCCGTCGTCACCCTCACCGACATGACGGGTACGCAGGTGCTGCGGGCCGCGGCGGACGAGGAGGGCACGGTGCGCGACACCACGGCGCTGTCGGCAGGACCGTACACGGTGATTGTCACCGCGGTCGGCTACGCGCCCGTGGCCTCGACCGCGCTCGTCACCGCGAGCGGCCGCGCCGAGGTCGGCAGCGTCGTCCTCGCCCGGCAGGGCGGCACCGAGCTGCCGCCGCCGGGGCCGTGGACCATCGACCCCGCGCATTCCACCGTGGGGGCTACCGCGCAGCACCTGGGGATCACCAGCGTGCACGGCCGGTTCACGGAGTTCGGCGGGCGGATCGACATCTCCGAGGACGTCGAAAAGTCCCGGGTCGATGCGGTCATCAAGTCCTCCTCCATCGACACGGGCAACGGCATGCGGGACGGGCACCTGAAGTCCCCCGACTTCCTGGACGTCGACCAGTACCCCGAGCTCACCTATCGCTCGACCGGTCTCACGCCCGCGGGCTCCGACCGCTGGACGGTGCACGGCGAACTGACCATGCACGGTGTCGTACGCCCCGTCGACCTGGAGCTCAGCTATCTCGGTACGGGCGCGGATCCCTGGGGCGGCACGAGGGCGGCCTTCCGGGCCACCGCCGAACTGCGCCGCGAGGACTTCGCGATGAACTACAACCAGGTCGTCCAGGCGGGCATCTCCGCCATCGGAACCACCCTGCGGGTGGAGCTGGACATCCAGGCGGTGCAAGGGGATTCGCTGCCGCAGGGGTAGCGGTTCTCCGCGGCGCAGACGTGGGTGGGAGACATCCGCCGCGAAGGCACGGTCATAGGCCCAGGGGCCCGCTACAGCTTCGACTCGATCCCCGCGATCAGCAGGTCGAGGGCGACCGAGAAGTCCAGCTCCCACATCTCCTCGACCGTGCTCCCGCCCCGCGCGTCCATCATGTCGGAGGCACTGTTCAGGGTCTCCTCCAGCTCCGGATCGGACCTGACGGCGCCCATCGCCTCCTTGAAGTACTCCGCCGGAGTCATCCCCGCCGCGGCGCACCGCGCGAGGTAGTGGCCCTGCACGGTGCCGAAGCCGTACACGAACTGGAAGACCGCGGCGATCGCACCCGTCTGCTTCTCCGTCGGCAGACCGGTGCTGCGCACCACCTGCTGCACCGCGAGGGCGAACTTGATCCAGTTCGGCCCGATGTTCAGGAAGGTGCCGACCAGGGGTGACACCCAGGCGTGCCGGACCAGCAAGGCCCGGTATTCCTGGGCCAGTTCCCGCAGGGACTCGCGCCACCGGTCGGGGACGACGGACTCCGGGTCCGGCAGGTTCATCTCGCCCGCGGCCGAGTCCAGGGCCAGTTCGAGCAGGTCGTCCTTGGTGTCGACGTACCAGTACACGGACATCGCCGTGACGTTCAGCTCGGCGGCCAGGCGCCGCATGGAGAACTTGGCGAGGCCCTCCTCGTCGAGGAGACGGACCGTGGCCTCGGTGATGCGGTCACGGTCCAGGCCCGTCGGCTGATCACTCCTGCGGCCCGCGCCGTTCCTGGGGGCCTTGCCCTCCAGCCAGACGCTGGTCCGCGCGGGGCGCTTCGCGCGGTCGGCTGCCTTCACCATGGCGCACCTTCCTGGTCCTGAGCTCTTGTACCGGTGGTCCGGAGCGGGCGGCGGAACAGACCGGAATGATCCAGTCCGCCGCCCTCCTCGATGCTATGCGGACCCCGTCTTGGCAGAGTCTGCCCTTTCCGCCCGCTTCAGCAACGCGGCCGCGACAACGCCTCCGAGGAACACCGCCACGGCCCCCACCAGCTGACTGGTCTCCAGGCCCGAGGAGAACGCGTCGGCGATCCGCGTCCGCTCGCCCTCCGTACGGGCCGCGGCGAGCGCGGCGGGCAGCGAGGCCGCGGACACGGCCACGAGCGAGGCGAACTTCGAATTCAGGACCGCGCCGAGTACGGCCACGCCGAGCCCGTTGCCGAACTCCGCGAGCGTGCCGTTGACGCCCGCGCCGACGCCCGCCTTCTCCGGCGGTATCGCGCTCATGATGGCGTTGGCCATGGCGGGCATGGCCAGTGCGATGCCCGCGCCCATCACGATGAGCCCGGTCAGCATCCCGCCGTAGTTGTCGCCGCCGAGCACGGCGATCGCGACGAGCCCCGCGGAGAGGAGGGTCATGCCGATGGCGATGGTGACCGGGGTGCTCGTCTTCTTAAGAAGCCGTGCGCCGAGGCCGGTGAAGTTGAGCGCGACCACGGTGACCGCGAGCGGTGCCGTCCGCAGACCGGCCTCCAACGGCTCGTACCCCAGGACGAACTGGAGGTGCTGGGTGAGCAGGAAGAGCGAGCCGCCCATGCCGAAGGCGACCAGGATGGCGCCCGCGACGGCGCCGATGAAGCGCTGGTTGCGGAAGAAGTGCATGTCCAGCATCGGGTACGGGATGCGCAGCTCCCACCAGACGAAGACGCCGAGTACGACGACACCCACCGCGGCCGCCACCAGGACCTGCGTCGACGTCCAGCCGTGCTCGGGCCCGGAGATGATCGCGTAGACGACCGACGCCATGCCGATGGTGGAGAACACCGCGCCGAGCAGGTCGGGCCGGTCGCCCTGCGGGTTCTTGGACTCGGGGATCAGCTTCACGACGGCGACGAAGCCGAGGACCGCGACGGGGATGTTGATCAGGAAGATCGCGCCCCACCAGAAGTGGTTCAGCATGACGCCGCCGACCAGCGGGCCGATCGCGAAGCCGAGGGAGTTGACGGTCGACCAGAGGCCGATCGCCTTCATCCGCTCGCTGTCGTCGAAGATCTGCACGATGACGGCGAGCGTGGTGGTCATCAGGAGCGCGCCGCCGATGCCCATCCCGGCCCGCGCTGCGATGAGCTGCGTGGAGGACTGGGCGAGGCCCGCGACCAGCGAGCCGATGCCGAAGAGGGCGAGGCCCGCGGCGAGCATCTTCTTGCGGCCGTAGCGGTCGGCGGCGCTTCCCGCGGTGAGCAGGAGGCCGGACTGGACGAGCGAGTAGGCGTTGATCATCCACTGGATGTCGGCCGTGGACGCGTCCAGCTCCTTGGTGAGGGAGGGGATCGCGACGTTCAGGACGGTGTTGTCCAGGAGGACGGTGAGCGTGGCGAGGCAGATGACGCCGAGGATCAGCCAGCGCTGAGGGTGTGCCTGGGGGGTGGTGGGGGTCTCGGCGGTCGTCGTTGCCGTCATACCCTCTCCTTCTTCTTGTACGGCGTACGGGAGGTGAGCGATGTACACCGTAAGGCATCTCCCGTACGCCGTACAAGAGGGTTTCCGTCAGCCCTTGGGCTGCGTCAGGTCGTAGAACGTGGCGCTGCCGACGGTGACCTTCTTAAAGGAGTCCTCCACCCAGGAGGTGATCTTCGAGGAGGTGCCGCTGTCGCCGCCCATGCCGCCGCCTCCGCCCTGGCCGCCCTGGCCGCCCTGGCCGCCCGAGATGAAGTAGTGGACCTTCCCGTCGGCCACGTACTGCTTGAACTGGGCGAGGGTCGGGGACGGGTCGCTGCCGTTGAAGCCGCCGATCGCCATCACCGGGTCGCCGGTGGCGAGCTGGTAGCTCGCGGCGTTCTGCGAGCCGATGGCGGCCGCCGCCCAGGTGTAGTCCTCGGTATTCGCCTCCAGGAGCTTCTTGGCCTTGCTGCTGACCTGGGCACCGTTGAGGAGGCCGCCCATGCCGCCGCCTCCGCCCATGCCGCCGCCGTTCTGACCGCCGGTGGGGGGCTGCATCGCGCCGTTCTGCTTACCGCCCTGGCCGTTCTGGCCGTTCTGGCCTGGCGGCTGCATCCCGCCACCACCGCCACCACCGCCACCACCGCCGGGCCGGCCGCCACCGCCGGCACCGGGTCCGCCCATGCCGCCCGCCGACGCCGGGCCCGCCGTCACGATCGACCCCGTGTGCGCGCTGTTCACGGTGGAGAGCGTGTACGCAACCGGGCCCGCGACCGAGGCAGCGAAGCTCAACCCGATGGCAGCAATGGCCAGTTGGCTCCCCAGGCGTGCGGCGAGGAGCAGGCCGAGCGCGCCCGCGAGTCCGCCGATCAGGACCGCCCAGCGCAGCCACGGCACATAGTCCGGGGTCCGCCCGAGCAGGACGTACCCCCACCAGGCCGTACCCGCGACGGCCGCACCGAGCAGCGCGCCCGCCCACCACTTGGCCCGCTCCTCCCACAGGACCGTGACGCCCATGCCGATCAGCGCCGCGATGTAGGGGGCCAGGGCGATCGTGTAGTACTGGTGGAAGATGCCCGCCATGAAGCTGAAGACGGCCGCCGTCATCAGCAGCGAGCCGCCCCACGCCACGAACGCCGAGCGCGTGATGTCGGTCCTGCGGGCCTTCCAGGTGAGGATGATGCCGCCGACCAGGAGGATCAGCGCGGCGGGAAGCAGCCACGAGATCTGGCTGCCGATCTCGGAGTTGAACATCCGGCCGATGCCGGTCTCGCCCCACTGACCGCCGCCACCGCCGCCGGGGCCGCCGCCACCGCCCACGCTGCCGGTCTCCTCGCCGTTGATGCGGCCGAGTCCGTTGTAGCCGAAGGTCAGCTCAAGGAAGGAGTTGTTCTGCGAGCCTCCGATGTACGGGCGGGACGACGCGGGCCACAGCTCCACGATCGCGACCCACCAGCCGCCCGCGACGACCATAGCGAGCCCGGAGAGGGCGAGTTGACCGAAGCGCTTGCGGAGCCGGACGGGCGCGCACACCGCGTAGAGGACCGCGAGCGGCGGCAGGATCAGGAACGCCTGCAGCGTCTTCGCCAGGAAGGCGAGACCGACCGCGACACCCGCCCAGACCAGCCACTTGGTGCGGCCGTGCTCCAGGGCGCGGAGCACGCCGTACACGGTGACGGTCATCAGGAGCGCGAGCAGGGCGTCCGGGTTGTTGAAGCGGAACATCAGCGCGGCGACGGGCGTGAGCGCGAGCACGGCGCCCGCGATCAGTCCGGCCGCCGGGCTGAAGCGGCGGCGTACCGCCGCGTACAGCACGCCGACCGTCGCGACGCCCATCAGGACCTGCGGGGCAAGCACCGCCCAGGAGTTGAGCCCGAAGAGGCGTACGGAGAGTGCCATCGGCCAGAGCGATGCCGGGGGCTTGTCCACGGTGATCGCGTTGCCCGCGTCGAGCGAGCCGAAGAACATCGCCTTCCAGCTCTGGCTGCCCGCCTGGACGGCCGCGGAGTAGAAGGAGTTGGCGTAACCGGACGCGCTGAGGTTCCAGAAGTAGAGGACGGCGGTCGCGAGCAGCAGGCCGAGGAAGGCCGGGCGGGCCCAGCGGGGGTCGCGCGGCTCCGCCACGTGAAGTGGGGGAGCCACCTGGGTAGTTGTCGTCATCGTGCGTTCCTCGGTTCGTCGGCGGAGTTCATGTCGTACGCGGAGTTCGTGCGCCGCTCCGGGAACACCCAGGCCCGCAGCAGCAGGAACCGCAGGACCGTCGCCGCGAGGTTGGCCGCGATCAGGACCGCGAGCTCCGTGGAGTGGGAGGGGTCGCCGGAGGCCGCGTCGAGGGCCGCCAGCGAGCCGCTGGTCAGGGCGAGGCCGATGGCGAAGACGACCAGGCCCTGGGCCTGATGGCGCATCGCACGGTCGCGGCCGCGCACCCCGAAGGTGAGCCGCCGGTTGGCGGCGGTGTTGGCGACCGCGGAGAACAGCAGGGCAAGGGCGTTCGCCACCTGCGACCCCGTGAACGTACGGAAGCCGGAGTAGAGAAGGAGATAGAAGAGCGTGGAGAGCGCGCCCACCACGCAGAAGCCGACCAGCTGGCGGGCGAGTCCGCCGGGCACGCCGGTCAGCTGCCGGTCCCGCGGATCGTCGCCGAAGGGGCGGGCGAGCCGGTCAAGAGGCAGCGCGCCGACCGCGAGGGCGCGCCCGACCCGCCACACCCCCTTGAGGTCGTCCGTGGCCGTCTTGACCAGGTGGACCGTGGAGTTCGGGTCGTCGACCCAGTCGACCGGCACCTCGTGGATGCGGAGCCCCGCGCGCTCGGCGAGCACCAGCATCTCGGTGTCGAAGAACCACCCGGTGTCCTCGACCAGCGGAAGCAGCACGCCCGCCACATCGCCCCTGATCGCCTTGAAGCCGCACTGGGCGTCGGAGAAGCGGGCGTGCAGCGAGCCGCGCAGGATGAGGTTGTACGTACGCGAGATGAACTCGCGCTTGGGGCCGCGCACCACCCGTGAGCTGCGCGCGAGCCGGGAGCCGATCGCCAGGTCGGAGTGGCCGGAGATGAGCGGCGCGACCAGCGGGAGCAGCGCGTTGAGGTCGGTGGAGAGGTCGACGTCCATGTAGGCGAGGACGGGGGCGTCCGAAACGGACCAGACGGCGCACAACGCCCGGCCGCGGCCCTTCTGTTCGAGCCGTCGGTACTCGACCTCGGGGCTCGCGGCGGCGAGTCCCGCTGCCACCTGGGGCGTGGCGTCCGTCGACGCGTTGTCCGCGACGGTGATGCGGAAGGGGTACGGGAAAGTGCGGACGAGATGGTCGTGCAGGCGCCGCACACACGGCCCGAGGTCCTTCTCCTCGTTGTGGACGGGGATCACGATGTCCAGGACGGGCACGTCGCGCCATCCGGCGGGAAGGTGCGCCCGCGCCGGCAGTGTGACCGAGCAAGCGCCGCCCGGAGAAGAGTCGGTGGTTTGCATGCCACCGACATTCGTCAAGTGGTCTGTCAGGGCTGTGTGGTGAGCCTGTGGTCCGACTGTGAGTGCGTGACCTCGCGGTTCGCGGCGTGCGCGGCGTGCGCGGCGTGCGCGGCTGGCAACGTCACCGCGAACACCGTCCGCCCCGGCACGCTCTCCACCGCCACCGTGCCGCCGTGCGCGGCCACGATCGCGTGCACGAGGGCGAGGCCGAGCCCAGTGGACCCGGCGGTGCGGGAGCGCGACGCGTCGCCGCGGGCGAACCGTTCGAAGACGTGGGGGAGGAGGGCGGGGGCGATGCCGGGGCCGTCGTCCTGGACCTCAAGGCGTACGCCGTGCCCGGCGTCCCGCAGCACGCGGGCCTTGACCTTCGTGCCCGGCGGTGTGTGGGTGCGGGCGTTGGCGAGGAGGTTGACGACGACCTGGTGGAGGCGGGCGGCGTCGGCGAGCACCAGGGCGGGATCGTCGGGGAGTTCGAGGCTCCAGTGATGTTCGAGGCCTGCGGCGCGCGCGTCGCTGACGGCGTCGACGACCAGGGGTGAGAGATCAGTGCTCTCGTACGTGAGCGGTTGTCTCGCCCCGGCGGCACCGGGAAGCCCGCCGTCCCGCCCCTCGTCAAGGCGGGCGAGCAGCAGCAGATCCTCCACGAGCCCCGTCATCCGCTGGGCCTCGGACTCGATGCGCCCTAGGGCGTGCCGCGTGTCCGGCCCGGTGGTCTCCCGCCCCCGGCGGGTCAGTTCGGCGTACCCGCGGATCGAGGCGAGCGGCGTACGCAGCTCATGGCTGGCGTCCGCGACGAACCGCCGCACCCGCGTCTCGCTCTCCTGGCGCGCGTGCAGCGCGGAGTGCACATGGTCGAGCATCCGGTTGAGGGACGCGCCCACCTGCCCGACCTCCGTGCTCGCATCCGCGTCGGGGACGCGCTCGTGCAGCGCCACCTCGCCGGTGTGCAGGGGGAGTTCGGAGACCCGGGTCGCGGTCGCGGCGACCCGGCGCAGCGGCCGGAGCGCGACGCCGACCATGGCGGCACCGGCGAGCGAGGCCGCGACCAGGCCCGCCGCGGTGACACTGACCTCGACGATGATCAACGTACTGAGGGTGTTCTGCACCTTGGCCGTGGGGATGCCGACGAGGAAGTCGCCGTTGACGCCGGTCGCGTACTCGACGCGGTACTCGCCGAGGCCGGGGATGCCGACATTGTGCGGCTTCCCGTCGCGCGGCACGGAGCCGAGCGCGCCGGACCGGTCCGCGTCGAGCCGCTCGGTCTGCGGCGCGGGGCTTCCGCTGTCGGTGTCCGGCTCGGTGCTGACGATGGCCTCGCCGACCGAGCCGTCACCCTGGACGACGGCTCCGATCGTGCCGACCTCCTGGGGCCCCTTGGAGACGAACTGCAGCGGATCACCGTCGTCCGGCAGCCGGTGGCGCTCGGGCAGCGCGCCCGCGTCACCGGGCGGCCCGGACGCGCGCATCGCGACCGTGCCGAGCGAGCTGTCCAGCTGGTCGTAGAGATGGGAGTGCAGCGCGATCGTCGTCACCGTCGCGATCACCGCGCAGACGACGGCGATCAGCGCCACCGCCGAGACGACGAGCCGCGTCCGCAGCGAACGCGGCTGCCGCCGTCGAATCATGAGACCTGCTTCATGACGCGGCCGCGCCCTCGACCGATGGGGCGGCCTTGATCAGATACCCGGCGCCGCGCCGCGTGTGGATCATCGGCTCCCGGCCCGCGTCGATCTTCCTGCGCAGATACGAGATGTAGAGCTCGACGACGTTGGCCTGGCCCCCGAAGTCATAGCTCCACACCCGGTCGAGGATCTGGGCCTTGCTGAGCACGCGCCGCGGATTGCGCATCAGATAGCGCAGCAGCTCGAACTCGGTGGCCGTGAGGTGGATGGAGTCCCCGCCCCGCGTCACCTCGTGGCTGTCCTCGTCGAGGGTGAGATCCCCGACGGCGAGCACGGACTCGCTGCGCCGGTCGCCGGCCCCGGCCCGCCGGATGAGCCCGCGAAGCCGCGCCACGACTTCTTCGAGGCTGAAGGGCTTGGTGACATAGTCGTCGCCGCCTGCCGTGAGCCCGGCTATGCGGTCCTCGACGGCGTCCTTGGCCGTCAGGAAGAGCACCGGCACATCGGGCAGCTCACGCCGCAGCCTGCCGAGCACGGCGAGGCCGTCCATGTCGGGCAGCATCATGTCGAGCACCACGGCGTCGGGCCTGAAGGACCGCGCGGTCCGCACCGCACCGGCCCCGTCGCCCGCGCTGCGTATCTGCCAGCCCTCGTAACGCAGGGCCATGGAGAGCAGCTCGGTCAGCGACACCTCGTCGTCCACGACGAGGACGCGTACGGGACTCCCGTCCGACCTGAGCAGTTCGGTACGCCCCTGGGGCGAGGTCGTAGTCATGGCTGACAGCCTGCGCCGCGCCCCTGAGAGACCTCTTGCCGGAACCTGTGAATTCCCTGAGAAACGGGTGGGCTACCGCTGAGTGGGCAGCCCGAAGAGCCGCGCCCCGTTCCCGTGGCAGACGGCCCGCAGCCAGTCGTCCCCCAGTCCGAGCCGTTCGAGGGCGTCGAGCTGATGGACGTACCCGTACGGAATGTTCGGGAAGTCCGTGCCCAGCAGGATCCGCTCCCCCAGATCCGCGAGCCGCGGCAGCTGCTCGCGCGGGAAGGGGTTGAGCCGCTCCGTGAAGTCGGTGAACACCATGGTCGTGTCCAGGCGGACCTCCGCGAAGCGCTCGGCGAGCGCCAGGAAGTCGGCGTACTCGGGCATCCCCATGTGCGCCACGATCAGCCGCAGCCGGGGATGCCGGGCGAGCAGCCTGCCGATGGGCTCGGGCCCGGTGTGCTTGCCCGGCGCGGGCCCCGAACCGCAGTGCGCCACGACGGGGATGCCGGCCTCGGCGAGCAGCCCCCAGACGGGATCGAGCAGCGGGTGGCCCGGGTCGTAACCCCCCACCTGTACATGGGACTTGAAGACCCGCGCACCGGCGTCGACGGCCTCGCGCACATACGCCTCGACGTCCGGCTCGGGAAAGAACGTCGCCGTGTGCAGGCAGTCGGGCGTCCGGCGGACGAACTCGGCCGCCCAGCCGTTGAGCCACCGCGCCATGCCCGCCTTGTGCGGGTAGATCATCGACGTGAAGGCCCGGACGCCGAACTCCCGGAGCAGCGCGATCCGTTGCTCCTCCTCGTGCCGGTAGATCACCGGCCACTTCATCCCGACGAGCGGCCCGGCCGCATCGAAGTACTCCCACACCTTCGCGAGGACCCGCTCGGGCATGAAGTGCGTGTGTACGTCGACGAGTCCGGGAAGACCGAGCCGCTCCCAGAAGCGGACGACCTGCGCGGCCTCGCGGTCATCGCCGCTCAAAGCCGTAGCTCCGCTCCACCTTGGCGACATGGACGGAGTACGTCTCGTACCACTCCTCGCGCCCCCGCCGCTGCGCCGTCCGGTGCTCCGCCACGGCGCGCCACTCCTTGATCGCGTCCTCGTCGCGGAAGTACCCGACGGTGATGCCGAGCCCGCCGGGTGTGTGCGCGGAGTCCATGCCCAGGAAGCCGGGGATCTTCGCGACCAGCTCTTCCATGTGCTCGGCGGTCTCGCCGTAGCCGTGATCGCCCTCGGTCCGCAGAGAGGTGAACACGACGGTGTAGTAAGGCGGTTCGAAGGGCGCGACAGGCGCGACAGGGTGATCACTCATGTCCCTCAGGCTCGGCCACGCGCCGCGCACTGTCCACCCCTTCCCCGCCTTCATTGCCGTACGGGAGACGAGACTTGACCCTCCGGTCAGCTTCGGCGGCGTACGGCGTACTGCGTGTGCCTCAGAACAGCCCGCCCTGCTCGACCGGCACCTCCCGCACCGGAACCGTCGTACGCGTCGTGCCCCGCACCCCTTCGAGCCGCCACCCCCGCAGCAGCCTGCTGTCGAGCACGACGAGGCGCCCCGCGTCGTCCAGACAGAGATCGGGCCCCGCCACGGCGACCAGCTCCCCCGAGACCACCCCGCCGTCGGCGAGCTCCGTCACCGCGTACCCACGGGTCCCCGCAAGCCGCTCCACCCCGAACGCCTCCCCGTGATCCACGATCCCCCCGGGCAGCCGCTCAAGGGATTCGGGCCACCCGTCGAGCGCGACGGCGAAGCCGTGCAGCCGCTCCAACTCGCCCCGCCGCTCCGCCTCCCCCGGCAGCGCGGACCTGACCGCGCGCTTCCTGGCGTACGAGATCCGGTCGGGCACCTTGAGCGCGACCCGCAGCAGCTCCTCGGCCCGCCGCGCCGCCATCAACGGCCCCCGGCCGAGCCAGGCGAACGCCACCGCCCCCTGCTCGAGCAGCCGCGCGGCGCCCCGCTCCTCCCTGGTGATCCCGACCTTCACCATCCCGGGCCCGAACCACGCCAGGTAGACCCGATAGGTCCGCGGATCATCGGCGATGGTGTCGGCGGCCACCGAGTGCGCCCGGTCGAGCCGCGCACACTCCGCACACCGGGCCTGCGTCGCCCGCCCCGCCACCACGGCGGCATCGGGGCACGGATTCCCCCGCGCCCCCACACACCGCCGCGGCCCACCGACCCGGAACCCGAGGTGCCGCCCCACGACCAGCGGGCTGACGCCACCCCGCTCCCACCCGAGCACGGGCGACCCGTCCGCCCAGCTCAAACCCGCACTACGCCACTCCATGGGGACAGTCTTGTCGAGAGCGCGCCCCCGAAGGGGCGCGGGGAACTGCGCGACCAGCCCCCACCGGCCCGCGGTGAAGAAACCGCATATCCAGCGGAGCACTCAGTGCTGTTCAGCCCGCTCCGTCTGCCGCGGGCGCCCCGTGGCAGCCGCGGCCACACCAATCACCCACAGCGCCGCAGCCACGACCGCGGCCGACGCACTGGACGACGCATGCAGTGACCAGGCCCAGGGCTCCGGGTTGTTGTCGCTGTCGACACCCAGCAGCAGCGTGGGCCCGAACATGCCGAGCGGAAGCAGCCAGGCGAGCCCGCTGCCGAAGAGCCTGGCGCTGATCATGCCGAGGCCGAGATAGCCGACGACATTGCGCGCCGCCGAGCCGAACACCTCGCCACTCGCCCCGGCGAGCAGCGGCAGCGCGCTCAGGCCGAGCGCGAGGGCGAGCAGCACCACCAGGTACAGGCCCCGGTGGCGGGTCATCGGCTGGGCCGCTGTCTGCTCCAGGTCCGCCATCGGCGAGAACAACGTGGTCGCGAGGATCACCGCGTGCGCCAGCGGCACGACCTCGGCAACCGGCACGCTGAAGTCGACCAGGTAGCGGAACTCGGGCACCGCCACCCGCTGCCCCGCGAACGCGGTCGCCGCCAGGGCGACGACCAGCGCGACGCCCGCGGCCCGGGGCAGGCCCCGGCAGCGTACGAAGGCGAGCACGGCCTGAGCCCCGGGACTACGAGGCGCGAGAAGACCCCGCACCGGGGTCACCGGGGTCACCGCGGCAGCTCCGGAAGCGCACGGCAGGCACGGATGTCCTGCGCCGCGGCCTCGATCCACTTGTCCTGCTCGGCGCGCGGGGCACTGGTGACCCGGTCGAGGGCCCGGCCGAACTTCTCTCCGTAGTAGTCGCTCGGAGCGCCGGCGCGGGCACGGATGACGGCTTCGAAGAGGAAGGTGCCCGGGTAGCCGCCGGTCTCCTTGAGCAACTGCGGCTCGCAGTCCGTGGATTCGGGCTGCGGAAGGGCAGCCGCGAACAGGGCGTCGGTCAGGTCCGCCTCGGTCTCCGCCGGCGTCATCAGGGACAGCTCGGCGCTGTGCCCCTTCTTGGGCCGGTCGAGGCCGGTCGCGTAGAAGGCGCGGTTGAGCCCGTTCAGGGAGCCGAGCCGCTCGTCGACGGTCCGCACGGCGGCCTTGGCCTGCGGCAGCAGATGGCGGTCGTCCGGCCACAGGCACACCTTCGTACGCCCACTGGCGGCGCAGAGCGGCTGCGCGGGCTGCTCCTTGCGCACCGCCCAATAGGAGTCGGGCACCGGCGTACGGAAGCCCACCAGTGTGCCGCCCGCGACGAGCGCGGCCACGGCTAGCGCCCCCAGGGCAAGGGGCCGCGGCGCGAGCGCGGCACGGCGCCGCAGCGCGGGCAGCGCGGTCAGGAGAAGACCGAAGGCCAGACACCAGGCGACGGCGATCAGCATGCGCGTGGTGTTCGGCTCGAACTCCGAGCTCCAGAACTCGTCGATCGCGGGAAAGAGCTTGTCGAGCGGAGTGTCCGGAACAAACGCCACAAAGACAAAGAGCCCGTACCAGAAGATCCCCGCGAAGGGCGCGACCACACGGGACGGCAGCGCCGAACCGATCGCGACCCCCACGGCGATCTCAAGGCCCAGCATCGCGGCCCCGAGCAACAACGGCGTCCACGAGGGCCCGCCGACCTCACTCACCCCCGCGGTCCGCGAGAACGCCACACCGATCAGCACGGCGTACGCGATCAGCGCCCACAGCCAGACCGCGAGCCAGAGCAGCAGCGCCTGCGCCCAGCCGCCGCGGGCCGCGGTGTCCGCCCAGACCCGCGTCCGGTGCCGGAAGGCGCGGCCCGCTCCCCAGGCGGCCGCGGCGCTCATCACCGAGCCCATCACGATCACCGCGTAGAGCTGGACCTGCAGGCTGGTCTGGGTCCACCAGCCGATCCAGTCGCTCTCGGCGGGGCTCTCGGCGGTGAAGTAGTACACGCCGATCGCGCCCATGAGCGCGGCGGCCCACTTGGCCTCGCCGCGCCGCATCTCGGTCAGCAGCACACGCATCAGGTCGCCACCGCTTCCGTCCCGGCCAGATGCAGATACCCGGCTTCCACGGCGCCCCCGTCGACGTCCTTGCCGTCCGCGTCCCCGTCCCCGTCCCCGTCCGGGAGTGCGCACAGCTCGCCGACGGTCCCCGCAAACCGGACCGAACCCTCAAGCAGCACGGCGACCCGATCACACACATGGGCGACGTCCTCGGCGAGGTGGGTGCTCATCACGACCGCGGACCGCTCGCCCAACTCCCGGATAAGGCCCCGGAATCCGACGCGCTGGGCCGGGTCGAGGCCGACGGTCGGTTCGTCGAGGAGCACCAGGGACGGTTCGTTGACCATGGCCTGGGCGATGCCGACGCGCCGCAGCATGCCGCCGGACAGGGCACCCATCTTCTTCTCTGCGTGCTTCTCCATCTCTACAAGACGCAGCGCATCGCGGGCCCGCTCACGGCGCCGGGCGGCGGGCACCTTGCGCAGCCAGGCCGCGTACTCGGTGAACTCCAGGACGGTGAATCGGGGATAGAACCCGAAGGACTGCGGAAGCACCCCGATCCGCTGTCTGATGTGCTGCACCCTGGCCCGCCCCGGCGCCTCGTCCCCGAGGAGGGTGACCGAGCCGGACTTGGGTCTGCGCGCCGTGCTCAGCAGCGACAACAGGGTGCTCTTCCCCGCCCCGTTGGGCCCGAGCAGTCCTGTGACCCCGGAGGGGAATTCGAGGGAGACGTCATCGAGGGCGACCGTGGACCCGTACCGGACGGTCACGGCCGCGACCGCCGCGACCGGCTGGGAGCCGGCCGCGGCAGCGCTCTTGCTACTGGTCACGTGATTCCTGATTCCTGATTCCTGATCCTGATTACTGATCAGTTCTGGGCGTTCACGTAACCGTAGGCGCGGCTGCCGGGGATCCCGGCCCAGGTGGCCTTGGTGTAGTACTTGCCACCCGTGCTGGTGCCCTTGTAGCCACCACAGCCGTACCCCTGCTTGTAGCTGCGGGAGGTGCTGGCGATCTGCGGGTCGGGGCGGAAGCTCTTGTCCTGGTAGATGTACGCGCTGAACGTCCGAGTGTCGTTCACCGGCACATCGCCACAGGCCTTGGCGTGACCGCTGCTCTTGCCCTTCCAGCGGTCACCGTCCTCCTTGTTCCCCGCGGTGGCTATGGAGAACGGAAGCCTGCTCCCGCTGATCTCCCCCGCGACCGCACCCACGGCGGGCAGTCCGATGGCCACAGCCGTCAGCGCCACGACCGCCAGCTTGCGCTTCCCCGTCAAAACCTTGCGCATCGATCCTCCAATAAAGCAGGACTTACTTGGTCGTTGATCACGCTATGTGCGGAATACGTGACTCCGCTGGCCATCGCTTCAGCTGTGCTGGCGATCACACCGACGATCGCGGGGGCGACGACTAGGCGACTCAGCCGACCTCCCGGGGCAACGCAAAAGGCCCCCGGATCATCTCCGGGGGCCTTTCGACTGTGTGCACTCGGCAGGATTCGAACCTGCAACCTTCTGATCCGTAGTCAGATGCTCTATCCGTTAAGCTACGAGTGCTTGATTTTTCTTTTGTCTGTCTTCGCTCCCCGGCCTTTCGGCCCGCTCGCGGCGACAGGAAGAACATTACATGACCGCCGCCGCCATGTGAAATCCGTTTGCCACACCCCTTGCGACCTGCGGAAACGTACTTCCTGGCAAGGAAGCACCGAAGCCCCGGTCCAGCAGGACCAGGGCTTCGGATCATGAAGCGGAGGCGGAGGGATTTGAACCCTCGATGGGATTTAGGTCCCAAACCGCATTAGCAGTGCGGCGCCATAGACCGGACTAGGCGACGCCTCCAGCTTGCACACCTGCGCGGACGCGGGGGTGCGTGCAGATGATGACACAGCCGAGCGGTGTGTCACCAATCGCGGACTCCACGGTACTAGTGGTCAGGCCCACAGGGCAAAGCGTCCCGCGCGCCCGCAACGTCGCGCGCCGGGCGGCGTTAGAAGCGGTAGAGCCCGTACGTGTTCGCGTACCCGGTACCCCGCACCCAGTGGAGCCCCGTCATGTTGCGCCGCATCGCCCTCACCGCCGCCGCGTCCGTCGCCGCGCTCTGCGCCGTGCCCGCCGCCGCCCACGCCGACACGGGTCCGCTGCACCTGTTGACGCCGCTCACGGAGCCGACCCCCGACCGGCTCACCGTGACGGTCACCGGCTCGGGGGGCGAGGGGGACGGGACGTACAAGCTGGAGTGCCACCCGGCGGGCGGCTCGCACCCGGACGCGCAGGAGGCGTGCGCGAAGCTCGATGAGGGGACGTGGGGGAGCGACAGGTTCGCACCCGTGCCGGCCGACTCGATCTGCACGATGCAGTACGGCGGCCCTGCCACCGCGCACATCACCGGGACCTGGAACGGGCGGCCCGTCGACGCGAAGTTCAACCGCAGCAACGGCTGCGAGATCGGGCGCTGGGACCGGCTCGTACCGGTGTTGCCCGAGGCCACGGCCTAGCTCAAGAGGGCCTTGCGTTCACCCGTCTTCATTCCCCGCTCACATCTTCTGCGTGCGACCTCCCTCTCATCCGGCCTCGCACGCACAACCACTCCCCGTAGACTCCCTCCCGTGACACGCCACGGGCCGAGGGGCAAGATGGCCTGAGCGGGTCGGCAAGCAGCGGTAATCAGGGAGGAAGCGTCGTCGTGAGCAGCAGGCCATCCCGAGGCGCTGCTCGCCTCGCAGCGATACTCGACGCGCTCCCGGACGCGCTGGTCCTCGTCAACGCCAACGGGACCGTCGTGAACGCGAACGCGATCGCGCTGGAGGCGTTCGAGGCGCCGGGCACCGCCCTCGTGGGGCGCGGACTGCTCGATCTGCTGCCGGAGTTCGACTCCCGGCTGATTCCCGGATCGATGCGCAGGCCCGACTCCATCGACGAGCGCGGCCGGACCAAGCCGAAGCGGATGACCGCGCGGCGCACGGACGGCAGCGAGTTCCCCGTCGAGGTCACCAGCTCGAACCTCGAGGACATCCGGGACGCCTACGACAATTACGGCTACACCGGGGACGAGTTGCTCATGCTCGTCGTCCGCGACCTTTCGGGCGCCGTGGACACCGAGGCCGAACTCGCGCGCTCGCAGCGGCAGACCGAGATGATCCTGCGGGCCGCCGCCGAGGGTGTCGTCGGTACGGATACCGAGGGGCGGGTCGTTCTCGTCAACCCCGCCGCCGCGCAGATACTGGGCTTCCGGGCCAGCGATCTGGGTGGGCAGGAGCTGCACAACCTGGTGCTGCACTCCCGCGCCGACGGCGAGCCCTTCCCGTACGACGAATCCCCGCTCGCCGACACACTCCGCTCGGGGCGCAAGCACCGGGTGCGCGGGCAGGTCCTGTGGTCCAAGAGCGGCGACCGGGTCGCGGTCGACCTGACGACGGCCCCGGTGCGGGACGGCGACCAGCTCGTCGGCGCGGTGATGACGTTCACCGACCGGCGGCCCTACGACGCGCTCGCCGAGGAGCACGAGGCCGCGCTCGCGCAGCACGCCGAGGAGATGCGGGCCGCGACCGAGCGGCGTACGGAGGAGCTCAAGGCCGCCACCGAGCGGCACGCCGGCGAACTGGCCGCCGCCGCCGAGCAGCGCGCCGAAGAGGCAGCCGCCGAGCAGGAGCGGTACGCGGCGCTCGCCGAGCGCGAGAAGGACCGGTTCGAGGCACTGACCGAGCGTGAGAAGGCGCGGTACGACGCTCTTGCCACGCGGCACGAGCAGCTGCTCGCCGTGCTCGGCTCGTCGTTGCGGGGTCCGCTGGACGAGCTGCGGCGCGAGCTTTCGGCCCTGGCTGCGGATGACGCCGGGCAGCTGTGGCCCGAGGCGAATCAGGTTCTTCATCATCTTTCCGCCGGGTACGCGCGGATCACCACGCTTGTCGACAATGTGCTGGGGTTCCAGCTGCTCGACTCCGGTGATCAGCAGCTTGCTTGTTCCAAGGTCATGCTCGACGCCGTCGTCGCGAGTGGCGTGGAGGGCGCGGTCGAGCTGATCGGGCCCGGGCGCGCGCAGTTCGCGGTGCACGCGCCGCCGCTGGAGGTCGAGGTCGACCCGGGGCGGCTCGCCACGGCACTGGCCCATCTGGTCGCGGATGTCGCGGGGATCGACGCCACGGGGAACGCGCGGGCGGGCGCGGGCTCTTCGGCCCCGACCGCCGGTGGGTACGTGGACTCGACGATCGTCGTGGCCGCGGCTCAGCGCGGTGAGGTCGTACGCATCGAGGTGCGGGGCCCCTACGCCGGCGGAGACCCGGTGCACGAGCCGATCGTGCGGGGCATCGTGCGGGCGCACGGAGGCGTGCTGCAGACGCATGAAGTGCCGGGCATGGGCGGCAGCGCCTATGTGCTCGAGGTGCCGATCGGGGCGGGGGCCGGGGCGGTTACCGCCGTCGCTCCCGAGGCCGCCGATGCCTCGGTGGGCGCCGGGGTCACCGTGCCGGAGCAGGCCTCGGCCACCACTTCCGGTGGCGGGCGGCGGCGGGCGCGGCGGGCTTCCGGGCCGTCGGTGGACGCGTTCTTGGAGAGCGGGGTTCCTGGGGACGGCACCTCGGGGGGAGCTTCCTCCGCAGGGGTGGCTGCCTCCGGTGGGACCGGCCGGCGTCGGGGGCGGCGTGCGGCCGAGGTCCCGCAGGATGTTGAGGCTGCCGCTGAGTCGGCCGAGGCGGCTGCTGCTTCTGAGGCAGCTGTTGCCTCTGAGGCGGCTGGTGCGAGTACCGGTGCTGGTGTGTCTGCTGCGCAGGCTGAGGGGGCACCTGCTTCGGGTGGTACGGGTTCTTCAGGTGGTACGGGCGGTACGGGTGCTTCGGGCGGTACCGGGCGGCGGCGTGGTCGGCCCAGTGCGGTGGAGGGCTCGGCGGGCGCCGGTGGCTCGGTCGCCGTGGGGGCCGTCGGCTCGGTGGTGACCGCTGCCGAGCATGCGGCCGGGTCCGCCGCGCAGGGGGATACGGTGCCGCCGCAGGGCGTTCCCGTTCCCGCGGGCGCGTCGGCTCCCGGGGCTGCGGCCGGTGCTTCGGGGCGGCGTGCACGGCGTAACAGTGATCAGTTGGCGTTGCCCGCGTTGCCTTCGGGTGGGGCGCAGGAGGCTGCTGAGGGGGCCGGGGCTGCCGGTACCGCTGTTGCCGTCACGGGTGCGCCTGCCGGTGAATCCGGCGAGGCCGCGCCGCGCCCGACCGGGCGTCGACGCCGTGCGCTGGCCGCCGCCAAGGAGCGGGCCGCCGCCGACGAGGCCCCCAGCGGGCGCGTGTTCGCGCTGCCGCCCGCCACGGCGGACCAGGACGACACCGGGCAGCACGAGGCGGCGCTGCACCACCCGGGCGACGACCACACCCCGCCGCAGCCGCACCCGGCGGAGGCGCCTACGGGACGTCGACGGTCGCGTCCGGCGTCGGCTGCCGCACCGGCTGCGGCTGGTTCGGGTGGGGCCGGTTCGGTTGCTCCCGCTGCGGCTGGTTCGACTGGGGCTGCATCGGCTGTTCCCGCTGCGGCTGCTCCCGCTTCGGCCGCGCCTGCCGGGGGTGCCGCCGCGCAGAGCGCCCCGCCCGCCGGTGTGCCCGCGCAGGCCACCACGTACGGCGAAGGAACTTCCGCTGCCGCCAAGGGTGTCCCGACGCCCGGCAGGGGCGTCGCGCTGCCGCCCGAGCGCGGGCCACAGGCGCGGGCCGCGCAGCCGCTGCCCGCCGAGGCCGCGCCCGGCGACCCCAACTCGACGCAGGGGCGCGCGATCAGCGTGCGTACGCTCGGGCAGGGCGTGCCGTTCGGCCAGCAGATCGCCGAGCAGCAGCGCAACCAGCCGGGGGCGGCGCAGGGCCAGGCCCAGCAGGCGTCGCCGCAGGGCCCGCAGAGTCCGCAGAGTCCGCGTATCCCGCAGGCACCGCTGCCGCCGCAGGCTTCCCAGGGGGCGGCTCCGGCTTCTCAGGGGTCGGCCAAGGCCGCGCCGGGGCAGGCCACGCAGGCGACCGGAGCTGCCGGGCCATTGCCGCCCCAGGCGCCGGCTCCGGCCACCGCCTCGGAAGCCCCGGCCGCCGGACCGCTTCCGGAGCAGGCTCCCGCGCAGCCCTCGGTCCAGGGGCACACCCTCGGCGGCTCCGGTCGTCGGCGCAGGCTGTCGACGCCTCCGGAGCCGACGGCCGATGAGCGCCCCGAGACCGCGGCGCGCCCGCATCCGCAGGCCGCTCCCGCTCCGGGCGCCGCTCCCGGTGCCCAGCCGCAGTCCCGTATCGGATCCGCCACCGAGGGCGCAGGCCGTGCGTACGCGATCGGCGCTCCGGACGAGGACGCCGACGAGGGGCCTGAGCCGCTGGACGGTCCCGGCGGCGCGGTCGAGGTCGCCAACCGGCCCCAGCCGCAGCCCATGGACGACGAACTGCCGCCCGAGCCGCTGGACAACCCCCGCAGGCTCCTCGTCTGGCCCGCGCCCGACGTCACCACCCAGCAGGCGCTCAGCGACCGCGGCTACCGTCCGGTCATCGTTCATTCGCGCGAAGAGGTCGACGCCCAGATCGCGGCCTTCCCTGCCGCGCTGTTCGTGGACCCGCTGACCGGCCCGATCACGCGTACGGCCCTGCAGTCGCTGCGCACGGCCGCCGTCGCCGCGGAAGTTCCCGTGCTCGTCACGGCGGGCCTTGGACAGGCGACGCGCGAAGCCGCGTACGGCGCCGATCCCGCCGTACTCCTGAAGGCCCTCGCACCGCGCGACAGCGAACAGCACCCGCCGCGTGTCCTGCTCATCGAGGAGCACGAGGAGATCGCGCTCGCCCTGACCGCGACGCTGGAGCGGCGCGGGATGCAGGTGGCGCGGGCCGAGAGCGACGCGGACGCGGTGACGCTCGCGGCGCAGATGCGGCCGAACCTGGTGGTGATGGACCTGATGCAGGTGCGTCGCCGCAGGGCCGGAATCATCGACTGGCTGCGCGCGAACGGCCAGTTGAACCGCACCCCGCTCGTCGTCTACACCGCGGCCGTCGACGAGACGGAGCTGCCGCGGCTCGCGGCGGGGGAGACGGTGCTGTTCCTCGCGGAGCGCTCGACGAGCGGTGAGGTGCAGGGCCGCATCGTGGATCTGCTGGCGAAGATCGGGACCAACTAGGCCTGGCCTCCGGGCTGTTCAGGCGGTGATGCGGCGTACCGCGGCCTTGATGGAGGCGCGCAGTCGTTCCTTGTCGGTGTCCTCGTCGCCGACAAGTATCCGCCGCATCTGCGGTACGGCCGTGGACCAGCCGGCCAGCGCGACCACCATGAACAGCAGGTGGGGGGCCGGGATCTCGTCGCTGATGACGCCTCGGGCCTGGGCGTCGGCGAGCACGGCGACCTTCCGGTCGTAGTGGTCGACCCGCTCGCGCTCGTCCGGGAGCTCGTCCGTGCCGTACTCGATGCCCTCCCAGAAGAGCAGTCGCAGCAGTTCGGGATGGGCGGCGTGGTAATCCATCAGCCGGTCCATCCAGCCGTCCATGTCGTCGGCGTCGACGGGGTTGCTGATCGCCATGTCGAGCATGCGCTTCTCGAGGACCTGCGTGAAGAGCTCGGCCTTGTTGCCGAAATAGGCGTAGATGAGCTGCTTGTTGGCCTTCGCCTCGGTCGCGATGCGGTCCATACGGGCGCCCGCGATGCCGTACCGCGCGAATTCGGCCACCGCCGCCTCGAAGATCCGGGCCTTGGTGGCCTCGGGGTCTCTCACTGCCATGGGGACAGGGTAGCCAATCCTTTCGGGTAACCAACTGGTTGGTTGCTTGACAGTGCGCCGGTCATGGGCGCAGACTTTTTCCAACCAACCAGTTGGTTGCCTCTTCGCGCAAGGAGTCATGACCCCTCATGTCGCCCTCAGAAACCAGAAGCCGGACACCGGTGACCGCCCGTGAACGGGAAGCGGACGCACCGCCCGGGAGCGCCGTCCCGCCCGGGCTTCTGCTCGCCGTCGTGGCGATCTGCACCGCGGTGACCGTCGCCAACATCTACCTCGCCGCGCCCCTGCTGCCCCTCATCGCCCACGGGTTCGGCAGCGAACCCTCCGCCCTGGCCTGGCTCGCCTCGGTCTCCCTTCTCGGGTACGCGGCGGGGCTGCTGTTCTTCGCCCCGCTCGGCGACACGGCCGACCGCCGCCGCCTCGTCGGCATACTTTCGGTCGCCGCCGCCCTGGCCATGGGCGCGGCCGCCGTCTGCCCGGGACCCGTCGCGCTCGCCTGCGCCCTTTTCGTGGCCGCCGCGGCGAGCGTCATACCGCAGTTGCTCGTGCCGCTCGTCGCCGAGCGCGCACCCGCCGACCGGCGGGCCCGGCATGTGGCCGCCGTGATCGCCGGGCTCTTCGCGGGGGTCGTCGCCGCGCGGGTGCTCGGCGGTCTCGTGGGGCAGGCGCACGGCTGGCGCGTCGTGTTCGTGGGCGCGGCCGCGCTGACCCTGGTGCTCGGTCTTGCCACCGCCGCCCTGCTGCCCGCCGAGACCAGGCCGCGGCACAGCGGTCCTGCCCTGGCGGGTCCGGCCCGGCTGCCCCGCGTCCTGAAGGAGTCACCCGAGCTGCGCCGTGCCTGCCTGCGCCAGGGCGGGATGTACGGGGCGTGGAGCGCGGTGTGGACCTCGCTCGCCCTGCTCCTCACGAGCGATGCGTACGACATGTCTACGGGCGCCGCGGGGCTCTTCGGCCTCCTCGGGCTCTCCGCGACCGTGGTCGCGCCGCTGGCCGGCGGTCTCGTCGACCGGTTCGGGGCGGCGCGCGTGACGGCGACCGCCTATGCGGGGGCGGCCGTCTGCCTGCCGCTGTTCTGGCTCGGCGGGCGGCAGTTGTGGGCACTGTGCGCGGCCGGGATCCTGATCCACGCGGCGCTCGTGGCGAGCCATGTCGCCAACCAGACCCTGGCGCTGACCACCACCAGCCTGCCCGCCACCGCCAACACCGCCTATGTGGTGGGCGGATTCGCGAGCGGCGCGCTGGCCTCGGCCCTCGCCGGAACGGCCTTCACGCACGGCGGCTGGGGTGGGGTGTGCGTCATCGCCACGGTGTGGCTGGCCCTGGGCTGGGTCACGGCGATACGCCGCTCTGCGTGAGAGCGGCGTATCGCTACCGAGGCACTCGGCGCCCGGCGCCCGGTTCAGAGCTGGGTGACGTCCAGCTCCCCCTCCGCGTACTGCCTGCGCAGCACCTTCTTGTCGAACTTGCCGACGCTCGTCTTCGGCACGGCCTGCACGATCGCCCAGCGCTCGGGCAGCTGCCACTTGGCGATGGTGCCCGCGAGGAAGTCGCGCAGGGCGAGGTAGTCGACGCTCGCGTTCTCCTTCAACACGACGGTGGCGAGCGGGCGTTCGCCCCACTTGTCGTCGGGGACGGCGACGACCGCCGCCTCCGCGACATCCGGGTGGGACATGATCGCGTTCTCCAGCTCGACGCTGGAGATCCACTCCCCGCCCGACTTGATGACGTCCTTGGCCCGGTCGGTGAGGGTCAGGAACCCGTCGGAGGTGATGACACCGACGTCGCCGGTCTTCAGCCAGCCGTCCGCGCTGAACTTGTCCTCGGGCTTGAGCACGTCCTCGCCGGCCCCGCCGTAGTACGCCGCCGCGATCCACGGGCCACGCACCTCGAGCTCACCCGCCGACTCGCCGTCCCACGGCAGATGTTCGCCGCCGGGGCCGACCAGGCGCGCCTCGACTCCGGCCGGGAAGCGGCCCTGGGTGAGGCGGTAGGCGAACTCCTCGTCGGTGCCGATGGCCTTGGCCGGCGGGCGGGCCACCGTGCCGAGCGGGGAGGTCTCCGTCATGCCCCAGGCGTGGCAGACCCGCATGCCCAGCTTGTCGAACGCCGCCATCAGCGAGGGCGGGCAGGCCGAGCCGCCGATGGTGACCTGACCGAGGGAGCTGACGTCACGCGGCTTCGCGGTGAGTTCGGCGAGCAGGCCCTGCCAGATGGTGGGGACGGCGGCCGCGTGCGTGGGCCGCTCCGACTCGATCATCTCGGCGAGCGGCGCGGGCTGCAGGAAGCGGTCCGGCATCAGCATGTTCACGCCCGCCATGAGCGTGGCGTGCGGCAAGCCCCAGGCGTTGACGTGGAACTGCGGCACGACGACGAGGGTGGTGTCCGCGTCCGTGAGCCCCATCGACTCGCTCATGTTGACCTGCATCGAGTGCAGATAGATGGAGCGGTGCGAGTAGACGACGCCCTTGGGGTCGCCGGTGGTGCCGGAGGTGTAGCACATGGCGGCGGCCCTGCGCTCGTCCAACTCGGGCCAGTCGTAGGCCGTGGGCTTACCGGCGATCAGGTCCTCGTACTCGTGCACCTGCGCGGTGATTCCGGCCAGCGGGGCGCGGTCGCCGGGGCCCGAGACCACCAGGTGCTCGACCGTCGGCAGCTGCGGAAGCAGGGGCGCGAGCAGGGGGATGAGGGAACCGTTGACGATGATGACGCGGTCGGCCGCGTGGTTCACGATCCAGGTCAACTGGTCGGCGGGCAGCCGGAGATTGAGGGTGTGCAGGACGGCTCCCATACAGGGGACCGCGAAGTAGGCCTCGACATGCTCGGCGTTGTTCCACATGAACGTGGCCACGCGCTCGTCGCCGTCGACCCCGAGGTCCTCGCGCAGCGCGTGCGCCAGCTGGGCCGAGCGTTCACCGATCTCGCGGAAGCTGCGGCGCTGTGGAGCGGCTTCGCCGGTCCATGTGCTGACCTGCGACGACCCGTGCACGGTCGTCCCGTGCCGAAGGATGCGGGTGACTGTCAGCGGTACGTCCTGCATCGTGCTCAGCACGGCGTCCTCCCGGTGGGCGCGCGGCATTCATCCGGGGCGGCTCCCGGATGACCTACCTGGCAGTAGGGCTCGCCAGATTCTTGCCGCATACCGGACGGTATGTCACTAGTCCGGGAGAAGAAAGGTCCGTCGGAGCGGCGTAGATCACCGGACGGGCGTCAGTTCCGGGTCCTCGCGCAGCTTGCCGAGCGCACGCGACACCGCGCTCTTGACAGTGCCTATGGACACCCCGAGCACCTCGGCCGTCTGCGCCTCGCTGAGATCCTCGTAGTACCGAAGGACGACCATCGCCCGCTGCCGCGCCGGCAGCTTCATGATCGCGCGCCACATGGCGTCCCGGAGCACCTGCTGCTCGGCCGGATCCCCGACCGGCGTCACCTCGGGCTCGGGCAGCTCATCGCACGCGAACTCGTCGACCTTGCGCTTGCGCCACTGCGAAGTACGGGTGTTCAGCAGGGCCCTGCGCACATAGCCGTCGAGGGCACGGTGGTCCTCGATGCGGTCCCATGCGACATACGTCTTGGTGAGAGCGGTCTGCAGCAGATCCTCTGCATCGCTCGGATTCGCGGTCAGCGAGCGTGCGGTGCGCAGCAGCACGGGCTGACGTGCCCGTACGTAGGACGCGAACGACGGATACGCCGAAGGACTCGCCGTCCGCGTCGCGGCCTTCGATGCGCCGGTGCACATGGGCACCATGGATACGGTCATGGCTCCACGCTAGAAGCGCCCCCTACTTCAGCGGATCGGCCGCAGGTCCCGAAGCGGTGTCCGCCTCAGGTTGTACGAAGGGTGGTAGCCCCACCTCCTGAAGGTGGAGGAGGCGGAGCGCACCCCTGAGGGTTCATCCCTGAGACGGTCTTCAGCGGATCCGCGCCACCGGAGCGTGCACAAGGTTCCGGTCGATCACCAGGGAACGTCCGCCGTGCCGCTCCTTCACGTTCCCCGCGAACTGGTGGATGCGCCACGCGGGGCGCCGGGCGTCCCGCCGCAGCACGCGCTCACGGTACAGATGTGGGCGTGTGTGCCAGCGTGCGAACCACATCACCGCCGGCAGGTCCCGCACCCCCGCACGCCGCGCCGTCTCGATGTGCCGCACCCCGGAGTCCGCGCTGCTGTAGAACCCCGGCACATACCCCTGCCTGCGCACCTCCCGGTCCCACGCCCGCACGAAGGCGAGCGTGGTGCGCGCGCACTTCTCGTTCCGGTAGCCGTACACCTCCATGTCCAGGTAGAGCGGACTGCCCCGCCGCATCCCGAGCGCCTTCGCCCTGCGGACCGCGTCGCGTCCCTCACCCGTCCCCTGCCTCCAAGCGTGCCGTCCGATGCGTACCCCCCACTTGTTCTTCGCGATGACACAGGGCGACTGCGACCCCACGTACAGCGGCAGCACCCGCCATCCCATCCCCCGCACCGCGCGCATCCAGTCGAGGCTCAGGTGGGGCTGCCGCTTGCAGGCCCGGCCCCGGCCTCCGAAGTAGACGCCCACTGCTTGGTAGTCGGATTTCAGCCAGCGGCGCATGGTGCCCACGGGCGGGGCGTAGCAGGTGTCGAAGGCCCACCCGTGGAAGGTCGACACCCCGGCAGATCTGCCACCGGATCTGCCGTCAGCTCTGCCCGCGGCGCCCGTCGGCACCGCGCACAGGGCCAGCGTGGTCAGGGCGAGAGCGAGGACAAGTCCCATGATCGCTTTTCGGCAGCGCATACGCCGAGTGAAGGGCCAAGGTCTCGCGCCCCGTCCGGGACACGCGCGCGTTCAGCCGTCCGACCCCAGAATCAGCCCCGATGTGGGGACGCCGGTGCCCGCGGTGACCAGGGTGCGCTCGGCGCCCGGTATCTGGTTCACGGACGTGCCGCGCACCTGCCGTACCGCCTCCGCTATCCCGTTCATCCCGTGCAGATACGCCTCCCCGAGCTGCCCCCCGTGTGTGTTCAGCGGCAGCCGCTCCTCCGCGACGAATCCGGCCGCCTCGCCCGGCCCGCAGAAACCGAACTCCTCCAGCTGCATCAGTACGAACGGTGTGAAGTGGTCGTAGAGAATGCCCACGTCTATGTCTCCGGGTGCCAGACCCGAGCCCCGCCACAACTGCCGTGCCACCACGCTCATTTCGGGCAGCCCGCTCAGATCGTCGCGGTAGAAACTGGTCATCTGCTCCTGCGCCCGCCCCGCACCCTGGGCCGCCGCCGTGATCACGGCCGGCGGGTGCGGCAGATCCCGGGCCCGCTCCACGCTCGTCACGACGATCGCCTGGCCGCCGTCGGTCTCCTGGCAGCAGTCCAGGAGCCGCAGGGGCTCGACGATCCAGCGGGACTCGGCGTGATCGGCGAGGGTGATCGGTTTGCCGTGGAAGTAGGCCGCGGGGTTCGTCGCCGCGTACTTCCGGTCGGTGACCGCGACATGGCCGAAGGCATCCGGGGTCAGGCCGTAGGTGTGGAGATAGCGCTGGGCCGCCATCGCCACCCATGACGCGGGGGTCAGCAGTCCGAACGGCAGGGACCAGCCGAGCGCCACGCCCTCCGCCGACGGCTCACGATGCTGCACCCCCGAGCCGAATCTGCGGCCCGAGCGTTCGTTGAACGCCCGGTAGCAGACCACCACTTCGGCCACTCCGCTCGCCACCGCGAGCGCCGCCTGCTGGACGGTCGCGCATGCCGCGCCGCCCCCGTAATGGACACGCGAGAAGAAGGAGAGCTCCCCGATCCCGGCCGCCTGCGCGACCGTGATCTCCGGATTGGTGTCCATCGTGAACGTGACCATGCCGTCGACATCGCCGGGCCCGAGTCCCGCGTCGTCGAGCGCCGCACCCACCGCCTCCACGGCGAGTCTGAGCTCGCTGCGCCCCGAGTCCTTGGAGAACTCGGTGGCCCCGATGCCGACGACTGCCGCCTTCCCGCCGAGCCGATCACGCGTCCGCACACTCATGCCGCACCCCCTGTCGGCACTCCATCCGAAGCCGAACCCGAAGCCGAAGCCGTGCCCGGCACCGTCACCGTGACCGTCCCGGTGACGTGCTTGCCGATGCCGTTGGCCCCGACCACCTTGACCGCGGCCGTGTCGCCCTCGACCTGCTCGACACAGCCCGTCAACACCATCGTGTCCCCTGGGTAGTTGGGCGCCCCGAGCCTTATCGCCACCTTGCGGAGCACGGCACCGGACCCGAAGTGATCGGTGACGTACCGTCCGACCAGGCCGTTCGTGGTCAGGATGTTCATGAAGATGTCGGGGGAGCCCTTCTCCTGTGCCGCCGCCACGTCGTGGTGCACGTCCTGGTAGTCCCGCGACGCGATCGCACCGGAGACGATCAGCGTCCGGGTGACCGGGATGACGAGCTCAGGCAGCCTGTCGCCCACCCTCAGCTTGTCGCCCACCTTCATCCCGCCGCCCGCCGCCATGCCGTCGCCCCCGCTCATCCCCGCGCCCCCACTCATCTCACCGCCTCCTCTCATACCGCCTCCTCCTCAGCGATCAAGTCGCCCAGCTCCGCGAGGACTTCGCTGCCGCACCCCAGATACGCGTCCAGCTGCCGCCCCCACAGGAAGTGCCGGTGCACGGGATGGTCGAGGTCGGCACCCATGCCTCCGTGCAGATGCTGGCCCGCGTGCACGACCCGCTTGCCCGCCTCCGACGCCCACCACGCGGCGGTCAGCGCATGCTCGCCGTACGCCAACGATTCGTCGCGCCGCCAGGCCGCCTCGTACGCCGTGACCCGTATCGCCTCGGTGTCCATATAGGCGTCTGCCGCCCGGAGTTGGACCCCTTGCTTGGCCGCGAGCGGCCGCCCGAACTGCTCCCGTTCGTTCGTGTGGGCGACCGCGCGGGCCAGCGATCCGGCGCACACGCCGGCCTGCAGCCCCGCGAAGGCCGTCCGCGCACTGGCCAGCACGTCGGCGTAGGCCCCGTCCCCGCCGATCCGCTCCCCGGGAGTCCCGTCGAGCACCAGACGCCCGGCCGCCCAGGGCGCCGTCAGCTCGACCGGCTCGGTCGCCACATCGGCCACCCGCACCATCCACAGGCTGTGGCCGCCCCGCCGTATGCGATCCGGCACGGCCACCAGGACGTGTGTGGCATCCCGCAGCCACGGCACCCACGGCACCGCTCCGGTCAGCGTCCCCGTCAGTCCTGGCTCCCCTTCCTGCGCGGCGGCCACCACACCACTGCCCGCGGGAAACGCCCCGGTAGCGACCGCCGTGCCGTCCCGCAGCCCCGGCAGCAGCCGCCCCCGCTGCTCCTCCGTGCCATGGACCGCCACGGCGAGCAGGCCGTAGACACAGCTCGCCGCCAGTGGCACCTGTGCCGTCACCCGCCCCTGCTCCTCGAGCAGCAGCACGAGCCCCAGCAGCCCGACGTCCTCCACCGCGCCCGGCAGCCCCGCAGCGCACAGCGCCTTCCACAGCTCGGCGTCCGATCCCGTCCCCGCCGCCACGAGCCGCTCGGGCGTGGACAGGTCCCCGAAGATCTCCGCCGCCAGCTCCCGCGCGGCCGTCTGCTCGTCCGTGGGTGTGAAGTCCATGTCAGACCCCGCCCCCTTCCATGGCCTCGACGGGCCGGAACACCGGAAGCTCCAACTCCTTGTCCACCCACCGGAATTCAAGCCGGACGGGCTGCCCGATCCGCACCTTGTCGCTGGGCACGCCCACCACATTGCTGACCATGCGCACGCCCTCCGCCAGGTCGATGAGCGCGACGGCGTACGGGGGATCGAAGGCGGGGAAGGGCGGGTGATGCATGACGACGTACGAGTAGACGGTGCCCCGGCCGCTCGCCTCGACCGTGTCCCACTCCAGCGATCCGCAGGCGTTGCAGCCCGGCAGCCAGGGGAAGCGCAGTGCCCGGCAGTCGCTGCAGCGCTGGATCAGGAGTTGGTGGCGCGCAACGCCCTCCCAGAACCCGGCGTTGTCCCTGTTGATGACCGGTCGGGGCAGTTTGCCCTGCGGTTTCCGCCGCGCGGGCGCGTACTTGAGGATCCGGAAGCGATGGGTCCCGGCCGGTTCGCCGCCCGCTCTGACATCCATCCGCGTCGTGACGAAGTGGCCCGTGCCCAGCTTCGTCGTCTTGCACTCCGAGACCGATTCGATGACCGCGTCGAAGGTGATCTCGTCCCCCGGTCGCAGCGGCCGCAGATACTCCTGCTCGCAGTCGGTGGCGACCACCGAGGTGTACCCCGCGCCGTCGAGCAGGGCGAACAGGTCGTCGTAGGCGGCCGAGCGCCCCTGGTGGCCGGAGAGTCCGCCCATCGTCCAGGCCTGGAGCATGGTCGGCGGTGCGATCGGATCCTCCCCGGAATAGGCGGAGTTGGCGTCCCCCATCGCCTCGCACCAGTGCCGGATCATCGGCTCGTTCACCGGGTCCTTGCCCACGCCCGAGGTCGCGGCCGCCCTGCCCTCGAAGACCTTCAGCGCCTCGTACGAAAGATCGCTCACCGCCGTCCCCTCCGCATCCCGAGTCGCATCGTCGCCACGATCTCCCGCTGCACCTCGCTCACCCCGCCGCCGAACGTGTTGATCTGCGCCGCCCTGTTCATCCGCTCCAACTCCCCCTCACCGCCCGTGCCGAGCGCCAGGGCCCCGGGCGATCCGGCCCTCACCAGACCCGCGCCGCCCGTGACTTCCTGACATATTCGGTACACCTCAACGGCCGATTCGGTTCCCATGAATTTCACGCCGCTCGCGTCACCGGGCGCCAGCCGGCCTGCCCCCACATCGCCCACCAAACGCCAGTTGACCAGGCGCGTTGCCGCGAGCCGTGCCCGTGCTTCGGCCAGTCTCGAACGGACCCACGGAGCGTCAATCCGGCGCTCGCCTGTCACCGGATCGGGTGTACGCGCGAAGGCGAGGGCCGCCGCGTAGAAGTCCTCGGCCTGCATGCCGATCGCGGCGAGTGCCACCCGCTCGTGGTTCAGCTGGTCGGTGATGAGCCCCCAGCCGCCGTTCTCCTCGCCGACGAGGTTCGCGGCGGGCACGCGTATCCCGTCGTAATACGTCGCCGTCGTGGTCAGCCCGCCCACGGTCTCGATCGGCGTCCAGGAGAATCCGGGCGCCGCCGTCGGCACGAGGATGATCGAGATGCCCTGGTGCTTGGGCGCCTGCGGGTCGGTGCGGCAGGCGAGCCAGATCCAGTCGGCGTTCTGCGCGTTCGACGTGAAGATCTTCTGCCCGTCGATGACCCACTCGTCGACGGATCCATCCGTGACGCGTACCGCCCGCGTACGCAGCGAGGCGAGGTCCGTCCCCGCCGACGGCTCGCTGTAGCCGATCGCGAAGACGAGATCGCCGCTGAGTATGCGCGGCAGGAAGGAGGCCTTCTGCTCCTCCGTGCCGTACTTCATGAGCGTCGGCCCGACGGTGTTCAGCGTGACCATCGATACGGGCGCGCCCGCGCGGTAGGCCTCGTCGAAGAAGACGAACTGCTCGTCGGCGCCGCGCCCCTGCCCGCCGTACTCGACGGGCCAGCCGAGGCCGAGCATGCCGTCGGCCCCGATGCGGCGCAGCAGGCGGCGTTGCCCCTCCAGATCGTCGCCTTCGGGCGGTCCTCCCGGCATCAGATCGCGGAAGTACGCGCGCAGTTCGGAGCGCAGCTGCTGCTGGCGTTCGGTGGGGGCGAGGTGCACGGCGGCGGCCTCTCCTTCGCGTACGGGCGTCGCACCGACAAGGGTTTCTGACTGTCCGTCAGAAACTGTGCGAGTGTCAAGAGATCACCCCGGATACGAAGGACGGGCCCCCGGCGGCAATGCGGGGCCGAACACGCCTGTGCGGCGGTGCACTCGCACCGCCGCACAGGCCGTCACACACCCCATCGAGCCGGCCCGAGGAGCAACCCCCAGACGGCCGTTACCTCACCAGAGTTCGCTGAAGTTGACCGCGACGTTCGCGTTCGACTGCTCGATCGCCGTGAACCCGGAGCCGTTCACCTGAGCATTGTTGTTCTGGTTCGAGGCTCCGTTGCCGACCGCCTGCTGCTGCGTCGTGTTCGAGTTGCCGCTGTTGTCGTCGCCGACGCCACTGCCGGTGACGGTGGCCACGCCCGCGTTCGATCCGTCGTCCGCGAAGGAGCCGTTGTCAGCCATCGCGACTCCGGAGAAGAGTGCGGCGGCCAAGGGCAGGGCCGCGGCGGCGGCGATGACGCGGGCGGTACGGATGCTTGCCATGTCAATTCCTCCAGAACGGGAGGTACGCACCGGCAATGTGCCGGGAGCACCGGAAGTACGGCTTGTTCCAAGGCAGTTGGCCGACCGCCTCGGGTTCTGCACGACGTCGCGAGTCCAGAGTTGCCCACCGAATCCCCGGCGAACCACCCCGGAAGCCCCGATTCCCCCGCAAGCGTGAGTACAAGTCGATAAACACGCCTCACGCCGTCAAAGCCCCAGCTCAGCCCCGCGCGACCCGCCAAGACCCAGGCGCCGCAAGCGCCGAAGCGTTCCGGCACCGCACGAAGAAGAGGGCTCCCATCCCCGCTTCCGGCGCGTGTCGCGGGCCTCCCCCTCTTCCCTTCTTCGAACACTCGTACGAAAATGGCGGCATGGCCACCATCGACCGCCATGCCACAGCGCTCGCACTCGCCCATGCCCTGTCCGCCGCCGAGCGCGGCCTCGCCGTCATCCCGCTCTCCCGCACCAAGCTGCCTGCCCTGCGCTCCCCCCACCACGAGCAGCCCGAACCGACGCCCTGCCACGGCGAATGCGGACGCCCCGGACACGGCGTGTACGACGCGTCGACCGACCCGCGCCGTATCCGCGAGCTCTTCGCCGCCGCCCCTTGGGCCAGCGGATACGGCATCGCCTGCGGACTGCCCCCACACCATCTGATCGGCATCGACCTGGACACCAAGTCCGGTACGGACGCCTCGGCCGCCCTGCGGGAACTGGCGCTGCGCCACCTGTTCACCATCCCGGCCACGGTCGTCGTGGTGACCCCGAGCGGCGGCCGCCACATCTGGCTGTCGGGCCCGCCCGACGCCGTCATCCCCAACTCCGCGGGCCGCCTCGCCCCCGGCATCGACATCCGGGGCGCGGGCGGCTATCTCGTCGGCCCCGGCTCACGCACCGAGCACGGCGTCTACAGCACCGTGCCCGGCACCGCGCAACTCCCGCCCGGCGCCTGCCCGCCCGCACTCCTGCGGCTGCTCATGCCGCCGGCCCGCGCACACCACGCCGGGCAGTCGAAGCCGCCGGTCCAGCACGGCCAAGGACTCGTCCAGTTCGTGCTCGCCGCGCACGAGGGCCAGCGCAACACCCGTCTCTTCTGGGCCGCTTGCCGGGCGTACGAGAACGGCATCGGCGCGGCCCTGGCGGGCGAACTCACCGATGCCGCACTCCGGGTCGGCCTGACGGAACGCGAGGCCCGCTCGACGATCGCGTCGGCGGCCCGGCTCACCGGGCACGCGTAGGAGCGCACCTACTGGGCTCGCCCTCTAGGGCCTGTCCGATGGGTCCTGCCGGGGTCGCGACCCCTGGCACGCACATCTGCGGCGTTGTCGTCGGTTGCCAACGCTCCGCGTTGTCGCCCTCCTCCGCCTTGCAGCTGCACGCACCAGGGCCCGCTCGGCCCTGATGAATCGGCACCCGGCGCGAAGACCGGCCTGACCCATCGGACAGGCCCTAACCGAGCAGCGAACGCACGGCCGCGCGGTCGATGTTCGTCAGCGCGCGGACCAGCTTCGGGGTGAAGAAGACGATGGCGAGGCCGAGCAGGGAGGCCCCGGCGATCTGCAACGGCGACTCCAGGTAGTACGCGTGGTGCTCGCCGCCCGAGGTGTAGTCGAACACCCGGTAGCCCGGCCAGTCGAGGTAGCGCGGGAACACCCAGGAGTACACCGGCAGCAGCGCGACCACCCAGCCGGTGACCAGGAACGTCACGGTGAGCACGAAGGACGTCACGCGCGCGGGGAACATCACGACCTGGAAGAGCAGCGCCCGCCAGCCCGCGGCGTCCGCGAGCCGGGCACGCATCGCGGCCCACGCCCCCTCTCCCGGCGAGGTCCGCACCGGGGCGGGCCCGGCGACCTCGAGCCCGAGCCGGGCCCGCGCCCGCGCCCGCTCGGCAGCACCGAGCCCCCGTGCTCCCGCCAACGCGGCGGCAAGGACCGGCAGTCCGAGCACGGTGACGAACAGCCCCATGCCGAGGGAGAACATCGTCACGGCGAAGGTGAAGCCGACGACGGCGATGGGCAGCGAGCCGACGGTGTAGCCGATCTCCCGGTAGGTGGCGGCGGCGAACGGCGCCCGCCAGAAGCCGGGGGACCGCGCAGGACCCGCGGCGGACGGAACGGAGGAAGCGGAGGAAGCGGAGGAAGCGGAGGAAGCGGCTGCGTACGGCAGGGTGCTTGTGCTCATGGCGGGGCCTCGGATCTTCGCGGTGAGGACGGTGGGGACGTGCCGTGCTGATGTCCTCAACGTTCGCGAATCCGCGCGCCCGCCGACATACGGCGACCCGGCCTCTTGGGGGTGTCGCCAGCACCACCCCCTGCGCGAAGAAGGGGCGCCCGGAAACTTCCGGACGCCCCTTCTCACCAGGCCCAACAGGCCCCGTAAGCGGTGGGTGTGGGATTTGAACCCACGGTGACTCGCGCCACGACGGTTTTCAAGACCGTTCCCTTAGGCCGCTCGGGCAACCCACCCCGCACCGCCGGTCAGGGCGGTGCGGGGTCAAGAGTAGCGGGTCAGCTCTCGCCCTTGCGCTGACCCAGGACCACGTCGACCGTGCGCTCCTTGCCGTCACGTTCGAACGTGATCTTGACCTTGTCGCCCGGCTTGTGGGTCCAGATCTGGCCGATCAGGGTCGGACCGCTGTCGATCACCGTGTCGTCCAGCTTCGTGATGACGTCGCCGGGCTTGAGGCCCGCCTGGTCCGCCGGGCCGTTCGGGGTGACCGCCTGCGAACCGCTCGTGCCCTCCTGGGAGATCTTGGCACCGCCCGTGTCCTCGCCCAGGGAGACCGAGGCGCCGATGACCGGGTAGACCGCCTGGCCATTCTTGATCAGCTGCTCGGCGACGTACTTGGCCTGGTTGACCGGGATCGCGAAGCCCAGGCCGATGGAACCGGACTGGCCGCCGCCACCGAGGCCGCCGCCGCTCTCCGCGGGCTTTATCGCGGAGTTGATGCCGATGACCGCCCCCCGCGAGTCGAGCAGCGGGCCTCCGGAGTTGCCCGGGTTGATGGAGGCGTCGGTCTGCAGGGCGCTCATGTACGAACTCTTGCTGGTCGCGCCGTCGCTGGAGGTCACCGGGCGGTCCTTGGCGCTGACGATGCCGGTCGTGACCGTGTTCGAGAGGCCGAAGGGGGCGCCGATGGCGATCGTCGAGTCGCCGACGGCCACCCGGTCCGAGTTGCCGAGGGGCAGCGGCTTCAGGTCCGCGGGCCGGCTCTTGAGCTTGATCACCGCCACGTCGTAGCCCTCGGCACGGCCGACCACCTCGGCGTCGTACTTCTTGCCGTTCGAGAACGTCGCCGCGAGCTTTCCGCCGTCGGCGGCGGAGGCCACCACGTGGTTGTTGGTCAGGATGTGGCCCTGCTTGTCGTAGACGAAGCCGGTGCCCGTGCCGCCCTCGCCGTTGCCCCCCTGGGCGTCGATGGTGACGACGCTGGGGAGCGCCTTGTTGGCGATGCCGGCGACCGAGCCGGGCTCACGCTTGAGGTCGGCCGGGGTGTCCGATGCGGAGACCGTGGTCGAGTCCGTGCCGTCGTCGTTGCGGTCGGCCGCCCAGAAGCCGATGCCGCCGCCGATTCCACCCGCGACCAGGGCGGCCACGAGCATCGCGGCGATCAGACCACCGCGCCGCCCCGCGGGCTTCGGCCCTTCGGGGTGCTGCGCCGCGTACGAGGCGCCCCACGTGGAGCCCGCTCCTGCGCCCTGCGCGTACGAAGGGACGGCGGGGGGCGGCGGCGGGGGCGGCCAGGCCCCGGCCGCGGCGTCCGGCGTGTGCGGGGGCGTGCCCGCGGGGGGCGCGGGATCGGCGGAAGCAGCGGGAGTGTCCACCGGCACGGGAGGTGCGGACGGGGCCTTGGGTACCTCGTTGCCCTCGTTCTCGGTGCTCACAGCTCTCTCCTCGGTCCACGCTGTCGTTCTCGGTCACGGCCTGGCTGTGGCCAACTGTGATTCTGTCTGCAGTCAGCTTTTCCCATGGCCTGTCAGGGCACCATAAGCCGATCCTGTGGATCCGGCGCTGCGTGCACCCACCCTCGGGCGAGCCTGTGCGTACCCCGTGATGGCACGATGACGCGGTGACCCTCGCACGACAGCAACAGATCCAGGTCGTCGCCCACCGCGGAGCCTCCGAAGACGCCCCCGAGCACACGCTGGCCGCGTACAAGAAGGCGGTCGAGGACGGTGCCGACGCCCTCGAATGCGATGTACGCCTGACCGCGGACGGCCATCTCGTCTGCGTCCACGACCGACGCGTCAACCGTACGTCGAACGGCCGAGGAGCCGTCTCCGCCCTGGAGCTCGCCGATCTCGCCACGCTGGACTTCGGCTCCTGGAAGAGAAACCACGCCGAGGCCGACGAAGGCCCCGACTGGGAGGACACCTCCGTCCTCACCCTGGAGCGGCTCCTGGAGCTGGTGGCCGACAGCAACGCCTCGGGGCGCAACGTCCAGCTGGCCATCGAGACGAAGCACCCCACGCGCTGGGCCGGCCAGGTCGAGGAAAGGCTGCTGCTTCTACTGAAGCGCTTCGGTCTGGATGCCCCACCCGCCGAGGGCCCGTCTCCCGTGCGCGTCATGAGCTTCTCCGCGCGCTCCCTGCACCGGGTGCGGGCCGCGTCCCCCACCCTGCCCACGGTCTACCTGATGCAGTTCGTCTCGCCGCGCCACCGCGACGGCCGCCTTCCCGAGGGCGTACGGATCGCGGGTCCCGGCATGCGGATCGTCCGCAACAACCCCTCCTACGTGGCCAAACTCAAGCGCGCGGGCCACCAGGTCCACGTGTGGACCGTGAACGAACCCGAGGACGTCGAGCTCTGCGCCGAACTCGGCGTCGACGCGATCATCACCAACCGCCCCAAGCAAGTGCTGTCCCAACTGGGCCGCGGCTAACGGGAGCCCCTTCGGTTACAGGGTGTGCACCGGCGCGTTCGGTCCGTATTCGATCGTTACGAGTGCGTCACCGCACAGGGATTGGCCGGTTTCCGGTCCAGTCCATTGGGGCATTCACACCGTGGCGTGGGGCGAAGGAGGTCTCGGGGGTGGCGTTGGTGGTGGCACGGGAGGTGCCCGCGTCGTCGAGCATGGCCGTACCCCATGGCCCGGCGGGCGTGGGGGAAGCAAGACACCGGATGCGCGATCAGTTGCGCAGGAGCGGGGTGTCGGAATCGGTCGTCGACGATGCCGTACTGATCCTTTCTGAACTGCTCAGCAATGCTTGCCGGCACGGCAGGCCGCTGGGCGAAGGGCTGGTCGGCGACGGTGATGTCCGGGCCGCCTGGCGCGTGGACGCGGCGGGCCGGCTGACGGTCGAGGTGACGGACGGCGGAGGACCGACCCGCCCCGTTCCGGCCACACCCTCGGTCACCGCGCACGGCGGCCGCGGGCTCAACATCATCACGGCCCTCGCCGAGGCCTGGGGCGTGCGCGACGACATCCACGGCGAGGTCACGGTGTGGGTCGTCGTACATGCCGGGCACCGCCATGAGGATTTCGCTACGCGCGTCGCGGCGCCGTCGGTCGCCGCGATACCCGACCTCGCGTACGCGGACCCGTTCGACGATCTCGACTGACGGCCCGCGACTCATCGGCGGGCCCCGGCCCGTGGACCCACTCCGGCTGAATCCCGACGCCTTGTCGGCGAGCGGCTAGGCTCGCGCCCGTACGCCCAAGACGTACGAAGAGCCACGCAAGAGAGCCGCATCCGGGAGACACCCAAGATGGCCAAGAAGCGCCCTCAGACCAAGGGCAAGCAGCAGCCGCAGCTGAAGGACGGCGAGGTTCCTGTCGTCGGCGCCCGCGAACCCTGCCCCTGCGGTTCGGGCCGCCGTTACAAGGCCTGTCACGGCCGGGCCGCGGCGCACGCGGTGACCGAGCTGGTGCACCGCCCCTTCGAGGGCCTGGCCGGCGAGGGCGACTGGGTGGCGCTGCGCGAGCTCGTCCCCGCGGCGACCGTCGAACTGCCGCTCAAGGGCGGGCTGCCCGACGGGGTGCCCTCCGTCTCCCTGGCGACGGTCCTGCCGATGGCCTGGCCCGCCCTGCGCCGTGATGACGGCTCGGTCCTGCTCGGCCTGCAGAACGACACCGCGTCCGGCGACATCAGCCGCGACCTCGCCGACACCCTCCAGCGCGCGCTCGCCGCCGAGCCGGGCTCGCCGGTCCAGGCCCGGCGCGCGCCCGCGGACGGTCCGCGTCTGCAGGACATCCTCGACCCCGATGGCACCTTCGAGCCGGTCGTGCACGAGGGCTTCGAGTTCTGGGTGCCGGATTCGGAGAATGCCTCCCCTGAGGTCTCCGCGTCCCTGGAGCGGGCGAACGCCGCCGCCATCCCGACCGTGAAGCTCTCCGGCGTGGAATCCGCCTACTGGTGCGAGACCCCGGAGAAGAATCACCTGCGCTGGGTCATGCCGCACCCCGAGGAGCAGCTCCTCGACGCGCTCGCCCGGCTGCACGCGGCCGGCACGTCCAGCCTCGGCGAGGGAACCCGCCTGGTCGGCTCCTTCCGAGCACACGGTCTGACCGTGCCGGTGTGGGACCTGCCGAGCGGGATGGGCGCCGAGGACATCGAGAAGCCCGCCGCCGAGTTCGCCGAGCGGCTTGCGGCGGCGCTCGCCACGGACGCCCCGCTGGCCCCGGAGGAGCGCAGGGCTCGCGGCGGTCTCACCAACCGCCAGGTGACCTTGAGCTGACCCACCAGTCAGTCGGAGGGGAATGGGTGACTCCTGTCACAACTCCCCGTCATCGCAGGTAAATCCCTGTCCGGATAACCGAGATCGAATTTGCTAAGAGCAGATCTCTTGTTACCGTTCAGGTAGCCCGGTTGCTGGTGCATCCCCCGTCGCCAGCAACCGGGCGCTTCCATGTCCGGCCCCGTATCGGGTCTGACCTGCGGTCTCAACTGACCTTCGGCCGCGCCGAGTTGCTCCCCGAGCGCAAGAGCAACGGCCCGCCACTCCCGTCAGCGAACTCCACCACCGCCGAATACGCCTCGGCATTCCCCGCAGTACGCTCCCGGGGCGTCTCGCACGCACCCGGCTCGTCTTCCGCGCTCACCGCGCAGTGCATCTGTACGGTGCGTCCGCCCGGGGCCATAACGCTCAGTACGGCGCTGAGCTCATCACCTGTCGCGTTGCGGTAGTACGTGCGCGCCCAGGTGTCGCTCCGCTGGGTCAGGACGCAGGTCTGGGCCTCGATGCCCTCCGGAGAGGTGAGCTCGGGGCCGCATTGCGCAGCGCTGCTGAGGCCGAGCCCGGAGAGGAGTGACGGCTCCTCCGTAGAGGGCGGTTTTGCGTCAGCGTCAGGACTCGGCGCCGGATCCGTCGGCCGCTCCGCATGCCCGGCGCCGGCGTCGTCGTCGCCCACGGGCCCCGCGGACGCGCCGGCGAACGGCAGGAGAACCGTGATGGCCACTACGCCCATGAGCGCGATCAGGCGGGGGTTCATGGGCCCTGACATTAACGACGATTGATGGGCGCACGGCTCGCCGCGCGCCCATTTCCCCTACAACTCGGGCGCGCTCACACCCGTACGAGTGAGCGCGTCCACCACGGCGTCCACCACGGCCTCGACGTCGGGCACCCACGGCGCCGCGGAGCCGGGCAGCGGAGCCCGCTCCCAGTGCACCGGCCCCTGTCCGGTCTCGGAGGGCGGCAGCGCGAGATATCCGCCCTCTCCGTGGAAGCGCAGGGAGCCGGGCACCCAGTCCTTGGCGTACAGGAGCTCGCCCAACTGCTCCATGGAGTACGGCGCGACGAGCAGGAAGAGCCGGGCCGGGGTCGCGACGACCGGGCCGAGCCTGATGCCCGCCTCGTCGAGTGCGGCCAGGGCGCGCGCGCCCGCGAGCGCGGGAAGGCTGACGGCGCACGGGGCGCCGGCGCCGGTGGCGAGCACGATGGGCGCGGCCGGGCGGTTCGTCCACCACCAGCGCACCATGCGCGCGTCGGTGGTCGCGGCCAGCAGGCCGGGCTCGAGCGGATGCGCTCCTGGCACCGTGCAGTCGGGGTCGGGGCAGGCGCAGCGGGTGCCGTCCTGCCGGTCGAGACCGACGCCCGGCAGCACCGGCCACTTCCATGCCGTCGCGAAGGTCAGGGCCGCGCCGATCAGACCGGGACTCTGGTCAGACTTCCTGCTGGTGAACCCAGTGAGCCCGGTGAACCCGGTGAGCCCAATGAGCCTGGACAGGAGCCTGCGTCGCCTTCCGAGGATCTCGCGCATGAGCGCTCGTTCCTTTCCGTTTACACGCCGAGGAACACGGCGGGCCACATCACACCATGTGTGGATCACTTCGCTGTGCGTAGAACTGGCGCATCACACCCCAGCCTGCGGCATGGGGAACCCCTATGGGCCGAGCGTTAACGTGGCGTGGGGTGGCGGTGCCTGGCGATTGCTGTCCCGCGTATTACTCGCCGCCTCCCCCACGGGAGGATGGGGCACGGTCGTCGTGAGTTAAGACGCCCGGGTCCGTCGCCAGGTTCCGGGCGGATCTCAACTGCCCCTGGTCATCACCGAGTACGTACCCAACACGGCCGCTGTGACGCGCCTCCCGTGCCTGAGGGCCGGGAGGTACCCCTTGCTGAACAATGCCAGTCGACCGCAATATGCCGTCACCTCAGGCACTTTTGAGCCAAGTTACCAAGATCGCTAGAACGCCACAGAATTCCCACGGACACCAGGAATCCCAGCTGGACAATGCTGGACATCCCCTCTCCAGTGCGTGTAGATGTGGAGAACATTGCTAGCGGCGCAGAATGACATGGGGGTTTGCGATGCTATTGAGCAATACGCACCGGCCGGAAAGCCGTCAGCCATGAACGCCCCGCACCTCCCGAAAGTGGCCGGAATCGATTCAACTGTTCCGCCACCAGCCCACACTGTCGCGCCTGTCCCGCACGCCCAAAGTGCCTCGGCCGCACCAACCGTCATGATCCAGGACCGGCTCGCGGGCTGGGTCTCCGATCTGACGACACTCCACGAACTCACCGAACGCCTGGGCCGCACGGCCACCCTCGACGAGGCCCTTCAGGAGCTCCTGCGGGCCGGCGCGGCCCTGGTCGGCGCCCGCCGCGGACTCATCGTCCTGGAGCCGTCCGACGGCCTCGGCCCCGACACCACGGTCGGCCTCGGCCTGGCCCGCGCCGACCTCGGCCACATCGAGACGGTGCCCCGCGGCGCCACATCCTTCGGGCGGCTGCTCGACGCCCCGCCCGCGCCGCCCGGCACCCAGACCGAGATCGTCGACACCGACCTGCTCGCCGACGACGCCCTCGACCCCCGGCACCGCGAGGTCGCCACCCGGCTCGGCTACGCCGCCAGCTACGCCCTGCCCCTGACCACCGAGGCCGCTGGCCGGGTCGGCGCCGCGGTCTGGCTGTACGACGAGCCCGCGGCGCCCGTCGAGCGCCAGCGCCACCTCATCGGCCTCTACACACGGCACGCCGCCGAGCACCTCGCCCGGCTGATCGAGCTGGACCGGGCCCGCACCACAGAGGCCACGCTGCGCGAGGAGCTGCTTCCCTCGCGGCTGCCGCGGGTCGCCGGGGTGCAGCTCGCCGCCCGGCACCGCACCAGCGCGCGCGGGGGCGGCGACTGGTTCGACGCGCTGCCGCTGCCCGACGCCGCGCTCGGCCTCGTGGTCGGGTCCGTCACCGGGTCCGGGCCGAGCGCCGTCGCCGCGATGGGGCGGCTGCGGGCTTCCTTGCGGGCGTACGCCGTGATGGAGGGCGAGGACCCCGTCGCCGTACTGTCCGATCTGGAGCTGCTGCTGCGCCTTACCGAGCCCGCCCGGTCGGCGACGGCCCTCTTCGCGTTCTGCGAGCCGGCCCTGCGCAAGATCGTCCTGGCCGGGGCCGGGCACAGCCCGCCGCTCGTGATCGGCGGGCGGCGCACGGAGTTCGTGGAGACCTCGCTCTCGGCGCCGCTCGGGATGCTCGCGTGCTGGGAGGCGCCGAGCGTGGAGATCCAGCCGGAGCCCGGAGAAACAGTGCTTCTTTATACGGACGGGCTTCTGCACCGCACCGGGGACCCCATGGACCGGGCCTTCGCACGGCTGCACGCGGCCGCGGCGAGTGTGCCGAGAGCCGTCCGCAACGACCCGGACGCGCTCGTCGACCATGTGCTGCGGACCGTCCTGCCGGACGGGCTCGACGCGGTCGAGAGCGACGAGGACGTGGTCCTCCTCGCGGCCCGGTTCGAGTGACGCCCGCACCGGGGTCACAGTGCCCCCGGCCATACGGCATGTAACAGGCCTTCCGGCCCTGGGCCCCCTTCCGTACGCCCGTACGATGGAGGGGGCCCAGTGTCGTACATAGGAGGCAGATCGTGTCGGAGGAGCTCATTCCGGAGTACCCGGAGACCCCGGAAACCCTGGAGATCGAGTCCGAAGAAGAGCCGATCAAGCAGCGCAAGAACGGTCTGTACCCGGGCGTCTCCGACGAGCTCGCCGAGAACATGAAGTCCGGCTGGGCCGACACTGAGCTGCACGATCTGCAGCCGATCGCCCAGGCCGCGCACACCGCTGCCCGCCGCGCCGCGCTCTCCGCGCGTTTCCCGGGCGAGCGTCTCGTCGTCCCCGCGGGCAACTTGAAGACCCGTTCCAACGACACGGAGTACGCGTTCCGCGCCTCTGTCGAGTACGCGTACCTGACCGGCAACCAGACGGAGGACGGCGTCCTCGTCATGGAGCCCACCGACTTCGCGGACGGGACGAGCGGCCACGAGGCCACCATCTACCTGCTGCCGCGCTCCAACCGCGAGAACGGCGAATTCTGGCTGGACGGCCAGGGCGAGCTGTGGGTCGGCCGCCGGCACTCCCTCACCGAGGCCGAGACGCTGTACGGCATCCCGGCGTCCGACGTGCGCGAGCTCGCCGGGGCGCTGCGCGAGGCGACCGGTTCCGTCCGGGTCGTCCGCGGCTACGACGCCGGCATCGAGGCCGCGCTGACCGACAAGGTCACCGCCGAGCGCGACGAAGAGCTGCGCGTCTTCCTCTCCGAGGTCCGTCTGGTCAAGGACGAGTTCGAGGTCGGCGAGCTGCAGAAGGCGTGCGACGCGACGGCCCGCGGCTTCGAGGACGTCGTCCGCGTCCTGGACAAGGCCGAGGCGACCAGCGAGCGCTACATCGAGGGCACGTTCTTCCTGCGCGCCCGCGTCGACGGCAACGACATCGGCTACGGCTCGATCTGCGCCGCGGGCCCGCACGCGACCACCCTGCACTGGGTGCGCAACGACGGCGCGGTGCGCTCCGGCGAACTGCTGCTGCTCGACGCGGGCGTGGAGACGCACACGTACTACACCGCCGACGTGACGCGGACGCTGCCGATCAACGGCCGCTTCAACGAGCTGCAGCGCAAGATCTACGACGCCGTGTACGAGGCCCAGGAGGCCGGCATCGCTGCGGTCAAGCCGGGTGGCAAGTACCGCGACTTCCACGACGCCGCGCAGCGCGTGCTCGCCGAGAAGCTCGTCGAGTGGGGCCTGGTGGAGGGTCCGGTCGAGCGCGTCCTGGAGCTGGGCCTGCAGCGCCGCTGGACCCTGCACGGCACCGGTCACATGCTCGGCATGGACGTCCACGACTGCGCGGTCGCGCGCCGCGAGACGTACGTGGACGGCGTCCTGGAGCCCGGCATGTGCCTGACCGTCGAGCCCGGTCTGTACTTCCAGGCGGACGACCTGACCGTGCCGGAGGAGTACCGCGGCATCGGCGTGCGGATCGAGGACGACATTCTCGTGACGGCGGACGGCAACAAGAACCTGTCCGCGGCGCTGCCGCGGCGTGCCGACGACGTCGAGGCGTGGATGGCTGAGCTCAAGGGCTGAGGGCTCAAGGGCTGAGGGTCTGCTTCTCAAACCGAGCGTCTTCTTAAGAAGGGGCCGGGCATCCTGTGGGGTGCCCGGCCCCTTCGCGTTGTCCCCCGGAGGCGCTCAGCGCTCGTCCTCGCCCGCGACCTTGCCGGTGCTCAGGGCGATGCGGTTCCAGGTGTTGATGGTGAAGATCAGGGCCAGGACGCGGGCCAGCTCCTCCTCGTCGAAGTGCTCGGCCGCGCGGGCGTAGACGTCGTCCGGGACGCCGCCCTGGGCGACGAGCGTGACGGACTCGGTCAGGGCGAGCGCCGCCTGCTCCTTCTCCGTGAAGAAGTTCCGGGCCTCGCGCCATACGCCGACCATGTGCAGGCGCGCCTCGTCCTCGCCCGCCTTGCGCGCGTCCGAGGTGTGCATGTGAAGGCAGTACGCGCAGCCGTTCAGGAGCGAGGCGCGGATCTGGATCAGCTCGACCAGGGCCGGGTCGAGACCGTCGCGGGCGGCGGCGTCGAAGCCGATGAGGGCCTTGAAGGCCTTCGGGGCGGCCTTGGCGAAGTTGATGCGGGTCAGGGTCTGCGTGGCGTTCTCGTTGTTCGTCATGACCATGAATCTACGGGCCGAATAGACCTTGGATAGGGTGCATTCCTGTGTCGGAATCATGGGTCAATTTGGCGGAGCGTCTCGGCAGTGATCTGCACCTGGAGCTCTCCGGGGCAGGGGGTCGCCGCGCCATCCTCATCCGCGCCCTGCGGGACGCCGTGCGCGAGGGACGGCTCGCTCCGGGGACACGGCTCCCGCCCTATCGCTCCCTCGCCGCCGATCTGGGCATCGCCCGCAACACCGTCGCCGACGCCTACGCCGAGCTCGTCGCCGAGGGCTGGCTGACCGCGCGGCAGGGTTCCGGTACGCAGGTGGCCGACCGCGCAACGCCGCCCCAGCGGACCCGGGTCCCCAAGCGAGCGCCCGCGCGGCCCGCCACACCGACGTACAACCTGCGCCAGGGCCAGCCGGACGCCGCGTCGTTCCCGCGCACCGCGTGGCTCGCCTCGGCCCGGCGCGCCCTCAACTCGGCGCCGAACGAGGCCTTCGGGCCCGGTGACCCGCAGGGGCGCATCGAGCTGCGCCGGGCGCTCACGGAATACCTGGGTCGCGCCCGCGGAGTGCGCACCGATCCGGAGCGGATCGTGGTCTGCTCCGGGTTCGCGCACGGCCTGCGACTGCTGTTCGGCAGCGGGGGAGGCGGGGTGCTGCGGGGGCCGCTGGCCGTGGAGTCGTACGGCCTCGGCTTCCATCGCTCGATCCTGGAGACCGCGGGCGTCCGCACGGTCCCGCTCGGCCTCGACGAACAGGGCGCCCGGATCGACGAACTGACCGAGGGACAGCGCGTCCGTGGAGTGCTGCTCACGCCCGCTCACCAGTTCCCCACCGGCGGCCCGCTGCACCCGGCCCGGCGCACGGCGGTCATCGACTGGGCGCGCACCCGGGGCGGCCTCGTCCTGGAGGACGACTACGACGGCGAGTTCCGCTACGACCGGGAGCCGGTGGGCGCCGTACAGGGTTTGGATTCCGAACGCGTCATCTACGTGGGCTCGGTCAGCAAAAGCCTCTCTCCAGGAGTGCGCCTGGGGTGGCTGGTTCTGCCCGAACACCTCATCGACGACGTACTCGCCGCCAAGGGGGAACGGGAGGCATGGGCCGGCGTGATCGACCAGCTGACCCTCGCCGATCTCATCGAGTCGGGCCACTACGACCGCCACATCCGCCGGATGCGGCAGCGCTACCGGCGGCGCCGCGACCAGCTCGTCGCCGCCCTGGCCGAGCACGCCCCGCACATCAGCCCGACCGGTGTCGCCGCGGGCCTGCACGCCGTCCTGCGGCTGCCACCGGGCACCGAACAGTCCACGACCAAGGCGGCCGCCTGGCAGGGCCTCGCACTGGACGGCCTCGCCGACTTCCGCCACCCGGACGCCACGATGTCCGCCCCGGACGGGCTGGTGGTCGGCTACTCGACGCCTCCTGAGCACACGTACGGCGCGGCACTCGAAGCGCTGTGCAGGGCGCTGCCGCCCGGCTGACCCCGGATGCCTCAGACGGTGACCAGTGGCGTGTCCTCGCGCCACTTCAGGATCTTGTCGAAGCTGATCACCGCGCCGCCCCTGCCCGGCTTGTTGCCGTAGTGCACATGATCGGCGAGCTCCTGGATGAGACACAGCCCCCGGCCGTGCTCGGCCGTCTCGGATGCGGGCAGCGTCACGGGGACGAACCCCGGGCCGGAATCGGCCACTTCGATACGGCACTTCTCGCCGTCCAGATACGCCGTGACCCGGTACGCGCCGGCCTGCCCCTCGGGGGCCGGCGCCCCGCCGTGCTCCACCGCGTTGGCACAGGCCTCGCTGAGAGCCACTGACAGGTCGTAGGAGACGTCCGGATCCACCCCCGCGGTCTCCATCGTGCCGATCAGCAGTCGACGGGCCAGCGGGACGCTCGCAGCTTCGCGCCGCAAATGGAGAGACCACCACATGCTCATGCTCCAGCCTCCTGGCCGCGGCTCGACATACCGATACGTATTGCCGCAAGCGCCCGTCAATAAGCGCGTAGTTGAAGTGATGCCGCCCATACGGCCGACGCGCGGACCGCGCGCAACGGTGTAGCCGGGTCACCCAAAGGTGCGCATTTCCGTCCTCATGTCCATCCATCGGAATCGAACGGTGCCGAACGGCATCCCCGGGAGCTTGTGGACCTGCCGTGTGCGGCGGGTGGGCCCAGTGCGATGATGGCCCGGCCATGACTGCCCCCCACCAGCGCGAAGCGCGCGCCGGATTCGACGTCCGGCTGCTGAGAGCCGCGGTGTTCGCCGTGCTCTGCGTCGTGCTGTCCGCCGGGGGCCATGTGCTCGCTTCCTGCGCGAGCGTCCCGCTGTGGACGCTCGGGGCGGGGTTCCTCGCCGTTCTCGCCGTCGCGGCCCCGCTGGCCGGGCGTGAGCGTTCGCTGCCCGGCATCGCCGCCGCGCTCGCGGCGGGCCAGGTGGGCCTGCACGCGCTGTTCGCGGTCGGCCAGCACGGCGGCACCGTGCCGCAGTCCGCCGACGCCTCCCTGGTGGAGCGGGCCGCGCGCCTTGTGTGCGGTGCGGGGGCGGCGACACTCAGCCCGGCCGAGGCCCAGCGGATACTGGCGACCGCCGGCGTGCAGGGCACCGGCCACTCCACGCACCCCGGCGCCGGAGCCACCGCGGACGCCGCGATGGGCTCGATGTCGCTGCTTCCTTCGCTGCCCATGCTGCTCGGGCACGTACTCGCCGCGGTCGCCGCCGGATGGCTGCTGCGCCGCGGCGACGTCGCGCTGCTGCGGCTCGTCCGGCTCTCGGCGGACGGGGCGCACGGAGTCGCCGAAGGAGCGCTCGTACGTTCCCTGCGCGGGGCCCTCGCTCTCGTGCGCGCCCTGCGGGCAGGCCTTCCCGGGGCGCCCGGAACGGGTCCCCTGACCCCGCGCACCGGACATCTCGTACCGCCGAAGCCGCACACCACGGCACTGCAGCACACGGTGATCAGGCGCGGCCCGCCGACGGCAGCCGCACTCGTACTCGCCGCCTGACGCGACGCACTCCACCGCAGTACTACGGAGAGGCGCATCGCGGCCGGTGGCCCCCACGCGCGCGTGCCCGCTCGCTTCGTCGCCGCGCGCACCTCCCCGACTGATCACCACTGCCGAAAGTGGAGTGTTCCGCCATGTCTGCTCTGTCTGCTCTGTCTTCCGTGAAGGCTTCCCGCGTCTCCGTCGTCGGTGGCGTCGCCGCCACCGCCGTCCTGCTGCTCTCCGTCCCCGCCTTCGCGCACGTCAGCGTCACCGCCGAGGGCGAGGCCGCCAAGGGCGGGTACGCCACGGTCAACTTCAAGGTGCCGAACGAGCAGGACGACGCCTCGACCAACAAGCTCGAGATCTCCTTCCCGAAGGACCACCCGCTCGCCTCCGTCATGACGCAGCCCGTCCCCGGCTGGACCGCGAAGGTCACCAAGACGAAGCTCGACAAGCCCCTTGAGATGCACGGCGAGAAGATCGACGAGGCCGTCTCCAAGGTCACCTGGACCGCCGACGGCAAGGGCGTCCAGCCGGGCACCTTCCAGAAGTTCCCGCTCTCCATCGGCGCGCTGCCCGAGGACGCGGACGAACTCGTCTTCAAGGCCGTCCAGACGTACGACAACAAGGACGTCGTCCGCTGGATCGAGCCCCAGCAGAAGGGCCAGGAGGAGCCGGAGTTCCCGGCTCCGGCCCTTGCGCTGGTCGCCGCGTCCGAGGGCGGCCACGGCGCCGCCGCATCGCACGACGACGCCAAGGAAGACGCGAAGTCGGACGACAAGAGCGAGACGGCGTCCGCCGACAGCAGCGACTCGACCGCCCGCGTCCTCGGCATCGTCGGCATCGTCGTCGGCGCCGCAGGCGTGGCCTTCGGAGTGCTCGCCGGACGCCGGCGCGCCAACAGCTGAGCCAACCCATCGGGCCGCACCGGGCGTTCGATCGCCCCGGTGCGGCCGGGCCCCCTCACATCTGGGACATTTTCGTATGCGTAAGAAGAAGCTGCTCGCCGCCGCCATGCTGGCCGCGGCCGCCCTCACCCTCTCCGCCTGCGGCGGCGGTGACGACGGCAAGAAGCCCGTCGCGGACGTCTCCGTCGAGTCCGACGGCGACAAGGCCGCGACCGTTCTCGACAAGCCCTTCGAGAAGCCGGACCTCGTCCTCACGGACACCCACGGCAAGAAGTACGACCTGCGCGCGCAGACCAAGGGCAAGCCGACGCTCGTCTACTTCGGCTACACCAACTGCCCCGACGTCTGCCCGCTGACGATGAACAACATCGCCGTCGCCAAGAAGAAGCTGCCCAAGGCGGAGCAGGACAAGCTCCAGGTCGTCTTCGTGACCACCGACCCCGAACGGGACACCCCCGCCGCCCTCGGCAAGTGGCTCAAGGCCCAGGACACCGACTTCATCGGCCTGTCCGGTGACTTCGACACCATCCAGGGCAGCGCCCGCACCCTCGGCATCAGCATCGAGCCCTCCAAGAAGGAGAAGGGCAAGATCGTCTCGATGCACGGCACGCAGGTCATCGCGTTCTCCCCGAAGACCGACGCGGGTTACGTCCTGTACGGCGAGGACGCTTCCGTGGATGACTACATCAAGGACCTCCCCAAGCTCATCAAGGGAGAGACCCCGTGAAGACCCCCTCGAACCGCCGTGCCCTCGTAGCCGGTGCCATAGCGCTGACGGCGGGGCTCACCCTCGCGGGCTGCTCGGACTCGTCCGCCGGCAAGGCATCGGTGTCGACGTCGGACAAGCCCGAGCTCCAGGTCAGCGGGGCCTTCGTGCCCGAGCCCACCATGGACACCATGGCCTCCGGCTTCTTCACCCTCACGAACAAGGGCGGCGCCGACAAGCTCGTCTCGGTGACCAGCCCCTTGGCGAAGAAGGTCACGCTGCACAGCACCACGAACAACGCGATGCGCGAGCAGAAGTCGTTCGACGTGCCGGCGAACGGCGAGCTCGACTTCGCCCGGGGCGGCAACCACCTCATGTTCGAGAAGCTCAAGCACAAGCCGAAGCAGGGCGAGAAGATCGCGCTGCTGCTGCGCTTCGAGAAGTCGGACCCGATCGAGGTTGAGGTTCCGGTGAAGGCCGCAACGTACAACCCCGAGCACGGCAAGCACTCGTCGCACTGAGGGACTGATCGTTGATGCGGACCATCGCTCCCCGCTTCGGAGCCCACTCCGGAGCTGTCTCCCGGCTCGGGATCACTCCGGGTGCCGGGCGGCTCCTGCTCGTCGTCGCCCTCTTCCTCGGCGCCCTGCTCGCCGCGGCGACGCCCGTCTCCGCGCATGCCGCGCTGACGGGCAGCGACCCCAAGCAGGGGGCGGTGGTCGACAAGGCGCCGGAGCGGGTGTCGCTGACCTTCTCCGAGAGCGTCGCCATGTCCGACGGCTCGGTGCGGGTGCTCGACCCGGCCGGCAAGCGCGTCGACTCGGGCAAGACCAGTGACCTCGGGTCCAACACGTACGGCGTGAAGCTGCGCAAGGGGCTGCCCGACGGCACCTTCACCGTCGCCTACCAAGTCGTCTCCGCCGACAGCCACCCGATCTCCGGGGCGTTCACCTTCTCCGTGGGCGCGCCGTCCGACACGAAGGTCGCGCTGCCGGACCAGGAGGTGGGCGGCGGATTCGTCGGCGGGCTCTACGGCTTCGCGCGCTACCTCTCGTACGCGGGATTCATCCTCGTCGTCGGCGGGGCGGCGTTCGTGCTCGGCTGCTGGCCGCGCGGCGCCGGGGTGCGGCCCGTGCAGCGCCTGGTGGTGTCCGGCTGGGTCACGCTCACCGCGTCGACCCTCGTGATGCTGCTGCTCCGCGCGCCCTACACCGGGTCGGGGAAGATCGCCGACGCCTTCGACATGGCCAAGCTCGGCGATGTGCTCCAGACGAAGACGGGCGCCGCGCTGGTCTCACGGCTGCTGCTGCTCGCCGCGGCCGCCCTCTTCATTGCCGTGCTCTTCGGTGCGTACGAGAAGCGAACCGACCCCAAGGAGCGCAAGGACCTCGCCTTCGGGCTCGGGATCGGCGGCACGGTCGTCGCCATCGGGCTCGGCGCGACCTGGGCGATGGCCGAGCATGCGTCGACCGGCATCCAGGCGGGGATCGCGATGCCCGTGGACGTCGTCCATCTGCTCGCCGTCGCCGCCTGGCTCGGCGGGCTCGCGGCCCTGGTCGTCGCCCTCTACTTCGCGCCGTCGGTGGACTCCGGGGCGGTGCGGCGCTTCTCGCGCGTGGCGTTCTGCAGCGTCGTCGCCCTGGCCGCGACCGGGCTCTACCAGTCCTGGCGGCAGGTCGGTTCGTGGTCGGCGCTCACCGGTACGTCGTACGGACAGCTGCTCCTCGTCAAGATCGGCCTGGTCGTCGTCCTTGTCGGCATCGCCTGGATCTCGCGGCGTTGGACGGCGCGTATCGCGGGCACCGCTGGCGGGATGGCGCCGGAGGCGGCGGCCGCCGCGGTGGTCGAGCAGCGGGCGCAGAAGAAGCCGGTGACGGTGCCTGTGGGGGGTGCCGGTGACTCCGGGGGTGCCGGTGACTCCGGGGCGGGGTCCAAGGAGGCTTCTTCCGAGGCCGCCTCTTCTAAGGGCTCGCCTTCTAAGGGCGCATCTTCTAAGGCGCTGTCTTCGGAGAGCGCGTCTTCGAAGGCGCCGTCTACGGAGAGCTCCTCCTCGAAGGCGCCGTCTACGGAGAGCACGTCTTCGGAGGGGACGTCTTCCGACGCCACGTCCTCCAAGACCGCGTCGAAGTCCTCCGGCAAGGAGGACAAGGACGCGCAGCGTGCCGCTCAGCTCGCCCGCCAGCAGGCCGCCATGAAGACCGCCCGCGAGAAGCGGATCCGCGACGCCGACCCGCTCCGTTCGGGCCTGCGCCGCTCCGTGCTCGCCGAGGCCGGCGTCGCCGTCGTCCTGCTCGCCGTGACCACGGCCCTCACCTCCACCGAACCCGGGCGCACGGAGGAGGAAGCGGCCGCCTCGAAGACGGCCGCCGAGGCCGCCCAGCGGTCCGGGCCGCTCATCCTCAACATCCCCTTCGACACGGGCGCCGAAGACGGCAAGGGCACGGTCCGGCTCGACCTCGACCCCGGCCGTACCGGCAGCAATGACTTCCGCCTCTACGTGAAGCGGCCCAACGGCAGCGCCTTCGACGTCCCGGAGGTGAAGGTCTCCTTCACTCTCAAGTCGAAGGACCTCGGCCCGCTGCCGGTCGCCCCCGACCGCGTCGCCACCGGACACTGGAGCGCGAGCGGCGTCCAGCTCCCGATGGCCGGCACATGGAAGGTCGCGGTGACCGTGCGGACCTCCGACATCGACCAAGTGACCGTGAACAAGAACGCGCAGATCGGCTGAACGACCATGGCGGACAACGAGACGGCCCGCGAGGCGGACCGCGTCGAGAACCACCGCGCCATCTCGCGGCGGCGGCTGCTCGGCACCGCGGGCGCCACCGGCCTCGCGCTCGGGGCGGCGGGCGGCGCGGCCGGATATGCCGCGGCGCCGTCGGACAACGCGTCCCGGGCGGCGGCGTTGACGTCGCTGGGTGCGGACGAGGTCGTGTTTCACGGGAAACATCAGCCGGGCATCACGACACCCAACCAGTCCCGGGGCCACCTCATCGCCTTCGACCTGAAGGCGGGCGCGGGCCGCAAGGAGGCGGCGGCCCTGCTGCGCCGCTGGTCGGCGACGGCCGAGCGGCTGATGGCGGGCGAGGCCGCCGCGAGCGACGACACGGATGTCGCGCGGGACGCGGGCCCCTCGTCCCTGACGGTCACCTTCGGCTTCGGCCGCAGCTTCTTCGGACGCACCGGCCTGGAGAAGCAGCGCCCGGCCGCGCTCGACCCGCTGCCGGACTTCTCCTCCGACCGTCTCGACAAGGCTCGCAGCGACGGCGACCTCTGGGTGCAGATCGGCGCGAACGACGCGCTCGTCGCCTTCCACGCCCTGCGCGCCGTCCAGAAGGACGCGGGCGACGCGGCCCGGATCCGCTGGCAGATGGACGGCTTCAACCGCTCGCCCGGCGCGACCGCGCAGCCGATGACGACCCGCAACCTGATGGGCCAGATTGACGGCACGAACAACCCGAAGCCGTCCGAGAAGGACTTCGACCAGCGGATCTATGTGCCGGGCGACGGGGACCCCGCGTGGATGGCCGACGGCTCCTACGCCGTCGTACGCCGTATCCGGATGCTCCTCGACGACTGGGAGAAGCTGGGCCTGAAGCATCAGGAGGCGGTCATCGGGCGGCACAAGTCCGACGGCTCACCGCTGACCGGGGGCACGGAGACGACCGAGCCGAAGCTGGAGAAGGCCGGCGCGGACGGCGAGTACGTCATCGCCCTCAACGCGCACGCCCGCATCACGCGGCCCGATCAGAACGGCGGCGCCGCCATGCTGCGCCGCCCCTTCTCGTACCACGACGGCTTCGGCAAGGACGGGGAGCCGGACGCCGGGCTGCTGTTCATCTGCTGGCAGGCCGACCCGCTCCGGGGTTTCGTGCCGGTGCAGCGGAAGCTCGACCGGGGGGACGCGCTCTCGGAGTTCATCCGGCACGAGGCGAGCGGACTCTTCGCGGTGCCGGGCGGCGCCGCGAAGGGCGAGTACGTGGGGCAGCGCCTGCTGGAGGCTTAGGCCTGCCCCCATGCGTACGTGGAGGCTTGGGCCTGCCCCTTTCGTACGTGAGAACGGATGCCGTTTCTCGTACGTGAAACGGGTGCCGTTTCTCGTACGTGAGACAGGTGCCGCTCCGTGAGACGCGTGAGCCGCGCCACCTGCAGGCCATTAGGGTGACGGTATGTCGGCGATGCGCTACACCTATCTCGGCCCCGAGGGCACCTTCACCGAGGCCGCCCTCCGCACGCTCCCGGAAGCCGCCACCCGGGAGCTCGTCCCGATGGTGTCCGTGCCGGCCGCGCTGGACGCTGTCCGTAACGGCGACGCGGCTGCCGCGCTGGTGCCGATCGAGAACTCCGTCGAGGGCGGCGTCACGACCACCGTCGACGAGCTCGCCAAGGGCGAGCCGCTGATGATCTACCGCGAGGTCGTGCTGCCGATCGCCTTCGCCCTGCTCGTGCGGCCCGGCACGCGGATCAAGGACATCAAGACGGTGACCGGCCACCCCGTGGCCCAGCCCCAGGTCCGCAACTGGCTCGCTGCGAACCTGCCGGACGCCCTGTGGGAGTCGGCGGCCTCGAACGCGGACGGCGCGCGCCTGGTCCAGGAGGGACGCTTCGACGCGGCCTTCGCGGGCGAGTTCGCGGCGGCGACGTACGGCCTGGAGCCGCTGGTCAGCGAGATCCACGACGCGGCGAACGCCGAGACCCGGTTCGTCCTGGTCGGCCGCCCGGCCCGGCCCGCGGCGCCGACCGGCGCGGACAAGACCTCGGTGGTCATCTGGCTCGGCGACGACCACCCGGGCGCCCTGCTCGAACTGCTCCAGGAGTTCGCCGTGCGCGGGGTCAACCTGATGCGGATCGAATCGCGGCCGACCGGTCAGGGCATCGGCAACTACTGCTTCTCCGTGGACGCCGAGGGGCACATCACGGACCGTCGCGTGGGCGAGGCCCTGATGGGCCTGAAGCGGATCTGCCCGCAGGTGCGCTTCCTCGGCTCGTACCCGCGTGCGGGGGTCGCACCCGACGACGTACGGACGCTGCGGCCCGGTACGTCCGACAGCGAGTTCCTGGCGGCGTCGGACTGGCTGACGCAGTGCCAGGACGGCCGGTTCTGACCGGACCATCCCTCCGTCGTCGTCCGGTCTTACCTGCAGATTTACGTTGTCCACAAAGTTATCCACAGGGTGGGTTCTCGACCTGGGGACAAGTCGACAACGATCCACGACATGGTCGACAAATCGCCCTACGCCCCACAAGTCCATCCACAGCCGAGCACGTCACCCCTCGTCCACTCTTTTCCTTTGATCAACTCTTTGGAGTGAAGCATTTCCACTCGAAAGTGGGTGTGGAGATGGTTTGGAACGGGAATCCTTCGTCGCACATGCGGCTTTCGGAATGATCACTTCCGGCATCCACAGATCTTTCGCACACCCTGTGGATAACTTTTCCGGAGCGCCCATTCCTGTGGACAACGACCCCCTCAAGTCCCGCTTCCCACAAGGGGATCGAGTCAAGGCGGTGCGCCTCCTCTGCCCCGTTTCGGGGAATGGCGCCCTTTTTATTGACCAGCGCCCGACCGGCACCCGATCGACACTTGTCGCCCCATGGCGAACCATTCCAGCCTCACCTCTCTCCGGAATTCACACTCCGGCAAATGGGACATAACGCCACGGAGGGGAATATCGAGTCGTGGGCCGGAAGCGGGCACCGGTAGCCTTGTGGGGTGATTGACCTTCGCCTGCTCCGTGAGGACCCCGACCGTGTTCGCGCCTCCCAGCGCGCCCGTGGAGAGGACGTCGCGCTCGTCGACGCCCTGCTCTCCGCCGACGAGCGGCGCAGGTCGTCCGGGCTCCGCTTCGACGAGCTCCGTTCCGAGCAGAAGGCGCTCGGCAAGCTGATCCCCAAGGCCTCGGGTGACGAGAAGGCCGAGCTCCTGAAGAAGGCCGGCGAGCTCTCCGCCGCCGTCAAGGCGGCCGACGCCGCCCAGGACGAGGCCGACGAGGAGACCAAGCGCCTCCTTCAGCAGCTGGGCAACATCGTCCACCCGGACGTCCCGGTCGGCGGCGAGGAGGACTTCGTCGTCCTCGACACCATCGGCACCCCGCGCGACTTCGCGGCAGAGGGCTTCGAGCCGAAGGACCACCTGGAGCTCGGCGAGGCGCTCGGCGCGATCGACGTCGAGCGCGGCGCGAAGGTCTCCGGATCGCGCTTCTACTACCTGACCGGTGTCGGCGCCCTGCTCGAGCTGGCCCTGGTCAACGCGGCGATCGCGCAGGCCACGGAGGCCGGGTTCATCCCGATGCTGACGCCCTCGCTGGTCCGCCCGCGCGCCATGGAGGGCACGGGCTTCCTCGGCCAGGCCGCGGAGAACGTGTACCACCTGGAGAAGGACGACTACTACCTGGTCGGCACCTCCGAGGTCCCGCTCGCGGCGTACCACATGGACGAGATCATCGACGCCGACAAGCTGCCCCTGCGGTACGCGGGCTTCTCGCCCTGCTACCGCCGCGAGGCCGGCACGTACGGCAAGGACACCCGCGGCATCTTCCGCGTGCACCAGTTCGACAAGGTCGAGATGTTCTCGTACGTCGACCCGGCGGACGCGGAGAACGAGCACAAGCGGCTCCTGGAGTGGGAGAAGCAGTGGCTCACCGGTCTCGGCCTGCCCTTCCAGGTGATCGATGTCGCCACCGGTGACCTCGGTTCCTCGGCGTCGCGCAAGTACGACTGCGAGGCGTGGATCCCCACCCAGGGCAAGTACCGCGAGCTGACCTCCGCCTCGAACTGCGACGGCTTCCAGGCCCGCCGCCTCTCGATCCGGGTCCGCGACGGCAAGAAGGTGCAGCCGCTCTCGACGCTGAACGGCACGCTCTGCGCCGTCCCGCGCACCATCGTCGCCATCCTGGAGAATCACCAGCAGGCCGACGGCTCCGTGTGGGTGCCCGAGGTACTGCGTCCGTACCTGGGGGGACGAGAGATCCTGGAGCCCATCAACAAGTGAGCCACCCTGCTCCCGACGGCCCGTCCTTCCCGTACAAGCTCGTCGCGACCGACCTCGACGGAACGCTCCTGCGCTCCGACGACACGGTCTCGGCCCGCACGCGCGACGCGCTCACCGCGGCCACCGCGGCGGGCGCCGCGCACATCATCGTCACCGGCCGTGCGGTGCCCTGGACCCGGCACATCCTGGACGACCTGGGCTATGAGGGCCTGGCCGTGTGCGGGCAGGGCGCGCAGGTCTACCACGCGGGCGAGCACCGCCTGCTGACGTCGGTCACGCTCGACCGGCAGCTGGCGGGCCTCGCCCTGGCCAAGATAGAGGCGGAGATCGGCCCGCTGGCGCTGGCCGCGAGCCGTGACGGCCTCGACGGCGAGGTGATCGTCGGTCCCGGGTACGCGGTCCAGGACGGCCCGCTGCCCGCCGTACCGTTCACCGATGTCGCCGAGCTGTGGGCGGCTCCTCTGAACAAGGTGTACGTCCAGCATCCGGGCCTGAGCGATGACGCGCTCGCGACGGTGGCGCGGGAGGTGGCAGGCGGTCTGGTCGGCGTGACGATGGCCGGCGAGGGCATCGTCGAGCTGCTCCCGCTCGGCCTCTCCAAGGCGACCGGCCTCTCCCTGGCGGCCCGCCGCCTGGGCGCGAAGGCCGCGGACACGATCGCCTTCGGCGACATGCCCAACGACATCCCGATGTTCGGCTGGTCAGCACATGGCGTGGCCATGGCCAACGCCCACGAGGAACTCAAGGCGGTGGCGGACGAGGTGACGGACTCCAACGAGGACGACGGAATCGCGGCGGTGCTGGAACGGATGTTGGGCTGAGGGGTTTCACCCCGGGCGCCTTGATGGGGCCCAAGCCCAGTGCAACGCCTGGCGGAGGATGCGCGGATCGAACGCGCGCAGGGCGTCAACCCTGACGACGGCTTAGCAAGCCGCTGCCTTACCACTCGGCCAATCCTCCGGGTGGGCGGCCCGCGCAGCGAAGTGCGCGCTCGAAGCGGCCGCCCCGGGCATCTCCCCCGTGGGCGGGGCTCTACGGAGTGAGTAACTACTCCGAAGCCTGCCGCGGGCTGCCCTGCTGGGAACTCGACGGACTACTACTGATGGACACGTCGGCTCCTCTCCCAGAAGGTGGGCGCCAGGCTGTGGCGCGGTGACATCAACTACTCTGCCCGCGCCGGAAGTTCACCGCCACCGAATTAATCCGCCCTAGCGGCGCCGCCGACGCCACCGCCGCCGCGCCCGGCTGAAGAACCACCCCGCGGGCGGCTCGTCGGACCGCCACGGCTGCGGCTCGGGAGCGCCGCTCCTACGCCATCGCGCACTGAGCATCCGGGCCCGCGCCGACGGCTCCGCGGCCTCCGCGGAACGTATGAAGTTCTCGTCCAGGACGGTCTCGTCCCAGTCCTTTGACGGGGCCTTTGACGGGGCCTTTGAGGGGTCCTTTGAAGGCTCCGATGCCATCACGGCACCTCCCTGGAAACAGCGCACCCTCCCACCAGTGTCCTGGCAGGAGGGTGAAGACGCCGTCAAGAGCGGACCGGGCTGCTACTCCTCCCCGGCCAGCGTCAGCGACCGCAGCTTCTGTCCCGCGTACCAGGTGGCGAGCACCGTGACGCCGACGAGGAGGACCGTGGCGACGGGCAGGCCGACGTCCGAGGTGACAAGATCGCCCGTCGCGGTCTTCTGCGCGACGGCGAGGGACCACTGCTGAACGCTGAGCGTGCGCGCCCCGGAGACCAGCGACCCGAAGACGGCCTCCCAGACGAGGGCGTAGACAAGGCCGAAGACCACCGCGTGCCGGGTGATCGTGCCGAGGAGCAGGAACATCGCCGCGTACGCGATGGAGGCGACCAGGGCGGCGATGGTGTACGCCACGGCGATCTGCTGGCCGTTGCCGTTCAGGATCATGCCCGCGATGAAGGTGGGGATCGCGGAGAAGGCCATGGTCACGGCGATGGCGACGATCAGCTTCGTGAAGATGATCGTCGGTCGCTTGACGGGCTTGGACAGGAGATACACAACGGAGCCGTCGTCGATCTCGGGACCGATCGCGCCGGTGCCCGCGATGACGCCGATGATCGGCACCATCGTGGCGAGCGCGAAGCCGCCCAGGAGGTCGACGGCGACCTGGTCGTCGGCGCCGCTGAATCCGCGGACCGCCGCGGCGATCACGATCAGCAGGACGGGCAGGGCGAAGAGGATCAGAGCCCGGCGGCGGCCGAGCAGGGCCCGGTAGGTGAGCCGGGCGACAGTGGGGTCGTACACGGTGGCTCCCTTCAGGCCGCGACGAGATAGGAGAAGACCGACTCGAGGGACTCGTCCGAGGGCGAGACCGTGAGGAGCCGGATGTCGTGATCGCGGGCGATGCGTGGCAACAGGGCGGTGAAACGGCCGAAGTCGACGGCCTGGATGCGCAACGCGCCTTCCTTGACGTCGACTTCGATGCCGGCGGTCGACGGGTCGGCGATCAGCGCGGCGGCCAGGGCACGGTCGTCGCTTGAACGGACAAGGTAGCGGTGCGGGCGGTCCGTCATCAGGCGGCGGATCTTGCGGAAGTCGCCGCTCGCCGCATGCCGTCCGGCCACGATCACCTCGATGTGGGAGGCCAGTTGCTCGACCTCTTCGAGGATGTGCGACGAGAACAGGACCGTGCGGCCCTCGTCCCCCATGCGCCGCAGGAGGTCCATCAGCTGCATGCGCTGACGGGGGTCCATGCCGTTGAACGGCTCGTCGAGCAGCAGCACGGACGGGTCGTGGACCAGGGCGGACGCCATCTTCACGCGCTGGCGCATGCCCTTGCTGTACGTCGAGATCTTGCGGTCCTGCGCGTACTCCATCTCCACCGTGGCGAGCGCCCGGTGGGCGGCGCGCTCGTCCAGACCGTGCAACTCGGCGTTGGCGACGACGAATTCGCGGCCCGTGAGGAAGTCGTACATCGCCTCGCGCTCGGGGACGATGCCGATGTCCTTGTAGATCTGTTCGTTGCGCCAGATCGGCGTGGCGTCGAGCGTGACGCTGCCGGTGGAGGGGGCGAGGAAGCCACCCATCATGTTGATGAGGGTGGACTTCCCCGCGCCGTTCGGACCGAGGAGGCCGGTGACGCCCGGGCCCACGTCCATCGTGATGTCGTTGACCGCCACCACGTTGCCGAACCAGCGCGAGGTGTGATCGATGTTGATGGTGCTCACAGTCCGACCTTCCGGTAGCGGCGCATCATCGCGCCGTAGCAGCCCGCGATGAGGGCGAGGACGACGATCACATAGACCACGCCCGTGCCGGACGAAGGGCCTTCCCCTCCGGGGAAGGCGGAGGTCGCGCCGAGGAATGCGGTCTGTACGCCGTCGATGAGCGTGATCGGCGAGAAGAGGCCGAGCCAGGCGATGGCGTCGGTGCTGCCCTGTTCGAAGGCGATCGCCTGGACCGTGGACACCGCTCCGTAGGAGATGGTCAGTACGGCGATGACCGCGGCGATCCCGAAGCCGCGGCGGGGGGTGATCGCCGAGATGACCAGGGCGATGCCGGCGAAGAGGAGCGAGAGCAGGGCCACGGAGACGAGTCCCTGGGCGAAGCCCTTCGTCTGGTCCGCGAAGTCGAGCTTGGCGAGCAGCGCCCCTACGTAGAGCACGAGCAGCGGCGCGGCCGTGAGGATGAAGAGGGCCGATGCCATCGCCGCGAACTTGGCGCGTACGTAGTCACTGTGATCGATGGGCCGGGAGAAGTAGAGCGGGACGGTCTTGAAGCGCAGGTCGCGGGAGACGGTCTGCGGGGCCTGGGCCGCCAGGTAGAGGCTGATGACGGCCTGCAGCACGATCGCGTAGCGCGTGTAGTCGAGGGGGAGGTCATTGGCCTTGGTGGTCACGGCGACCGCCACCATGATCGCGGCGGGGACGCACATCACCGCGAAGAGGATCATGGGCAGGACCTTGGACTTGGCGGAGCGGCCCAGGCCGTACGCGCCGCGCAGGCTCTGCGAGAAGAGCGAGCGGCGGGCGTAGGCGCGGCCGAGGCGCGGACCGTCGTAGTTGCGATACCCGATGTTGTGGATCCGGGTCTGTTCACCGGCGCGTGCCGGGGTCTGCTCAACCGCCATGGCGGACCGCCTCCTTCCCCTCTGCTTCGTGATCGGCGTGATCGGCGTCGTCGGCTTGATCGGACTGACCGGAGTGGAAGACCTCCGCGATGTGGTGCCTGCGCTGTTCCATCCGGACAAGGCCGAGGCCGAGGTCCGCGACGAGGTCGCGCACCAGGTCGTACGTCTCCTCGCCCTCCGCTTCGAGCAGCACGGTGTGCCCGGCGCCGGGGAGGGTGCCGCCCTCGTGGGTGGCGACCCCGCGTCCCTTCAATGCCTCGCGCAACGCACTCGTGCCGTCCAGGTGTTCGTCGGTGTCCGTCACCTCGACCGCCAGCGTCGTGGTGGTCTGGGTGAAGTCGGTGGTGGAGCTGGAGCGCAGCAGCTTGCCGCCGTCGATGACGACGACGTGGTCACAGGTGCGCTCCAGCTCGCCGAGGAGGTGCGAGGTAACCAGGACGGAGATGCCGAAGTCCGTGTGGACCCGGCGGATGAGGCCCAGCATCTCGTCACGGCCCACGGGATCGAGGCCGTTGGTCGGCTCGTCCAGGAAGACCAGATCGGGGTCGTGCACGAGCGCCTGCGCGAGTTTCACTCGCTGCTTCATGCCCGTCGAATAGCCCCCGATGGGGCGGTAGCGCTCCTCGTACAGACCCACGTGCCGCAAGGTGTCCGCCGTGCGCTCGCGGGCCGCGGCGGGCGGCAGCCCCGACATGCGCGCCATGTGGACGACGAACTCGGTGGCCGACACGTCGGGCGGCAGGCAGTCGTGCTCGGGCATGTAGCCGACGCGCTCACGGATCTGGCCGCCGCGCGTTGCGACGTCGAGTCCGAGCACGGCGGCCGTGCCCTCCGTGGCGGGGGACAGACCCAGCAGGATCTTGATCAGTGTGGACTTGCCGGCTCCATTGGCTCCGACGAGTCCGGTCACACCGGGCCCGATATCCATGGAGAGCCGGTCAAGCGCGGTCACCCTCGGGAACCGCTTGCTCAGGCTTTCGGTCGCGATCACAGTCACGCATTCGACGGTAGTGGCGCAGACCACACCAGTCGTCAGACCACGGGCTTGCCCTGCCCTCACTCTGGAGTATTACGGGCCCGTAAGGGTCGTCCTGAAGTCGACCCCTGGGGGATCTTCCGGACCTGTCCCGCAGGCTTGTGCAGAACTATTGACGCAGCCGCTGAGCATTGTCACATTCATCAGTGTCAAGTTACGACCGCGTACGGCGATGGACCGGACACGGGTGGACCGGACACGGGACGGACGGTGGCATGACCTCAGCAGTGGCAGGCGAACTCTCGGCGGAACTGCGGGGGTTCAGGGAAGTGCAGACCCTCGCGTATGCATGCGCGGAGGCGGTCGCGGGGCAGCTCAAGCCGGGGGTGACCGAGCGCGAGGCGGCGCGGATGCAGCGTGAGTGGCTGCGCGAGCGGGGCGTGCGGGACTGGTTCCACCTGCCTTTCGCCTGGTTCGGGGACCGCACGGCGTTCGTGAACTTCCGGATACCGCTGCAGTTCTTCCCCACCAACCGCAGGCTGGAGCCGGGGATGCCCTTCATCCTCGACATGGCCCCGGTCTACAAGGGATATACGGCCGATATCGGCTACTCGGGCTGTCTCGGCCTCAACCCCGTGCACGACAAGCTGCTCGCGGACCTCGAGGCGCACCGCGAGCTGATCCTGCGCGAGGTGCGCGAGCGCCGCCCGCTGCGCGAGATCTATGAGGACGTGGACCGCCTCATGGTCCGCCAGGGGTACGCCAACCGCCACCGCGCGTATCCCTTCGGCGTCATCGCGCACAAGGTCGACCGTGTGAAGGAGCGGCGCCTGACGCCGCATGTCTTTGGCTTCGGCACCCAGTCCCTCAAGGGCCTGGCGAGCGACGCGATCCATGGCCACCGGGACGGCTGGTCGCCGCTCTGGTCGCCGTACAAGTTCTCCGACCACCCGCCCCAGAAGGGGCTGTGGGCGGTCGAGCCGCACCTCGGGTTCCGGGGCACGGGCGCGAAGTTCGAGGAGATCCTGGTCGTCACCGACTCCAAGGACCCCGAGCAGAGCGCTTTCTGGCTGGACGACGATCTGCCGCATGTGCGGCGCTGGGCTGAGGAAAGGGCCGTCGCATGAGCGCGGGGGGATTCAACAACGGACTCGCCAAGGGACTCAACGGCGCGCGCGAGCGCTGGGTGCATACGGGCGGAGTGGAGCTGTGCGTCGCCGAGCTCGGCGACCCGACACAGCCCACGGTGCTGCTCGTGCACGGCTATCCGGACTCCAAGGAGGTGTGGTCGGAGGTCGCCGAGCGTCTCGCCGACCGCTTCCATGTCGTCCTGTACGACGTGCGCGGACACGGCAGGTCGACGGCTCCGAAGCCGCTGCGCGGCGGCTTCACCCTGGAGAAGCTGACCGACGACTTCCTGGCCGTCGCCGACGCGGTGAGCCCGGACAAGCCGGTGCACCTGGTCGGGCACGACTGGGGTTCGGTGCAGTCCTGGGAGTTCGTCACGGTCAAGCGCACGGAGGGGCGGATCGCGTCCTTCACCTCGATGTCGGGGCCCTCGCTCGATCACTTCGGGCACTGGATCAAGAAGCGGATGTCCCGGCCGACGCCGCGCAAGGTCGGTCAACTGCTGGGCCAGGGAGCCAAGTCCTGGTATGTGTACATGCTGCACACGCCGGTGCTCCCCGAGCTGGCCTGGCGCGGGCCGCTCGGCAAGCAGTGGCCGAAGATCCTCCAGCGCGTGGAGAAGGTCCCGGCGGGCGACTATCCGACGCCGTCGCTGCCCTCGGACGCCGCGCACGGCGCCTGGCTCTACCGGGACAACGTCCGCGCCCGGTTGCGCAGGCCCCGCGCGGACGCCTACGCGCACGCGCCCGTGCAGCTCATCACGCCGTCCGGGGACATCTTTCTCTCGGAGCGGCTCTATGACGAACTGGAGCTGTGGGCCCCGCAGTTGGTGCGCCGCAGCCTGCCCGCCAAGCACTGGGTGCCGCGCACCCGGCCGGATCAACTGGCGGCCTGGATCAGCGAGTTCGTGACGACCAACGAGGACGGCGTGCCCGCCAACGACAGTGTGGCCACGGGGAAGCACGCCGACCGCTTCGGCGGCCAGCTGGTCCTGGTCACGGGCGCGGGCAGCGGCATCGGCCGGGCCACCGCCTTCGCGTTCGCCGAGGCGGGAGCGCGCGTGGTGGCCGTCGACCGGGACGCGGAGAGCGCGGCACGCACGGCGGAGATGTCCCGGCTCATCGGCGCCCCGCAGGCCTGGGGCGAGACGGTCGACGTCAGCGACGAGCAGGCCATGGAGAAGCTCGCCGAGAAGGTCGCCAGGGAGTACGGCATCGTCGACGTCCTGGTGAACAACGCGGGCATAGGCCTCTCCGGCTCGTTCCTCGACACGAGCGCCGAGGACTGGAAGAAGGTCCTCGACGTCAATCTGTGGGGCGTGATCCACGGCTGCCGGCTCTTCGGCAGGCAGATGGCCGAGCGCGGCCAGGGCGGTCACATCGTGAACACCGCGTCCGCGGCGGCGTACCAGCCGTCCAAGGCGCTGCCCGCCTACAGCACGTCCAAGGCGGCGGTCCTGATGCTCAGCGAGTGCCTGCGCGCCGAGCTCGCGGGCCAGGGCATCGGGGTCTCCGCGATATGCCCGGGCTTCGTGAACACGAACATCACGGCGACGTCCCGCTTCGTCGGTGTCGACACCGACGAGGAGAAGCGCCGCCAGAAGAAGTCGTCGCGGCTGTACGGCCTGCGCAACTACCCGCCGGAGAAGGTCGCCGACGCGGTCCTGCGCGCGGTCGTCAAGAACCAGGCGGTGGTCCCGGTCACCCCGGAGGCCCGCGGCGCCCACCTCATGTCCCGCTTCACTCCCAAGGCCCTGCGTGCGATCGCCCGATTGGAGCCACCGTTGTGAGCACGGAGAAGAACGCCGAGACGAACACCGAGGAGCACTACACGATCGTTCCGCGCCGGGTCTCCTTCAACTGGGAAGAGACCCCGCTGCACTGGATACCGGACGAGCCCACCGCCACCCACGTCATCAACGTGCTGCATCTGCTCCTGCCGGCGGGGGAGCGGTGGTTCGTGAAGGTCTTCAAGGAAGGCCTTCCCCTGGTCACCGATCCGGTGCTGCTCAAGGACGTCAAAGGGTTCATGGGCCAGGAGGCCACGCACAGCGTGCAGCACGCGCATGTGCTCGACCACCTGGCGGCGCAGCGGCTCGACACCGCGGCATTCACCAAGTACGTCGACTTGCTCTTCGAGAAGATCCTCGGCGAGAAGCCGCCGCTCGGGGCGCCGATACCGACGCAGGAGTGGCTGCGCTACCGCCTGGCGGTGGTCGCGGCGATCGAGCAGTTCACCGCCGTACTGGGGAACTGGGTGCTGCACGCCGAGGGCCTTGACCACGCGGACGCCGACGAGGTCATGCTCGACCTGCTGCGCTGGCACGGCGCGGAGGAGGTCGAGCACCGCTCGGTCGCCTTCGACATGTACCAGCACTGCGGCGGCGATGGCCTGCCCCGCTACGCCCGTCGTATCGCGGGCATGGCGGTCACGGCGCCCGTGATGCTGTACCTGTGGGTCTGGGGCACGGCCTATCTGATGCGCCGCGACCCTCAGCTCGCGGGACGCCTGCGCTACTCCCTGGCCGAGCACAACAGGGCGGTGCGGAAGGGCCTGCTGCCCACGTGGCGTGAGCTGGGTGCGGCGATACCCCGCTATCTGCGGCGGTCGTACCATCCCTCGCAGGAGGGCTCCCTGCGCAGGGCCGTGGAATATCTGGCCGAGTCACCCGCGGCGCGGGCCGCGGCGGCCGCCGTCGGCAGGGCTGCCATCGCCTAGCACAAGGGTTCATGGAGGGGTGGGGGCGTGGACGAGCAGTCGGGCGCCGGTCGCAGACCGGTGGAGTACCGCATCGAGGACCTGGCGCATCACAGCGGCGCCACGGTGCGCACGATCCGCGCCTACCAGGACCGAGGGCTGCTCCCCCGGCCCGAGCGGCGCGGCCGGGCCAATGTGTACGGCGACGCGCATCTGGCGCGGTTGCGACAGATCGCCGATCTGCTCGACCGCGGCTACACCCTGGCCTCCATCAAGGAGCTCCTTGAGGCCTGGGACGCGGGCCGGGGTCTCAGCGGTGTGCTGGGGCTCGCCGCGGAGGTCGACGGTCCGTGGACGGACGAGAAGGCCGACCGGATCACGCGGGCGGAGCTGGACGCGGCGTTCGGCGGCAAGCCGGACGACGCGGCGGTCGCCGACGCGATCGCGCTCGGCGTGCTCGAGCCGATGCCGGGGCGGGACGACGAGTACCTGGTTCCGAGTCCTCAAGAGCTCGCTGTGGCCGTTGAGTTGCACGCGGCGGGAGTTCCGCTCCTGGCAATCTCCGGCCATCTGCGGGAGTTGAGGGGGCAGGTGGAGCACATAGCCGCCCGTTTCCTCGAGTTCACGACCGAGCATGTCTTCGCGCGCTATCTCGGTCATCACCCGCCGACCGATGCGGACGCCGCGGAGGCGGCCTCGCTCGTCCGTCGGCTGCGGCCACTGGCGCAGCAGTCGGTCGACGCCGAACTGGCCCGAGCCATGCGCCTGTTCGCCACACGTCACCTCCAGCAGCACCTCACATCGGGGCAACCGGCATCCCGTACGGATGAGGCGCTTTCTGTGGCTCTGCCCGTGTCGACAACCCGGGCCGTGGAGGCGTTGGTTGGTCGGGAGAACGTCGCGGCGTTCATCGCGGCAGCTACCGAACGTGAGCTACAGGCCAGGACATTGGAATCACTTGCCGCAACACATAGCAATACATGATCTTTTGCCCAAAGCGCCTAAATGGTCTGTGTGTTGTCCACAGAATCGCCAATTCCCCTGTGGATAACTGGACTTGGCTGTGGATCAAACCTGTGGATGCAAATCGACCGATGAAAAGTCGGTGGACGAAAATCAAGTGCGGGGAGAACGGCCCGTGCGCGACTCTGACCGGGTGATTGGAGAACCCCCCACCGACGAACGACGCACCGTGAAGGTGTCGAAATACCTGTCGAAACACCTGCGCCATCAGCCCGAGCGGATCGGTCTCACACTCGACGAGAGCGGCTGGGTGGAGATCGACGCCCTGATCGCCGCGGCCGCACGGCACGGTTTCCGCTTCACCCGCGCCGAGCTCGACCATGTGGTGGCCGCCAACGACAAACAGCGCTTCGCCGTCGAGAACGGCCGGATCCGCGCAAGCCAGGGCCACTCGATCGACGTGGACCTCAAGCTGCCGCCGGCGACCCCGCCCGCGTATCTCTTCCACGGCACCGTGGCCCGCAATGTCGCCGCGATCCGCGCCGAGGGCCTGCGGCCCATGAACCGCCATGCCGTGCATCTCTCGGCCGACCGCGAGACCGCCACCCGGGTCGGCGCCCGCCGCGGCCGCCCCGTCGTGCTCTCCGTGGACGCGGGGGCGATGCACCGCGACGGGCACTCCTTCCAGGTCAGCGCCAACGGCGTCTGGCTCACCGCCGCCGTGCCACCGGGCTATCTCCGCTTTCCCGACCGGCACTGATCGCTTCCCCCACCGCCACTGATCGCTTCCACGACCGGCACCGATCGGGCATACGCTCTGATACATGAGTTTGCGTCTGAGCACCGTGATCCTGCCCGTCACCCGCTGGCACGAGGGCGGCAAGGAGCGCTGGCAACGGGCCGAGGAGCTGGGCTTCCACACCGCGTACACCTACGACCACCTCTCCTGGCGGACCTTCCGCGACGGGCCCTGGTTCGGCGCGGTGCCGACCCTGACCGCCGCCGCGGCCGCCACCGACCGGCTGCGCCTCGGCACGCTCGTCACCTCGCCGAACTTCCGGCATCCGGTGACCCTCGCCAAGGACCTGATCACCCTCGACGACGTGTCCGACGGCCGGATCACCCTCGGCATCGGCGCGGGCGGCAACGGCTTCGACGCCACCTCGCTGCTCAAGACCGGCGAGGAGCCCTGGACGCCGCGCGAGCGGGCCGACCGCTTCGGAGAGTTCGTTCCGCTGCTCGACCGCCTTCTTACAGAAGACGTCGTTTCGTACGACGGTGAGCACTACTCGGCGTCCGAGGTGCGGAACATCCCGGGCTGCGTGCAGCGCCCCCGGCTGCCCTTCGCGGTGGCCGCCACCGGTCCGCGCGGACTGAAGCTGGCCGCACGCCACGGCCAGGCATGGGTGACCACGGGCGACCCCAAGCTCTTCGAGAACGGCACCCCGGAGCAGTCACTTCAAGCCATTCGCGGCCAGGCCGAGAAGCTCGCCGCCGCGTGCGAGGCGATCGGCCGCGATGTCGCCGAGCTCGACAAGATCCTTCTCACCGGTTTCACGCCTGATCGCCCTCTCGACTCCTTCGACGCGTTCATCGACTTCGCGGGCAACCACGCTGAGCTGGGCTTCAACGAGATCGTGCTGCACTGGCCGCTGCCGGGAACGGACTTCGCGGCGGACGAGAAGCTCTTCGAGCGGATCGCGACGGAGGCCCCGGTCCAGCTGGGCGGCGGCACAGCAGGGGCGTAAAGGCACTCAAATGTGCGCCCCAGCGCACGCCCGTGCACTCAGATGCGGGACAATCGGTGGCGTGACCTCAGCTACCCCACGGCCCCAGACCCCGGCCGCCTCCGTCCCGCACCGACCCAAGGCACGGCTGATCGCCACGGACCTGGACGGCACGCTGCTGCGCGACGACAAGTCCGTATCGGACCGCACCGTGGCCGCGCTCGCCGCCGCCGAGGAGGCCGGGATCGAGGTCTTCTTCGTGACCGGCCGCCCGGCCCGCTGGATGGACGTCGTCAGCGACCACGTCCACGGCCACGGCCTCGCCATCTGCGGCAACGGCGCTGCCGTCGTCGATCTGCACGGCGGCGCCGGCAGTCATCGCTTCGTCAAGCTGCGGGAGCTGCGCCGCGAGGACGCGCTCGACGTCGTGCACGTCCTGCGCGACGCGGCCCCCGGCACGTCCTTCGCGGTCGAGCGCACCGGCGGTCTGCACCACGAACCGACGTACCCGCCCCTGCACTTGGAGCCCGGGGAAAGCGTCGCGCCCGCCGAGAAGCTCCTGGCGGAGGACTCCGACGCCGCGGACCAGCCCGTCCTGAAGGTCCTCGCCTACCACCCCGAGCTCGCGCCCGACGAGTTCCTCGCCGTGGCCCGCGCGGCCGTGGACGGCCGTGTCGAGATCACCCGCTCGAGCCCGAGCGCACTCCTGGAGATCAGCGGCCCCGGCGTCTCCAAGGCCAGCACGCTGGAACTGTGCTGCGCCGAGCGCGGCATCACGCCCGCCGAGGTCGTCGCCTTCGGGGACATGCCGAACGACATCGAAATGCTCTCCTGGGCGGGCACCTCGTACGCGATGGGCAATGCGCACCCGGACGTGATCGCCGCCGCGTCGGGGCACACGGTGGCGAACAACGAAGACGGCGTCGCGGTCGTCATCGAGCAGATCCTGCGGGACCGCCCGAGCGCCTGACCGGCCTGGCGTCAGAGCGGTACTCCCCGCTCTGGCCTGGCCTCAGAGCAGTACTCCCCGCTCGGCCAGCCACTTCACCGGATCCACCCCGGACCCCAGATACGGCGTGAGCCGCACCTCGAAGTGGAGGTGCGGCCCCGTCGAGTTGCCCGTCGTGCCCGCCTGCCCGACCCACTGCCCCGGAGCCACCAGGTCCCCCTGGTCGACGGTGACGGCGGCCAGATGCGCGTACTGCGTGAAGTAGCCGCCCTCGTGCGCCACCACGACCTCGATGCCGAAGGCGCCGCCGCACGACACCTTCACCACCCGGCCCGCGCCGACCGACCGCACCGGCGCCCCGATGCCGACCGCGAAGTCCTGCCCCGTGTGCCGGCTCGCCCAGTGCGCGCCCGCGCTCGCGAAGCCCGCCGAGAGTTCGTACGCCTCCACGGGCGGCACCCACGCGCGCGTGTCGACCATTTCCGGCTGCTCCAGGCGTACGGCGCCACGGCACTGCCCGGCCGCGACGGACCGGTCGGCCTCGCCCTGCAGGGCCCACTGCGCCGACGCCAGCTTGCTCTCGATGCCGCGCTTCAGCCTCGCCAGATGTGCGTTGCGCCGGTCGAGCGTGCGCTTGGCCCGGTCCGCCGTGTGCTTGGCCTCGGCGAGTCGGGCGGCGGCCCGCTGGGTCTTGATGACGGCGTTGTTGACGGCGAGATCCGCCTGCCACAGCACTCGCTGACCTCGCATCAGTTCCTCGGGGCTGTCGGCGAGCAGCAGTTGGGCGGTCTGGGGGAGTCCGCCACCGGTGCGGTACTGGGCGCTGGCCATCCGGCCGAGGTCGCCGCGCAGCACCTCGACGGCGTGCTGCTCCTTCGTGAGGAGTCGGTCCAGTTTCCGGACCTCGGCCCGCTGCACCTCTGCGGCCCGCTGCCCCGCTTCGTAGTGCACGGTCGCCGCGGACGCCTCTTCGTAGAGCCGCGCCACCTCGGCGCTGGTGTCCGGCCCTTCGTTGGCACCGGCCGACGTGGGGACGAGCAGCGCGCACAGCAGTACCGACACGGTGACGAGATGTTGGATACCGCGGTGGCTCAGGCGCATGTCACGGATCGTTGTCCCGCCGCCCTCACCCGGTCCTGCTCAACTCGTACACCCGGGGCACCCGGTGCCCCGAACAGCCCACTGCCGTACGGCCGAACAGGGCTCTACGGAGAGGCCTGGTTCGGTAACCCCCCACCTGTAGAGGTCGATTCGGTCCCCGTGAAGGCCGATTCAGTACGGCGCCTGCCACACCACCGTCGTACCGCCGCCGTCCTCGCCGATGCCGGGCCCGTACCAACTGTCGCCCCCCAGCGACTCCGCACGTCTCTTGAGGTTCTTCAGGCCGCTGCGCCGGCCGCCCTGCGCGATGCCGACACCGTCGTCCGAGACCGTCAGACGTACGCCCTGCTGCCCGTCGGGGAGGATCACCGTCGCGTCGACGACTACGTCGATGCGGTCGGCCCCCGCATGCCGGAACGCGTTCGACAGCGCCTCCCGGAGCGCGGCGATGAGGTTCTTGCCCGCGAGCTCGCCGACCACCGTGTCGACGGGCCCCACGAAGTGGTGCGACGGCTTGAAGCCGAGCGGCACGGCGGCCATGTTGATCTCGCGCAGGACGCGTGTGCGCAGCCCTGAAGGGGCCTCCGCGGGCCCCTGCTGCAGGGCGAAGATCGCCGTACGGATCTCCTGGATCGTCACGTCGAGCTCGTCGACGGCCTTGCCCACGCCGGCCTGCACCTCGGGCACGACGGACCTGCGCTGGGCGCTCTCCAGCATCATCCCGGTGGCGAACAGGCGCTGGATCACCAGGTCGTGCAGATCCCGTGCGATGCGGTCCCGGTCCTCGTACACGGCGAGCCGTTCACGGTCGCGCTGCGCCTCGGCCATCATCAGCGCGAGCGCGGCCTGCGAGGCGAACTGGGTGGCCAGCGTCCGCTCGGTCTCGCTGAACGGGCGGGCGCCACGCGCGCGTGGCGTCACGAGCGTCCCCATGACACGGCCGTCGCTCTGCAGCGGCAGCATCATCACGGGGCCGTAGCCGCGGGCCAGGTCGGTCATGATCCGCGGATCCGTCGCCGCGTCGTCGATGAACACGGACTCCCCGGCCTGGAGATCGGTGATGATCCGGCTCTCCGCGGGGATGACCACGCCGAGCGCGGCCAAGGGTTCGTCCGAGGAGACGGCGACGATCTCCATGCCGCCCTCGTCCTCGGGCAGGAGCACGATCCCGGCGGCGGAGTCGGCGAGATGCCGGGCTTGTTCGGCGACTACGGAGAGGGCTTCTTCCGCGTCGCTGCCCGAGAGCAGCGCTGTAGTGACGGCCACGGAGCCGTCGATCCAGCGCTCGCGCTGCATGGCGGCTTCGTAGAGGCGGGCGTTGCCGATGGCGATGCCCGCCTCCGTGGCGAGCACGCGGACCATGTGCACGTCGTACTCGTTGAACTCGGCGCCGTCCCGCTTCTCGGTGAGATAGAGGTTGCCGAAGATCTCGCCCTGGACGCGGATGGGGACACCGAGGAAGGTCCGCATCGGCGGGTGGTTCGCCGGGAAGCCGCAGGAGCGCGGGTCGGTGGAGAGGTCCGCGAGGCGGAGGGTCTCGGGCTGGTGGATGAGGGCGCCGAGCAGCCCCTTGTGCCCGTCGGGAAGGTGCCCGATCCGTTCGGCCGTCTCCTCGTCGATCCCGGTGTGGACGAAGTCCGAGAGCCCCTTGCCGTCCTCGGAGACGACGCCGATGGCTGCGTAGCGGGCGTCGGCGAGCTCGGCGGCCGTCTCGCAGATGCGGTCCAGTGTGGTGTGCAGTTCGAGCCCGGCGCCGACGGACCGCATCGCCTCGAGCAGCTGCGGCACCCGCGCGGTCAGCTCGGGGGAGAGCCCCTGGAGGCTGCGGGTCGCCCGCTTCGCCGCCTCGATCGGGTCCGGAGTGCCGTCGGGACGCGGTGAGGCGGCGGAGGCCGATGGGGCTGACATGCTTTGAGAGTAGTTAGTCCTATTTGGCGAGGAAAGTCGGGGCTGACCTCCCTGCCCCGTCGGCACCGGGGCCAGTCCCTACCCGGCCGTCACCCCTACCCCGCCGTCAGCAGCAGGTCCGCCGCGCTCTCCCGCTCCCGCATGCGCGCCAGCGGCCCGTCCACCGCCACGAGCTCCGCGTACGCGCCACGCTGCACCACCCGGCCCGCGTCGAGGACGATCACCTCGTCCACCGCGTCGAGCCCGGCAAGACGGTGTGTGATCAGCAGCGTCGTACGTCCCTCGGTGGCGGCGAGGAGGTCATCGGTGAGGGCGTCGGCGGTCGGCAGGTCGAGGTGCTCGGCCGGCTCGTCGAGGACGAGGACGGGGAAGTCGGCGAGCAGCGCGCGGGCCAGGGCGATGCGCTGGCGCTGGCCTCCGGAGAGGCGCGCCCCGTGCTCGCCGACCAGGGTGTCGAGGCCCTCGGGCAGCGAGTCGGTCCAGTCCGTGAGCCTGGCCCGCGTCAGCGCGTCGCGCAGCTGGGCGTCGCTCGCGTCCTTCCGCGCGATGAGCAGGTTCTCGCGTACGGAGCTGTCGAAGATGTGCGCGTCCTGGGCACAGAGCCCGACCAGCTCACGCACGGTGTCACCGTCGAGGGCGGCCGCTTCCGTGCCTCCCAGGGTGTACGTCCCCTCGGTCGTCCCCAGGAAGCGCAGCAGGACCTGGGCGAGCGTGGTCTTGCCGGAGCCGGACGGGCCGACCACGGCGATCCGCCGCCCCTGCTCCAGCGTCAGGCCGACATCCGCGATGGCGTCCCGGTCCTGCCCCTCGTACCGGGCGTGCAGCCCTTCGACGCGGAGCGGGAACGGCGTCTGCGGGCGCTGTGCGGGCTCGGCGGGCTCGGGTACGGGTTCGGGGGCGTCGAGGACCTCGTAGACGCGCTCAGCGCTCTTCCTGACGCGCTGGCGGTACTGCACGGCGAGCGGCATCCCGATGACCGCCTCAAAGGCGGCGAGCGGCGTGAGGACGACGACGGCGAGCGCGACCCCGCCGAGCCGGCCGTCGTGCACCGCCTGCACCCCGACGAGGGCGGCGGCGGCCACGGTGAGCCCGGTCGCGAGCGCGCCGAGTCCGTCGCCGAGCGCGGTGGCCGTTGCGGTCCGGGAGGCGATCCGGGTCAGCTCGGCGTCGGCTTCCTTCGCCGCCGCGGTACGCCGGGGCAGCGCGCCCGCGACCGTCAACTCGGCGGTCCCGGTGAGCAGATCGGCCACCCGCGTGGCGAGCACCCCGCGCGCGGGAGCGAGCTTTCGCTCGGCGCGGCGGGCGACGGCCCCGGAGAGCAGCGGTACGCCCAGTCCTGCGAGCAGCAGGCCGACGGCGAGGACGGCGCCCGCTTCCGGCAGCAGCCAGGCGGTGAAGCCGACGGCTCCTGCGCCCACGACGGCGGCGGCGGACGCGGGGAGCAGCCAGCGCAGCCAGTAGTCCTGCAGGGCGTCGACGTCCGCGACGAGACGGGACAGGAGGTCGCCGCGGTGGCGGTTCCTGAGCCCGGCAGGGGCGAGGCGTTCCAGGCGCCGGTAGACGGCGACACGGGTGTCGGCCAGCATCCGCAGCACGGCGTCGTGCGAGACGAGGCGCTCGGCGTAGCGGAAGACGGCGCGCCCCATGCCGAAGGCGCGGGTCGCCGTCACGGCGACCATCAGGTACATCACCGGGGGCTGCTCCGAAGCCCGGCTGATCAGCCACCCGGAGGTGCCCATCAGCCCTACGGAGCTGCCGATGGCGAGCGCGCCCAGCAGGAGGGCGAGGCCGAGCTTGCCCTTCCGCTGCTGCGCCATCCCCCGCAGCCGGGCCAGGACACCGCCCTTGGGGTGCAAGCCGCCCCAGGCCCCCGCCTGATCGCCCGTCACCACCGGGTCACCCGAAGCGCCTTCGGCTTCCACTTGCCCGTCGGCCGCCCCGCCCTGCACAGGCACACGACCGGCCGCGAGCTCCGCTCCGGAGGGGCCTGCCTGCAGCCGTACAACCCGGTCCGCAACGCCGAGCAACGCCGGCCGATGCACCACCAGCAACACGGTCCGCCCGACAGCCAACCGCCGAACCGCCTCGACAACCCCGTCCTCGGTCTCCCCGTCCAGAGCCGCGGTCGGCTCATCAAGGAGCACCACAGGCCGATCGGCCAGGAAGGCCCGCGCCAGCGCAAGCCGCTGCCGCTGCCCGGCGGAAAGCCCCGCCCCGTCCTCCCCGAGGACGGTCTTCACCCCGCCCGGCAGCGCGGACACGAACTCCCAGGCTCCCGCCGCCCGCAGAGCGTCCCGCAACGCCACATCGTCCGCGTCCGGCCGCGCGAGCCGCACGTTCTCCGCGATGGACCCGGCGAACAGATGAGGCCGCTGCGGCACCCAGGCGATCCGCTCACGCCACCGGTCGGGCGAGACGTCCGCAAGGTCGACGCCCCCGACCCGAACCCGCCCCTCGGCGGGTTCCACAAAGCCGAGCACGACATCGAGCAGCGTCGACTTGCCCACCCCGCTGGGCCCGACCAGAGCCACCGTCTCGCCGGGCTCCGCCGCGAACGACACCCCGGAGACCGCGTCCGACGCCCGCCCCGGATACCGGACCGTCACGCCCTCCACGCTCAGCGTCCCCGAAGGCGCCGCCGCATCCCCCGTGGCCCGCACCGGAGTCTCAAGGACCTCGAAGATCTCCTCGGCGGCCGACAGCCCCTCCGCCGCCGCGTGGTACTGCGCACCGACCTGACGCAGCGGCAGATAGGCCTCGGGCGCCAGGACGAGGATGACGAGTCCCACGTACAGATCCATGTCTCCATGGACGAGCCGCATCCCGATGGTCACCGCTACCAGCGCCACCGACAGTGTCGCGAGCAGCTCCAGCGCGAACGAAGACAAGAAGGCAATGCGCAACGTACGCATCGTCGCCTGCCGGTACTCGCCCGTGATCTGCCGGATCGACTCGGCCTGCGCCTTGGCGCGCCCGAACACCTTCAGGGTCGGCAGGCCCGCCACCACGTCCAGGAAGTGGCCCGACAGGCGGGAGAGGAGCCGCCACTGACGGTCCATCCGGTTCTGTGTCGCCCAGCCGATCAGGATCATGAAGACCGGGATCAGCGGCAGCGTCACGACGATGATCGCCGCCGACACCCAGTCCTCGGTGACGATCCTCGCGAGCACCGCCACCGGCACGACCACCGCGAGCCCCAACTGCGGCAGATAGCGCGAGAAGTAGTCGTCGAGCGCGTCCACACCCCGCGTGGCCAACGAGACGAGCGACCCGACCCGCTGCCCGGTCAGCCACCCCGGGCCCAGCTGTCCGGCCCGTTCGAGCAGCCGCCCCCGCAGCTCCGACTTGACCGCCGCGCTCGCCCGGTGCGCGGCGAGTTCGGTCAGCCAGGAGACGAGGGCCCGTCCCGCCGCGACCACCGCGAGCAGGACGAGCTCGGTCCCCAAGTCGCCTACGGAGAGCCCGCGCTGGAAGGCGCCCACCACGACCTCGGCGATGAGCATCGCCTGGGCCACGACCAGGCCCGCCCCGGCGACACCGAGGACCACCACCGCGATCAGGAAGAACCGGGTGGCACGGGCGTACCGGAGCAGACGCGGGTCGATCGGTTTCACGTGAAACACACCTTCCGGGAAACCACGGGACGTCAGAACCTAGTGCGCGGCGTCAGAACCTAGTGCGCGGCGTCAGCGATGTGCTGCGTACCGATGCGCTTGCGGAACACCCAGTAGGTCCACGACTGGTAGAGCAGCACGATCGGCGTCGCGATCGCCGCGCACCAGGTCATGATCTTCAGGGTGTACGGGCTCGACGAGGCGTTGGTGACCGTGAGGTTCCACTCCTCGTTCAGCGACGACGGCATGACGTTCGGGAAGAGCGTCAGGAAGAGCATCGCGACGGCCGCCGCGATCGTGATGCCCGAGAGCGCGAACGACCAGCCCTCGCGCCCCACCTTGATCGCCCCGATGGCACCCACCAGCGCGACCACGGCCACGCTCATCGCGACCAGGCTCTTGCCGTCGCCCTTGTCCACCTGCGTCCAGATCAGGAAGCCGAGCGAGAGCACGGCCGTGATCAGTCCGAGCCCGAGCGCCATCTTCCGTGCCCGGACGCGGATGTCGCCCACCGTCTTGAGCGAGGCGAACACCGCGCCGTGGAAGGTGAACAGCGTCAGCGTGACGAGCCCGCCGAGGATCGCGTACGGGTTGAGCAGGTCCCAGAAGTTGCCCACGTACTCCTTGTGGGCATCGATCTTCACGCCGCGCACGATGTTGCCGAAGGCGACACCCCACAGCAGCGCGGGGACCAGCGAGGTCCAGAAGATCGCGTGCTCCCAGTTGCGCTGCCAGTTCTCCTCGGGCCGCTTGGCCCGGTACTCGAAGGCGACACCGCGCACGATCAGGCAGAGCAGGATGATCAGCAACGGCAGATAGAAGCCCGAGAAGAGCGTCGCGTACCACTCGGGGAAGGCGGCGAAGGTCGCGCCGCCCGCCGTGAGCAGCCACACCTCGTTGCCGTCCCAGACGGGACCGATGGTGTTGATCAGGACCCGCTTCTCGACCCGGTCGCGGGCGAGCAGCTTGGTCAGGATGCCGATCCCGAAGTCGAAGCCCTCCAGGAAGAAGTAGCCGATCCACAGGACGGCGATCAGTACGAACCAGACGTCGTGGAGTTCCATGTCCGATCAGCTCCTTCAGTACGAGAAGGCCATGGGCCGGTCGGCGTCGTCATCGGCGTCGGAGTCCTTGCCCGACCCCGGACCGCCGATCTTGGTCGGCGGGTTGAGATCGGCCTCGGTCAGCTCGGGCGGCCCCTGCTTGATGTACTTGAGCAGCAGCTTCACCTCGATCACGGCGAGGATCGCGTAGATCGCGGTGAACACGATCAGCGAGGTGAGCACCTCACCCTGCGAGACTCCCGGCGAGACCGCGTCCCTGGTGCGCAGCACGCCGTAGACCACCCAGGGCTGCCGCCCCGTCTCGGTGAAGATCCAGCCCCAGGCGGTGCCGATGAGGGGGAAGATCAGCGTCCACTGGGAGAGCAGCCACCACCAGTTGCCGAGCTTCGGCGCCAGCTGCCTGTTCTTGGTGAGCATCAGCTTGGGGATGTCGTCCTCGCCGGTGCGGTGCTCCGGAGCGAGCCAGAACTTCTTCCGCGTGAGCCAGAGGCCGGCGGTGCACAGGGCCATCGAGACGCCGCCGAAGCCGATCATCCAGCGGTAGGACCAGTACGTGGTGGGGATGTTGGGCCGGTAGTCGCCGGGCCCGAACTTCTCCTGCGACTCCTTGTTGATGTCGTTGATGCCCGGGATCTCGGCGCTGAAGTTGTTCTTGGCGAGGAAGGACAGTATCCCGGGGATCTCGATGGCGACCGTGTTGTGGCCCTTGGCGACATCGCCGTACGCGAAGAGCGAGAACGGCGCCGGCTTCTCGGTCTCCCACAGCGCCTCGGCGGCCGACATCTTCATCGGCTGCTGCTCGTACATGACCTTGCCGAGGGTGTCGGCGCTGATGACGGTGAGCAGCGTGCCGACGAACGCCGTGACCAGGCCGAGCCGCATCGACATCCGCATGGTGCGGATGTGCTGCTTCTTGCGCAGGTGGAAGATGGCGATGCCGGTCATGAAGGCGCCGCCGACCAGGATGGCCGCCGAGATGACGTGGAAGAAGTTGACGAGCGTCGTCTCCTGGAAGAGCACCGCGGCGAAGTCGGTGAGCTCCGCCCGCTTGGTGCCGTCCCGCTCCACGATCTTGTAGCCGACCGGGTGCTGCATGAACGCGTTCGCGGCGATGATGAAGTACGCCGACAGGACGGTCCCGATGGAGACGATCCAGATCGTGGCGCAGTGCAGCTTCTTGGGGAGCTTGTCCCAGCCGAAGATCCACAGGCCGATGAAGGTCGACTCGAAGAAGAAGGCGATCAGCGCTTCGAAAGCGAGCGGGGCCCCGAAGATGTCACCGACGAACCGCGAGTAGTCGGACCAGTTCATGCCGAACTGGAACTCCTGGACGATGCCGGTGACGACACCCATCGCGATGTTGATCAGGAACAGCTTTCCCCAGAACTTGGTGGCCCTGAGGTAGTGCTCCTTGCCCGTGCGCACCCACGCGGTCTCGAGGATCGCCGTGAGAGCGGCCAGCGAGATCGTGAGCGGTACGAACAGGAAGTGGTAGACGGTGGTGATGCCGAACTGCCATCGCGCCAGTGTTTCCGGCGCCAGAGCCAGGTCCACGCGACTTCTCCTTACGTGCCGTAATCACGTCGGCAGTTTGCCCTTTTAATCCCACTGGTTCCGGGATGAACGAGACACGCTTGTGAACGCGTTCACATTCACAAGCAATTATGTCGTACCGCCTGTCGGCACCCGTAGGGGGGGTCCCTTACCGGGCGGTACACGGGGAGGTATCGACAGAAACACGAAGAAAGGCCCCGGAGTGCGGTCCCCGGGGCCTTCCCAACGGCTTCAACATATTGTTGAATCCGCGCCATGCAGATACGGATCTCCTGGCCCGCCGGCCACCTGACCGCGACGATCGAGGACACCCCGACCGCCCAGGCCCTGGGCAAGGTCCTGCCGCTCGCCTCCACCGCCCACACGTGGGGCGAGGAGGTCTACTTCGACACGGGCGTAAGCGTCCCGATCGAGGACAGCGCCCAGCAGGTCGTCGAGCCCGGCACGGTCGCCTTCTGGACCGACGGCGACTCGCTCGCCCTCCCCTACGGACCCACCCCGATCTCACGAGGCGACGAGTGCCGCCTCGCGAGCCCGTGCAATCTCCTCGGCCGGATCGACGGCGACCCCCGCCTGCTGGCCACCGTCCGCTCCGGCGATCCCGTCCGCGTCGAGCTCACCACCGGCTGACCACACCGAACCGCACCGGGCTTCGCCAAAGCCCGCTTACAGCTCCTTGCGAAACGCCTCCGCCGTCTGCAGGAAGATGTCGTTGGCCTCGGTCTCCCCGATCGTGGCCCGCATCCCCTCGCCGGGGAACGGCCGCACGACCACACCGGCCTTCTCGCAGGCGGCGGCGAAGTCGGCCGTGCGCTCCCCGAGCCGCAGCCACACGAAGTTCGCCTGCGTCTCGGCGACCGTCCAGCCCTGCGCCCGCAGCGTCTCGACCACCCGCGTGCGCTCGGACACCAACGAGCCGACCCGGCCCATCAGTTCGTCCTCGGCCCGCAGCGAGGCCACCGCCGCGTCCTGCGCGACCTGGCTCACCCCGAAGGGCACCGCCGTCTTGCGCAGGGCGGCCGCCACCGGCTCATGGGCGATCGCGAAACCGACACGGAGGCCGGCCAGGCCGTACGCCTTGGAGAACGTGCGCAGGACGGCGACGTTCGGACGCTCGCGGTAGAGCTCGATGCCGTTCGGCACCTCGGCGTCACGGATGAACTCGATGTACGCCTCGTCCAGGACGACAAGGACATCGCTCGGCACCCGGTCGAGGAACCGCTCGAGCTCGGCCCGGCGCACGACCGTGCCGGTCGGATTGTTCGGGTTGCAGACGAAGATCAGCCGCGTCCGGTCGGTGATGGCCTCGGCCATCGCGTCCAGATCGTGCACCTCGTCCGCCGTCAGCGGCACCTTCACCGACGTCGCCCCGCTCACCTGCGTGATGATCGGGTACGCCTCGAAGGACCGCCAGGCGTAGATGACCTCGTCGCCCGGGCCGCACGTGGCCTGAAGCAGCTGCTGCGCGACGCCGATGGAACCCGTGCCCGTCGCCACATGCGACACCGGCACCCCGAAGCGGTCGGCGATCTCACTCATCAGGCCGGTGCACGCCATGTCCGGGTACCGATTGAAGGAACCGGCCGCGGTGAGCGCGCTCTCCATGACACCGGGGAGCGGCGGGTACGGATTCTCGTTCGAGGACAGCTTGTACGCCACCGGACCATCGGCCGCGGCGGGCTTGCCGGGCTTATAGGTGGGGATACCCTCCAGCTCGGCGCGCAGCCTCGGGCTCGTCTCGCTCACCACAGTCCTCCTCTTGAACACCTGAACAACCTGAACACCCTGACTTCAATACTGCTCACCTTATGAGGATTCAGCTCCGGTGCGAATGGGTTCCGGGGCATCGAGGTACGAAGGCGCACGAAGAGGGGGGAGCGCTCCCCGTCACGGCACGCGCCGGTGGCTCACTCCGTGGCGCGCATCACCCGTGAAGGTGAGTTGAGACCTCTTCGAAACATCGCTCATTTGGCAGGCCTGTGCGCGACGACAAGGGACCGACTCCCCCGGATCCCGCCAACTCCCTTGCATTCCAAGGTGATTGACCTAGTTGCACCATGCAGAAACGTGCCTGTCAACGAGTGAATATGCGCCCGCACTACCCACCCTCATGAGCCCTACTATCGGCTCGCCATGACAGCAGCAGGGAACCACCAGGTGAGCCGAGCGGAGACCGCCCGCCGGGGCAACCGGCAGAGTCGAGCGGGCATCAGAGACGTCGCCGCCGCCGCCGGTGTCTCCATCACGACTGTCTCCGACGCTCTTAACGGCAAGGGACGGCTCCCGGACGCCACCCGACGCCACGTCCGCGAGGTCGCCGAACGGCTGGGCTATCGCCCCTCCGCGGCGGCCCGAACGCTCCGTACCGGCAAGTCGGGCCTCATCGGCCTGACCGTGACGACGTACGGGGATGAACCTTTCACCTTCACCGAATTCGCGTACTTCGCGGAGATGGCCAGAGCCGCGACCTCGGCCGCGCTGGCCCGCGGCTACGCCCTTGTCATCCTGCCCGCCACCTCCCGGCGCAGTCCGGTCGACGTGTGGTCGAACGTCGCGCTCGACGGCACCGTAGTCGTCGATCCGTCCGACCACGACCCCGTCGTCAGCGAACTGGTGCGCCAGGGCCTGCCCGTGGTCTCCGACGGCCGCCCCGCCGGGTCTCTACCGGTCACTGCCTGGGTCGACAACGACCACGAGGCTGCGGTCCTTGAGATCCTCGACCACCTCGCGGCGGCCGGCGCCCGGCGGATCGGACTGCTCACCGGGACCACCACCGACACATACACGCATCTGTCCACGACCGCCTATCTGCGCTGGTGCGAGCGCGTCGGCCAGGACCCGGTGTACGAGTCCTACCCGGCACACGACCCGTGCGCCGGCGCCGTCGCGGCCGACCGGCTGCTCGCCAGACCGGACCGGCCCGACGCCGTCTACGGCCTGTTCGACCCGAACGGCACCGATCTCCTCGCGGCCGCCCGCCGGTACGGACTGCGCGTACCGGACGATCTGCTGCTCGTGTGCTGCAGCGAGTCGACCGTCTACGCCACCACGGAGCCGCCCATCACCACGCTCTCGCTGAAGCCTCGGCGCATCGGCACGGCCGTCGTCCAGCTGCTCATCGATGCCATCGAAGGGCTCGATGCGGGCCGCCCGGTCGAGCAGGTGATACCGACGGAGCTGATCGTGCGCACCTCGTCCGAGCGACGTCCACCGCGTACGACGGTCAGCCCACCCCGTTCGCCGGAAACCGGTTGACGGTGCCGGCCGGCGGGGAGAGACCCCCTGTCGGCCCGCGCTGCCCGACGCCTACCAGCACAGCCCGGTCATGACCTACGGGGAAACCCCTACCCAATTCGGGAGAAAACCTCGGTGAACTGGGGTTCAGTACTGATTCACCACCCCTGGTGCACCACACAGCACGAGCCGCATTCCTATGATGGGCGGACGACACCGCGGGCCGCTGCGACCAGGCAGTCCGATCTCGGTGCAGATGCGGCGCAATGGTGGTGGAGGGGTCGATGACTCAGGGGGCCGGTCAGGGACCCGATGTGCGGACGGCGACGCTGCGCGACTTCCGCGTACCGGCGTACGTCCATGAGACCGGTCCGGTCGACGGAAGTGCGGGGGGCGCGGCGGGTCCTGGCGGCTCCGGGGAGGTTCCCGGGGTGCCGGACAACGGCTACACCCCCACCCAGCGCGACCTGCCCGTCATCAACCGCGGCGACACCGTGCAAGTGGAGGTGCAGGCCATGCCCGAGCCTCCGCAGGTGCCGGCGTCCGACGAGCACGGCCCGCTGTACGTCGTGGGCGATGTGCACGGTTATCTGGAGGAGCTGCTCGCGGCGCTCCAGGAGCAGGGCCTCATCGACGCCGACGGCGACTGGTCCGCGGGCAACGCGCGGCTCTGGTTCCTGGGCGACTTCACCGACCGCGGCCCCGACGGCATCGGCGTCATCGATCTCGTGATGCGCCTGTCCGCCCAGGCGGCGGCCGCCGGCGGCTACTGCAAGGCCCTGATGGGCAACCACGAGCTGCTGCTTCTCGGCGCCAAGCGGTTCGGGGACACCCCGGTCAACTCGGGCGCGGGCACGGCCACCTTCCAGGCCGCCTGGCTCCTCAACGGCGGCCAGAAGACCGACATGGAGCGCCTGGAGGACCACCACCTCCAGTGGATGGCCCGCCTGGACGCGATCGAGGCGGAGGACGGGCATCTTCTGATGCACTCCGACACGACCGCCTATCTGGATTACGGCGACTCGATCGAGGCCGTGAACGACACCGTCCGCGAGACACTCACGCGCAACGACGCGGACGAGTGCTGGGACCTCTTCCGGAAGTTCACCAAGCGCTTCGCCTTCCGCGACGAGTCGGGCCCCTCCGCCGTACGCGAACTCCTCGACATGTACGGCGGCGACCGCATCGTCCATGGCCACAGCCCCATCCCGTATCTGCTCGGCGATGTCGGCTCCGAGGATGAATCGGACGGCGGCGGTCCCGTCATCGAGGGACCACACATCTACGCAGGCGGCCTGGCCATCGCCATGGACGGCGGAGTGACCATGGCCGGAAAGCTGCTGGTCTGCCAACTCCCCTTGGATAGCTGAGCGTTCGCTGGGCAGGCGCACCACTACAGGATCACGCTGGCCAGGGGGCCTATTTCTGGAAACCCCCTGTCACCGCGTGCCGTCACGGCTCTACCATCGGCTTATCCGTAGCAGGCTCCCCTCCGTTTCTGCCCGACGGCTCGTACCCATGCGAGCCACCAAGCCCTACGGAGCATCGGGGGATGCACATGAACAGCGCTCCACACCTGCTCAATGAGGACCGCCCCGAGTTCGAGCGGATCCTCGATGAGGCGCTGCGCACCGCACCGAACCGTCCGGATCTCGCCGCAGTGGGCGAGCGGCTCAATCCCGAGCAGCTGCGCACCATGGCGCTGAACGCCAGTGCGCTGATCACGGCCGCCGCCACGACCGAGTACACGCACTATGTGAAGGTCCGCGAGAAACTGCGCGAAAGCGGATCTGCCGCACCATCGATACGGGAACGGAGCAGCCAGAGCGAGGCGGAAGCCGGCTCGGGCGGCCTCGGACTCGCCACCACGATGGGGGAGGTCACCGCCGAGACATCAGGGGCGGGGGCGATCGCCGTCGTCGCGGTGCTCGCACCCGTGCTCGCCGGGGCGGCCGCCGCGATCTTCCTGCTCGTGGGCTACATCCTGAAGATGCTCAACCCCGAGCCCGCCTTCGCGGACACCCTGCTCACCGCGGGATGGCTGTTCGGCGCGCTCACCGCCGGGGGCATCCTGGTCGCTGCGATCGGCCTGCTCCTGACCGCTCTACGCAACGGTTCCACCTCGCTCCAGGCCGGCTCGCACGGCGAACGGAACGAGGAGGTGGCCCGCGCCAGGGAAGCCTGGGGCGAGGCACTCCTGGAGCGCGGCGTCCTGCCGTTCCTGCGGGAGGCGCTCGCGGATCCCGGGGCGGCGCACGCGGCCCGTACGCCGTCGACGGACCCGAGCAGCCGCATGCCTCAACTGGGCTACCACCGGCCCGGGTTCAGCAGCCCGGACGGCGGTCCCTCCGCGGGGCCGCGGCCGAGCTACTCGAGCCCGGACTTCTCAAGCCCGGACTTCGGCGGGCCCGACCACAAGCCGGAGTAGCGGGGCCGCAAGCGCGCACGGCTGTGGGTCCCCCGACGGCTGTTGGGAGACCCACAGATGCGCGCTGCCCGGAACCTCGCAGCCCGGTTCAGTCGGCGATCGGCAGGTAGACCCGGTTGCCCGCCGCGGCGAACTCCTTGGACTTCTGCTCCATGCCCGCCTCGATCTCGTCCTGCGCCAGGTCACCTCCGTGCTGGCGGCGGATGTCCTGCGAGATCTTCATGCTGTAGAGCATTACTAGAACCTACACATGTGCGCTACGGTCGTCCCAGCAGCTCGTTCCACGGACCGAGGGGGACCACGGTGGGCAAGCGCGAAGAGGTCATCAGCAAGCTGCGAGGTACGCCCGAGGGACTGCCGTCCGTCGAGGAAGTACGCGCCATGGTGGCCGCCGACCCCAAGCTCAAGTGCGTCGTCAGCTACGCGCGGATCTCATTCGACGGCCGGGTGAAGGATGCCCACGGCATCGAGGATCAGCACCGTGACATGACCAACGCGGCAGACACGTTCGGCTGGTTGGTCGTCTACCGCTACACGGACAACGACAAGAGCGCGAGCAAGGAAAGCGTCGTTCGCGACGACTTCGAGCAGCTGCTCACCGACCTCACGACCGGGACGACGCCCGAGGGCTATCCGATACACGGCGTGATGGCGATCAACGACGACCGCCTGTATCGGCGCCCGAGCGACTGGGAGCGCTACCTCAAGGCGTTCACGTCACATGAAGGCCGCGTCTACCACGACTCGAACGGCGTGCAGGATCTGTACGCGGAAGGCTTCGAGATCAAGGGACTTGTGGGTGTGGCCATGTCGCTCAGCGAGACGAGGAAGAAGCAGCGCCGAAGCCGGAACAGCCACCGCAGCCGGGCCATCCGTGGGCAGGCCGTCGCGGCATGGCGCCCTTTCGGCTGGGAGGACGACAAGATCACCCTGCGTCCAGGGGAGGCGGACGCGATCCGGCAGGCCGTGAAGGACGTGATCGCAGGAGCTTCCATTTCGGAAATCACCCGGAGATGGAAGAAGGCCGAGTTCATCACGAGTCGTGGGAATCCCTTCCAGTACCAGACCGTGAAGCAGATCCTCATGAACGCGCGCCTCTGTGGCTATCGGGAGATCAAGGGCGAGTTGGTCCGCGATGGCGACGACCAGCCCATCGTGGGTGAGTGGGAGTCGATCATCACCCCCAAGCAGTGGTTCGCCGTCACAGCCAAGATCAGGGAGCGCGGCGGCGGAACCGGGCAGCCGCGCGGCGGACTGGTCCACAAATACCTGCTGACCGGCATCCTCCGTTGCGGAGCCGTGCTGGAGGACGGCACCACCTGCAACAACAAGATGATCGGCATCAAGGCAAACGGCTGGCTCAAGTACAAGCACGCCTATTTCTGCAAGAAGACAGTGGACGGTGGCTGCAACCAGACGTACAAGCGCGGCGACAAAACAGACGAGTACGTCGAGAAGCTGGTCATCGCCAAGCTGGAGCACGATGCAGCGAGCAAGGCACAGGAAGTGCCTGACTGGGACAAGGCCGAGGCTCTGGAGGGGGCAATCACCAGCCGCAACGAGCTGGAGCGACGGTGGCATGACGACGAAGACACAGACATCGACGATGAGGCATTCTTCCGAAACCTCCCGGTCTTCGAGCGCCGGATCAAGAAGCTACGTGCAGACAAGGCCAAGCACGATGCGCTGAAGGCGGAGGCGGAAGAAGCCCAAGGGGATATCCCGCGGGAATGGAAGGGAAAGACGATCACGCAGAAGCGCGTTGCGATCAAGAAGGTCTTGAGTGCAGTGGTCGCGTTGCCCGGCGGCAAGGGCAACAACGACTTCGACGTGACTCTCCTCAAGCCTGTGCCGCGGACTTCCGGCGCGTGAGTTGAAGCCCCAGGATCTCCCCCACGCTCCGCAACTGATCATCGGAGAGTGGGGGAGAGTCGCGTAGGTACCGGTCGATCCACGCGCTGACGGCTGCGGCTTCCTCGCGCTCCTTGTCGATGCGATCAGATCTGGGGCGGCTCAAATGGCATCACCCCCGGCAGACCGGGATTCTTCTCGCGCGAACTCCCGGCTACGGGCGAGGTCGTCGGCAATGCCCGACGCGATGAGCGCGGCCCCCGGAGTGTGGCCGGAGCCGATGTAGCGCCAATTGGTTTCGGTCTCAGTACCGGGTACGTCATCGAGGGCGACGCCGACGTGTTCGGCCCGGTCGGCGCGCAATGCCGCGTACGTGGTCGAGTAGGCACGGGATTTGGTCAGGATGTGGCCCCGGTAGCCGAGGGTGTGGGCCCACGCTCGCAGGTGCAGCGGCTCGTACTCGGGTAGGCAGCCAAGGCGCCAGCAGGTCCACATAAGGGTCCGGACGTGACCGGTCACGGGTGCTGCGTCGATGTCATCCCAGGTCGTGAGCCTATGGTCGGTGCCGGCGCCTGTCTCGCTCGCGCCCTTGGTGACGTACTTCGCGACGTACGCGGCCACGGCGTCGTCATCCGGTCCGGTACCGCCAGAGTGCAGGGGCCGGGTGTCGATCTGGACACCCCAGCGGAGGGCGAGTTCACCGACGGCGGGGCTATAAGGGGTGCGGACCAGGACCCGGCTGGCGGAGGCACGCACAGCGTCGGCGAGTTGGTCGACTGTGCCCCAGGCCGGAGGTTCGTCGTCGGGACCGGCCGGGCCATCGAGGCGTACGACCGCGTGGACGTGGACGGCGCCGCGCCTTTGGTACTCGGCGACGCGGGCGAAGGACAGCCGCGCGTGATCGGAGAAGCGGGACTGTACGAGGCCCGCCGAGGAGGCGAGGTGTCGCCGGACGCCGATGACGAAGCGGTCCCAGAGCTTGCCCGCGTGTGCGTGCCAGAGCGCGTGGGCCGGGTAGTCGTAGCAACCGGGGCAGATCGGTTGGCCGACGAGGAGGTCAGTCGCGGCGTGGATGGCGCCGCAGCCGAGGGGGCGTCCGTGGTCGCACTGTCCTGCGTCGCGGCGGGGGCGGCAGCGTTCCCCGATCCGGTGCACGGGCCCGAAGGACGGGGCGGTGAGGGTGACGAAGAGCCGGGGTCGGTCGCGGACCGTGGCGGGGACGCTCTTCCCGCCGAGAAGGCCCGCGCGCACCAGGTGGAAGGTGTCTCCGGCATGGAGGCGGGAGCACGGTGCGCAGACGGTGGCCCGTCTGTTGCGGCAGCGTACGGAGAGCCGTTCGCCTGGTTCGTAGCGGGTGTCGTAGTGGTGCTGGATCTCGCCGGTCGCCGCGTCGTGCGTGGTGGTCGAGCCGGAGAGGTGGATCGGGTGGGCGCAGCCGCCCGTGGCGGTGATCTGGTCCAACCAGCGGGTGAACTTGGGGTCTTGGGCGATGCGTATCGCGTCACGGTCTGCTTCGGAGAGCTGACGCAGGCGCGCCGCGCGGTCGAGGGCGGCGCGCCTGTCAGCCGGGGTGGTTTCCGGGGTGATGGTGGGGACCTTCCGGGGTGGGCCGCCGAAGCGGCACGGTCGATGGGTGGTGGCGCGCTGTCGGTCATGGGTTCGCTCCTTGCGTGGTCGGACGTGGTGCGTTGAGTCAGCGGATGGTTCCGGCTCCCCGGCAGACGCGGCAGCGGCGACGCCGTCCGGTCCAGGTCGTACGGGCTCCTTCGCCCTTGCAGTGAGGGCACCTCACGCGGCTCATGGGCATGTCCTGTCCTTCCTGTTCAGGGGTGGGAGAAGCCATTGATGAGCCAGGTAACGAGGCCATGGATGGTGAAGATCACCGGCGTCTGGCCGAGGTAGACCCCGAAGAGGCCGATGCAGACCGCTTCCCAGGCGCGTACATCACGGGAGCGGACGAGGAGGACGGCGATGATCCCGAAGATCACCGAGAACGTGAACGCCGCGCCTTCGCTGATCACTTGCCGTCTCCTTCCAGCGCCGCGAGAGCGCGGTCTATGGCGGGCAGTTCGGGGGTCATGGCCGCGTACTTCATGGCCGTCGTGACCGCCTCTTCGGTCGGCGTGAGGTGAGAGCGAGCACGGCCCCAACCGCCGTCCGGTCCGGTGCAGACCGCGACGCCCTTCTCTTCCTGGGTGATCGACTGGGCGACAGCCACGGCGTCCTTGTTGAGATCCCCGAGCGTCATCTCTGCCGTGCCGGGGTCGTTGACCCGGTGGCAGATCCGGCCGCCGAGTTGAGCCCGCAGTGCCGTGACGCCGGGACCAAGGTCCGAGCCGACGCGCTGCCCGGCGACCACCAGGTGCATGCCGAGCGCGGCACCGAGCTGGGCCAGGCGCAGGAGCAGGGTCGAGCACTGTTCCGCCTCCGCCTTGCTCTCACGTCGACCGTCGGAGAGGTACAGCTCGGCTAACTCATCGACGATCACGACCACAGGGACGGGACGCAGCTTGTCGGGCAGCTCCCAGATCGAGCGGACCCCCGCCGCGCGGCAGTCCCGCATACGGTCCTGCATGTCGACGACGAGCGCCGCCAGCACGGCGACGGCCTCACGCCTGCACGTGGTGAGGGCACTCAGCCTCCCCGAGAACAACCCCAGTTCCATACCGCCCTTGCAGTCGATGCCGACCAAGGCGACGGGTTGCGGCGCGAGCTGGGTGATCAGCCGGGCCAGCAGCGTGGACTTGCCCGAACGGGTGGCCCCTGCAATGAGCCAATGCGGGACCGTCCGCAGGTCCATCACCCAGGCTCCGCCGCTCTCCAGTGCGCCGATGAGCGCGGACAGCAGCGCGACGGGTGCCGTCGCTAAGCCGGGCCGGGCAAGCGGGTCACTGGCGGTCGCCGTCAGCAGCACGAGGCCGCGTTCAGGCGAGGTGACACGTACGGCGTGGACCTTCCACGCGTGGGTGAGCGCGTCGGCCGCCTTCATGTACGTCGCCGGGGTCTGGCCCGCGTGCAGACGCACCATCACGGTCAGGCCCAGACGGGTAGCGCGCGGGAACGAGGCGCGCGGTGCCACCGGCCGCAGCGGATCGCCCTTGACCACCACGTCCCCGAGGAGTCCGCGCGGCGGACGCCGGGACACGGCAAGGTCGTTGAGCATCGCGACCTTGCGCCAGGTGAACAGCACCCGGCACGCGGTGACCGGGTAGCCGGTGACGTACCAGTGCCAGGCCGGACGGTGCCGCCGCAGCAGGTCCGCGACGACGAACACCCAGGCGAGCGCGGCGAGCCCGAGGGCGAGCAGGGTCGCACCCATCACGCACCACCGCCGATCTTGGTCGGAGCCGCAGCCGCGGCAGCAGCACCGACGACGGGCGTGATCGCGTCGGCCCGGAAGCTGATTCCGTGGCGGTCGCCCATCGCCCAGGCGAAGGCCGTCAGCCCGGTGACCTTGACGGTCTGCCCTTCCTCGATGCCCTTGGGTTCGCCCGTGACGGCGATTTCGATCACGGAGATACGCCGCCTGTCCTGCCGCACCGTGACGGCCACGGTGTAGATCGTGTTCCCGTCGCGGTCCTTCTTGACCTCCTTGGTCTCCGGGTTGCTGATCTTCGCTTCGGGCGCGATGGCGCACCGCAGTACGCCCAGTCGCGCCGTGTCCACAGGGATGGACTGCATTGCGTTGGCCTCCTTGGCCAGTCAGGACGCCAGTCTTGACCTGACGTCACTTGTCCTTACGAGTTGCGACTATGGAGCTCTGTACGGCTAGTGCTGCGTTCCTCAAAGGATGTACATGTAGCGACGCCTGCGTGTGCGGGTGGGAGGGGGCGGACGGCCCCAAATCCACGGCTGTGCCTGGGCATT
>NZ_JBFBJK010000021.1:0-179162 GCF_040686095.1 Streptomyces sp. NPDC086554
GCCCACAAGACCATCGCTCAGCACCCGCCCCGAGCATCCGAATCTGCCCCGCTACCAGCACATATACCCGCCCAAACAGGAACGCAGCACTAGGGGTCAACTACTTATGCTGACGAGTGACGTCGCGCGTACGACGTGCCTACGACTTCAACCCGAAGGTGCTGAGATGACGGAGATCCAACGCCCCGGAGCGCTCTACCAGCAGGTTGCCGCCGCGATCCGGGAAGCGATCCTTTCGGGCGAGTTCGAGCCCGGCGCCCCGCTCCCCTCCGAGGCCCAGCTCATCCAGCGCTACCAGGTCTCCCGCCCGACCGTCCGAAACGCGGTCGCTACTCTGCGGGCGGAGGGCCTGATCGAGGTCCGCCACGGCAAAGGGAGTTTCGTACGCTCCGACGGCCAGCCCGCCGTCACCATCGAGCGCCGTGTCAGCCGTACCGCCAAGGGCCGGTTCACGACGCCGGACGGCTCCGAGTGGGACGAGGCCGAGGTGACCGCATACCGCTCGCGCACCACGAGGGCCACTGGCCAGTTGCTCGGACTCGACACCGAAGAGGACCTGTTCGTCTGTGACCGGCTGCTCGTCGACCCGGCCAGCGGAACGCGTGCCATGCACCGCATGCTGACCCCGTTCGCGATCGCCGCAGACGTCCCGGTCTTCGGCGAGGCGCCAGGACCGACCCTTACGGCCGCGTACGAGATCATGACGCAGGTCGGGCACAAGCTGTGGTGGTCCGAGACGGTCCGCGCCCGCATGCCGCTCCCCGACGAGCGGTCCACACTCCGACTGCCGGACGCGACACCGATCCTGCACGTCGCCCGCGTCACGCACGGCACCAACGACCGCCCCTTGCTCCTCGAAGAACTCCGCACCGGCGCGGACCGTGCCGAACTCGCCTACCGGATCACCGCCGACAAGGAGCCCGCGCGGCGCGGCCGTGCCTGAGAGCCGTAGATCGGTCGAATCTTTCTTCACTTCCTCAAGGGCGCGCCTGCGGCGCGCCGGGCAGCTCGGGCGCCCCGGCCGGGCGTGCGGCGTGGCCGCCGGTCCCGGCCGGTCACCCGGCGCCCTGAACCGCAGCGCGCCCAAGGAGTCGAGACGTCGCCCGGACGGCTCGGGCAGGGGCCCGCGTGGCTGGTGGTCGACGGCCTCCGAGACTTTAGGCAGCTCCCATGGGGCGAGCCTCGAAGAACAGGGGGCCAATCGGGCACACCAGCGGGCAGGTCCAGTACCTGCCCGATTCGCCGGGCGAGCGTAAGGCCCCCTGTTCACTCGCCCCATGGCAGCTACCGCCCAAAGTCTCTGCGGCCGGCGACGTGCCCACGCGCGGCGCTCACCAGCGAAAACCCGCCTCACGCCGCACCACCGTCGCCGTCCGCGACCACGTCCAGGAGCCCGGCGAGCCGCCCCACCGCGTCCGGCCACCCCGCCACCCTCACGAGCCCGCGCCCGACCTCATCCGTCGACGCGACCGCCCGCACCTGCGACAGCTCGAACCCTGCTCCGAGGAGCACTCGGTTCAGCCGGTCCGCAGCCTCCCGCGCATCACGCCAGCCCGCTACGTAGTCGACGCCGGACACCCACAGACCGAAGTCCGCGCCCGCGACACCAAGACCGTCGCTCACCCAGTCCTCACCCGCGCCAGTCACCCTGTCCACCTCAGCCCCTGATCTAGGTAACGGATCATCAACTTCCTTGTACTTGGGCCGAAATGCAGCACAGCGGTCCCCGGTACCATCAGGCACCGGGGACCGCTGCGTCCCCTGCCGGGCCACCCCGGTTGCTTCCCGGCGCGGGGGTGGTCCGGTCTCGGTATTCGGTTGTGAAGCGCGGTCCCTCTTACGGGAGGGGAGCCCCCGGAGTGAGACGAGGGACCGCGCCCCTTGCGGCCGAAGTGGTCGACTCGGCCGCGCCGCCGGTACGTCGTCCACCTCCCGATCGCGTGGGAGCCCACGTAGGACGAAGAACCGGACGCCTCTACGTCGCCGCGTCGAGGTCGAAGCGGCACCACACGGTCTTGCCGCCCAGTTCGTTGGACGACCACCACACCGCGTCGGCCAGCTGCTGAACGATCAGCAGCCCGCGCCCACGGTCCGGCAGCAGAGCTTCCGCGAACTCGCCCACCAATTCCGGCGAGACGAACTCACCTGCCGGAAGATCAGGCGGGGACGAGTCCTCATCCACAACACCGATGAACAGCCAGTCCGGCCACACCTTCACGAGTACATCGACGCGTCGAGCGCCACCGGGTTGCGACAGGCAGTCGTCCGGCACCGCGTGGTGCACGACGTTGCCGACCAGCTCCGAGACGACGAGCCGGACGTCATCGACCATGTGGCCAAGTCCCCAGTCCTGGAGGCAGGACCGCACCATGTCGCGTGCGGCGCGCACCGTTCCCGTGGACTCAGCGAAGAGCGTCAGCGCCCGAAAGTGGCCGATCGACGAATCGTGCACCGCATCGTGCGGCGTGGCCGCCACCGGGGTGTTCGCTCTGGCTTTGCTCTGCCGAGCATCCATCGCGTCCCCTCCCGACTGCCGACAGGCCCTGTAGCCCGTCGTTCCGTGCCAGACAGTGAACGATGCGGGCGAGCACACCGGGAGCGTTCACCAGGGGGTTCACGTGAACACCGGCAAATGCAAAGGGGGTTCACCAATGAACCCCCTGATGTCCGTGGGCTGTGCCACGATGAATATTCGCCGTCATTCTCGGGTTGGCAGGGGAGCATGAGCCGAGAGCCGAACGCGCAGTTGATCGCAGTCATGGACGAAGCGAAGGTCTCGAACAAAGGCCTCGCGAAACGCATGCGGGACGCCGCCGAACAACGCGGTAGGAATCTCGGCACGACGCACGTCTCCGTGCAACGGTGGCGCGACGGCGCTGGCATCCAGCCACAGACGGCGGCCATCGCGGCGGATGTCCTCACCGCCAAACTGGGCCGCCGCATCACCCCCGGCGATCTCGGATTCTTCGGCCCGCCGGAGCCGTCGGCACCGCAGCAGATCGGCTATCCCGGCACCGTGCCCGATGTGCTGTCGATGCTGGACGGCTTGGCCGAAGAGCGACCTGAGACACCGTCGAGCGGACAACTGATCATCGCGGACGCCGATCTCAGCTCCGCCGTCCTGTCATGGATGGTTGCCCGCCCCGACGGCATCCAGGCTGACAGGCCCGCCTCCCAACGCGTCGGCATGCGTGACGTCAAGGCGATCCGCACAGCCGCCGACATGTTCATGCAGCTCGACTTTAAGTTCGGCGGCGGCCACGGCCACAAGGCCCTGCGCCACTACTTCCGCCACGAGGTCTTACCGCTGCTCAGCACCAGCTACAGCGAGCGAGTAGGCACGGCCCTGTTCGGCGCCGCATCCGAGATCTCGCAGCTCCTGGCATGGACCGCGTACGACTCCGGGAACCACCGCCTCGCGCACCGCTACCTGACATCCACCCTGCGTCTGTCCCAGGTCATCGACGACCGCATGTTCGGCGCCCGCATTCTGGGCAACCTCAGCCACCAGGCCAACTACCTGGGCAACCACGCCCAGTCCATCCAGCTTGCCCGCGCCGCCGTCGAGGGCGCCAAGGGGAAGGCCACACCGCGCGCCATGGCGATGTACTCGGCCATGGAAGCCCGCGCGTTCTCCAACGCTGGCGACTCAATCGGCGCAGGCCGCGCCATGAACGAGGCAGAACGTCACTTCGAGCGTGCCGACACAGCCGAAGACCCCGAGTGGATCAGCTACTTCGACTCCGCGGAACTGATGGGCGAGCTTTGCCACTGTTTCCGTGACCTCAAGATGCGCCGGGAATCCGTCGAGCACGCACAACGCGCAGTGAACGACACCGACCCGAAGTACGCCCGTACCCTGGGGTTCTGCCGCATGGTGCTCGCCCAAAGCCAGCTACTCAACGGTGAGCTGGAGGCAGCTGTCACCACCGCAAGCCTGGCGGTCGAGGGGGGCGACTCCCTCCAGTCTGCTCGTTTCCAGCGCTACGTCACCGACTTCCAGGCGGAGGTCAGCGCCCATGCAGCCAATCCGGCCGTGGCCGCCTTCAACGACCAAGTGCACGACGCTCTCGCCTGCCTGGAGGACGAGTAACGGCACCTACCAGGCGCCATCAGGACGCCAGTCCCTAGGCCCATCGTCGTTCCGCAGCCCTGCGATGCGCCGCCGGTACTCAGCCGCGGTCGCTTCGTCCTCCCGCACGTTCTGCATCAGCCACGTCGTCATGCCGAACTCTTGCAGGCCCCGCAGCGTCTCGTACCCCTCCCAGTCGTACAGGTCCCGCCCGTACGCGGCCACGAAGTCGGCGTACTGCTCGTTGGTCTGCCACCCAAGGCTGTGGTGCTCTACGGAGGTCACCATCAGGTCCCACTCAGGGTGATCGAAACAGAAGGCCTCGAAGTCGATCAGGATCACCTGCCCTTGATCATTCACCATGAGGTTCTGCACGTGGGCATCGCCGTGAACGGGCCCCTTTGGCGTCTCGAACCGCAGCTCCGCGTACTTGTCGCGCAGTTCCCGCCACCGCTTCCGAAGGAACGTCTTGTCATCCTCCGGGACAACGGCCCGGTTGAGCCGCAGCTCCTGCTTGTCGAAGGGCTCGAACGACGGCAGTTGAAGACCACCTGGGACCGACAGGGAGTGAAGATCCCGCAGGATGCCACCCAGCTCCCCATACGTGGCTTTCCGGTCCCCCTCAACGATCAGATGCCAGAACGTCACGGGGTGACCGTCGATCAAGACCGGCTGCTCTAGGTCCTCAATTACCCGCGCCGCCGGGAACCCTTCGCCTCCCAGCCACCGCGAGACAGCCACTTCGGTCCGCGCCTTCGGTAGCCATTCCTCCCCCCGGGCCACGCGCACGATCACCGGCGCGGAGGCCAGCCGAAACAGCGCGTTCTCCCCGAGGCGGATCAGCTCCGCGCCCCTGTCGTCAAGCCCCGCAGCCCGGCACGCGGCGCCCATGACCCGCGTCGCTCCCGCCGACGTAAACCCCTCTGCCGAACCCCAAGCAGCGTCAACCGCCATGCCCGAACCAGCTCCCCTAGTCGCGCGCGATCAACCGACGCACGCCTACGGGTGACCAACCCAGCGCCGCCGGACACGCCCTCGACGGTATCGGGGGAAGGGCAACGAAACGAGGGGCGGTTAGCTCGGCGCAGTCTTGCGGTGCTGCTGTGCTCTCGGAGGCTGGTCAGCGAGGGCGCACGCTGCCTTGGCATCGGCAGCTATCGCGTCATCAAGTCAACCTGCTCAGTTGCTGGTAGTGCGGTTGAAGCTGGTGATGTTGAGTTTGACGCCCTTTACGCTCTTGAGCGTGGTGGGGTACTCACCCCGGGTGGTCTGGCCGGGCTGCACGTTGGTATCAAGTTGAGAGCCGTTCGCCAGTCGGGTGCCGCTGGCATCGACCGCCTCCCAATCCCATGAGTAGTTGGACTTCTCACTGCTGCTGTTCTTGATCGTCCAAACGAGCCAGATATTGGTGAGCCCGGCTTCTGAGCGGTCGTCTAGCTGGAAGCTGATTAGGTCCGCTCGTTCGCCCTGGGGTTCCTGCGGCGTCTTCTCGGTGACGGTGTCAGTAGGCGCAGGCGTCGTGCCATCGTCGTCACCCCCCACCGCGATCACCAGCACAACCACGACAATGACGATCACCACGGCCAGGGCGCCAGCGCACCCCCAGAGACAGGCACGACCCCGCTGCTTCTTCTGCGGCGGCCCAGCGGGAGACGCCCACTGCCCAGAAGCGGGACGGTCATCACCCGGTGTCCCCTGCCGAGGACCGCTCGGTGGGGGCCCGCCCTCAGGCGGCTCACTCACTGGCATGGTGCCTCCTCCGTAGCGGACATCACCACGCTACGAAGCCAGGAGAAGCCTCGCGAACTGAGAGCCGCCGCTCAGGTGACAGCCGACCGGCTGGCTTGGTGGCGGTCTCGCTGGAATCACAAGAAGCGCGACAGCCGCTCCCGTTGATCCCGGAGAACACAGACGTGCCCCGCACCGAACGACGGTGCGGGGCACGCACCGACAAGCAACATCGGCTAACGCCGTGAGTCGAGTCGCCCAGCTACACGTCAGGCTCGCGACTCCCTATGAACCGCGAGCCCGTCCAGTGCTGTCTACTCAGTCCGCCATAGGCAGGTAGACACGATTCCCGCTCGCCGCGAACTCCTTCGACTTCTGGAGCATCCCCTCAGCGACCTCCTCAGCAGTCGCCTCCGCAGCCGCAGTCCCGCCGAACTGCTCTGTGATGCTTTGGCTAATCTTCATGCTGCAGAACTTCGGCCCGCACATCGAGCAGAAGTGCGCCGTCTTCGCGGGCTCGGCGGGCAGCGTCTCGTCGTGGAACTCCCGTGCGGTGACCGGGTCGAGGGCCAGGTTGAACTGGTCCTCCCAGCGGAACTCGAAGCGCGCGTCCGAGAGCGCGTCGTCCCAGTCCTGCGCGCCCGGGTGCCCCTTGGCGAGGTCCGCCGCGTGCGCCGCGATCTTGTACGTGATCACGCCCGTCTTCACGTCGTCCCTGTTCGGCAGGCCCAGGTGTTCCTTGGGCGTGACGTAGCAGAGCATCGCCGTGCCCCACCAGCCGATCATCGCGGCGCCGATGCCGGAAGTGATGTGGTCGTAGGCGGGTGCGATGTCCGTGGTCAGCGGGCCGAGCGTGTAGAACGGCGCCTCCTCGCAGATCTCCTGCTGGAGGTCGATGTTCTCCTTGATCTTGTGCATCGGGACGTGACCGGGGCCCTCGATCATTGTCTGTACGTTGTGACGCTTGGCGATCGTGTTGAGTTCCCCGAGGGTCTTCAACTCGGCGAACTGCGCCTCGTCGTTGGCGTCCGCGATCGAACCGGGCCGCAGGCCGTCGCCGAGCGAGTACGTCACGTCGTACGCCGCGAGGATCTCGCAGAGCTCCTCGAAGTTCTCGTAGAGGAAGCTCTCCTTGTGGTGCGCCAGGCACCAGGCGGCCATGATCGAGCCGCCGCGCGAGACGATGCCGGTCTTACGGCGCGCGGTGAGCGGGACATACGGAAGGCGCACACCCGCGTGCACCGTCATGTAGTCCACGCCCTGCTCGGCCTGCTCGATGACCGTGTCCTTGTAGATCTCCCAGGTCAGCGCCTCGGCCTGGCCGTCGACCTTCTCCAGGGCCTGGTAGAGCGGCACGGTGCCGATGGGGACGGGGGAGTTGCGCAGGACCCACTCGCGGGTGGTGTGGATGTTGCGGCCGGTGGACAGGTCCATGACCGTGTCGGCGCCCCACTTGGTGGCCCAGGTCATCTTGTCCACCTCCTCCTCGATGGAGGACGTGACCGCGGAGTTGCCGATGTTGGCGTTCACCTTCACCAGGAACTTCTTGCCGATGATCATCGGCTCGATCTCCGGGTGGTTGACGTTGGCCGGGATCACCGCGCGGCCCGCGGCGACCTCCGCGCGCACGACCTCGGGGTCGAGGTTCTCGCGGATCCCGATGAACTCCATCTCGGGCGTGATCTCGCCGCGACGCGCGTACGCGAGCTGCGTGACCGCCTGGCCCTGACGGCCGCGGCGCGGCTGGCGGGGGCGGCCGGGGAAGACCGCGTCGAGGTTCTTCAGCCCGCCGCGGGGCGAGGTGTGCTTGATGCCGTCGTCCTCGGGACGGGGCGGGCGGCCCACGTACTCCTCGGTGTCGCCGCGGGCGATGATCCAGTTCTCGCGGAGGGGTGCGAGACCCCTGCGGACGTCGGTGTCGATGGACTCGTCGGTGTACGGCCCCGAAGTGTCGTACAGGGTCACGGCCTTGCCATTGGTGAGGTGCACCTGGCGGACCGGCACGCGCAGATCGGGGCGTGAGCCCTCGACGTACGCCTTGTGCCAGCCGATGGACTTCCCTGCCTCGTCGCTCTGGTTCTGCGTCGAGGCAGGCGTGCGTGCGTCCGATGTGGTCATGAGACCTACTCCCTACGCCGGCATTACCCGGTAACAGGTTCGGCGGTCGACGCAGCGGATTCCGTACTGCTCCGGCACGGTTCGTGCCGTTTCGTACGGAGGTCAGCGCCCTCTCAGCCCGGTGCTCCGAGCTCCCGCGTTTGCAAAGGTGCCCCCACGCTAGCGTCATATCGGGCGCGCTGAACAGAGGGCCCCCTCCGTTCTTGCGATGATCGGGCAGTGACCACCACAGAGCCGCCGCCCCGCCCGCCGTCCGAGCCGCCCTCCGAGCCGCCGTCTCAGCCGCCCTTCTCGAACCCGCCCGGGGGCGGGCATGGAGGCGGTGACGGGCACGGGGGCGGGGGCGGGCATGGGCACTCGCACAGCCACGGCCCGGCGGCGCCCGTCTCCAAGCATCTGCGCAAGGTCATCGCCGCGGTGCTGATTCCTTTCGCCACCGCGGTCGTCGTGGGTCTCGTCGTGCTCTGGCCCGGCGGTGCGCCGGGCCATGAGCGCACCGGGGTCGGCTTCGACCGGCAGACCGAGTCGGCGACGGTGACGAAGGTGCAGGAGCTGCCCTGCAAGGACGTGAACGCCTCGCAGCCGCCGCCCACCGGGGACACCTCCACCGCCGAGGGCCAGACCGCGCAGTCGCGCGCGGAGGGCATGTGCAAGAAGGCGACGGTCGAGGTGACCAGCGGCAAGGACAAGGGGCGCACGTTCACCGAGATCGTCCAGCCGGACTCGCCTCGGCAGCTGAGCGAGGGCCAGCAGGTGGTGGTCGCCTATGAGCCCAAGGCCCCGGAGGCGCTGCAGTACTCGGTCACCGATGTGGACCGCAAGGTCCCCATGGCGCTGCTCGCCGGGATCTTCGCCCTCGTCGTCGTCCTGGTGGGGCGGATGCGCGGCGTCATGGCTCTGGTGGCGCTGGCGTTGAGCTTCCTCATCCTGACCTTCTTCATCCTGCCCGCGATCCTGCAGGGTTCGAATCCGCTGGTGGTGGCGGTGGTCGGGGCCAGCGCGATCATGCTGATCGCGCTCTACCTGTGCCACGGACTCACGGCCCGTACGTCGGTCGCGGTGCTCGGCACGCTGATCTCGCTCCTCCTCATCGGGCTGCTCGGCTCGTTCTTCATCGGCTGGGCATCGCTGAGCGGCAACACGGACGACAACACCGGCCTGATCCACGGCCTTTATCCGGATATCGACATGAGCGGTCTGCTGCTCGCGGGCGTCATCATCGGCTCGCTCGGTGTCCTCGACGACGTGACCGTCACGCAGACCTCGGCGGTCTGGGAACTGCACCAGGCCAACCCGACGATGGGCTGGCGCGGCCTCTACCGTGCGGGCATCCGCATCGGCCGCGACCACATCGCCTCGGTGGTCAACACCCTGGTCCTGGCGTACGCCGGCGCCGCGCTGCCGCTGCTCCTGCTCTTCTCGATCGCGCAGAGCAGCGTGGGCACGGTGGCCAACAGCGAGCTGGTGGCCGAGGAGATCGTGCGCACCCTGATCGGCTCGATCGGCCTGGTCGCCTCGGTCCCGGTGACGACGGCACTGGCCGCCCTGGTCGTCTCGGCCGACCGCACCGGAGGCACCGCCCCTGCGTCGGCCACCCCGGCTCCCTCGGCTCCCGCTGCCGCCAAGCAGCGCCGCGGCGGAGGCGGGGGCCGACGCCGCAAGCGGTGAGCGGTGGCAGTGAGCGGCGAGCGGCGAGCGGTGAGCGGTGAGCCGGGATACAGGAACCGGGAGCTGGTCGGCGCCGAGCCCCCAGGGCAATGCCGCGAAATGCACCAATCTGCCATCCGGCTGTGCCCGTTGCCCCCAGAGGTCAGCCCGCGCTCTGCTCCTCCGCGAGGATCCGGTCCAACGCCTCGTCCAGGTGCGTCTCGAAGTCGGCGAGCGCCCGCTCCTGCCCGAGCGGCACCAACTTGTCCGTACGGTCGAGGAACGCGAGCAGCGGCGGGATCCCCACCCGGAACAACGCCTGGTCACCGCCGACCTGAAGCCTGATGAGGACCTCATCGAGCAGCTCGGGATCGGTGGGCGCGATGCGCACATCCCCGTCGCCGCACGCCCTGCCCACCCCGTCGATCAACAACTCCCGCCCGAACGCCCAGGTCACAGGAGCGTCGCCGGGGAGATGGAAGGTCAGCCGGACGGCATAGGGATCTCCGGTCTCGTAGCGCAGCTCCACCGGAATGCGAAACGACAGCTCCTCGGAAACAAGGAAGCTCATCATGACCTCTGCCTGTACCGACTCTCGCTCGCGCATCGCCCGCCTACCCCGTCGCTAAACCTCGACTGGCCAGGAACCAACTCCCTGACACCCATGGCATCTTGCTTAACGTACACATCAGATCACAAGGAGTGAGTTTTCAGATGCTGATAGAGAAGGCGAGTGTCCCTAGTAGCTTTCCGATCTCATTCTGCAACCTGTCGGCTGCGGGCAGTAGTCGGTCGGCTTGATAGGCGGGAACGGAAATCGCCATCGTGGCAGCCGTGTTGCCCGCCGTGATCGGAATGGCGGCGCAGACCGTTCCCAGCGCGTACTCCTGCCGCTCCACCACGGGTTTCATCCGACCCATCGCGTCCAGGCGGCGCAGGAAGCTCCGGTTGTCACGGACCGAGTACCGCGTGATCGACTGCACCGGGTGACGGTCGAGATGGTCCTTGCGCTGCTCGTCGTCGAGTTGGCCGAGCAGGCACTGTCCGATCGCATGGGCATGACCGGTCTCGCGGAAGTCCGCCCACTCTTCGACGGCCGGATTCCCGGGCGTGTCCGCGACGGCCACGATCTCGATCTCGCCCTCGCGGTAGACGGCGAAATAGACCGGTACGCCGATGGCGTCGCGCCAGTGCGCCAAGGCCTCGCTGATCATGCCGCGACGATTCTGCCGCGCCCCACTCGCGCTCAGCCGCTCGGCGGCCTCGCCGAGCACGAACAGGCCCTTCTCCCGGCGCAGATAGCCTTCGTGCGTCAGGGTGCGCAGCAGGTGATAGGCCGTGGGAAGCGCGAGCCCCGACTCACGGGCCAACTGCTTGGCGGGCGCCCCGCCCTCATGCGCGGCGGCTGCCTCCAGCAGACGCGTCGCCCGCTGCACGGAGCCGATGAGGGTCGGCGGGGCGGCAGTTGAGGGTGCGGCGGCGTCGACGGTGGCCAAGGTTCACTCCCGAAGCGCGTGGGGTGTCTGCCCGTGCCCGGGGTCACACGGGAGGAAGCGCATTGCGCCCGCGCGCGGAGCGGACCCCGCGCCGGATTTCGGACTCTAATCGCTGGACACCGACCCGAGACCCCTTGCGGGGAAACTTCCCCCGCCCGAGGGAACTGTTGCCGGAAGTCACCAATCGCTGCGTGACGAGGCCGAGCCCGATATGAACTTCCGTACGACGTAGATGAGTCCACCGACCAGCGCGACGAAAATCAGTGCCTTGAACAACAGGCCGACGACGAATCCGACAACGGTCGCTATCACGCTGCCGAACACGACCAGGGCGATGACCGGCACCGCGATCCACTTCACCCACCACGGCAATCCCGAGAAGAACTCCTGTGCTGCCATCGTCCTTACCTCTCTGCTCGTCTTTGCATCTCCGCATCTCTGCGTCTCTGCATCCTTGACTTCCTGCATTCGATGCTAGGGCGGCGAAGGCCTCGACGGGGGCCTCGGATCCCTTGTCCTCCCCTGATCCGTCCCTTAGGGAACCCCGAGGTCCCGGCCCCGAGAAGTCAGCCCTGCGACGGAGCGGATCAGCCTTCCGGCGACGGGAATCAGCCCTCCGGCGGCGAGAAGACGACCAGGACGCGCAGGTCCTCGCTGATGTGGTGGAACTTGTGGGCCACGCCCGCGGGCACGTACACGACACTGCCCCGCGCGACCTGGGTGGTCTCCATGCCGACGGTGATCGATGCCCGACCGCTGACGATCATGTACACCTCGTCCTGCTGGTGGGGCAGTTGGGGGTCGGACTCCCCGGCATCGAGCGCGTACAGCCCGACCGACATGTTCCGCTCACGCAGAAACTGCAGATACGCACCGTCGTTCGCGGCGCGCTCCGCCTCCAGCTCGTCCAGTCGGAATGCCTTCATCGTCCGTGTACGCCCCTCGCCACTGATCGCGGGCCGACCGCTCCGGCCCTACGTCTGCCACGATCAGACACATGAAGAATTTCGTAGTCAAGACGATCGCCAACGCGGCGGCCCTGGCCGTCGCCGTATGGCTGCTCGACAAGATCACTCTGACCGGCGACAGCACGGGCAAGAAGGCCGGCACGCTGATCGTCGTCGCCCTGCTCTTCGGCCTGGTGAACTTCCTGGTCAAGCCGATCGTGAAGGTCCTCACCTTCCCGCTGTTCATCCTGACCCTGGGTCTGATCACCCTCGTGGTCAACGCCCTGATGCTGCTGCTCACGTCGTGGCTGGCCGACAAGTTCGACGTGAGTTTCCACGTCGACGGGTTCTGGACCGCCGTCCTGGGCGGCCTGATCATCTCGGTCGTGTCCTGGGCGATGAACGTTGTCCTGCCCGACGACAAGGACTGAGCCCGCCCGATGCCCCTGCCCTTCTCCGTGTGTTTCGTCTGCACCGGCAACATCTGCCGGTCGCCCATCGCCGAGTCCGTCTTCCGCGCGCGGGTCGACGAGGCCGGACTCGGCGGCCTGGTCCGGGTGGAGAGCGCGGGCACCGACGGCTGGCACGAGGGAGACGGCGCCGACCCGCGCACCGTCTCCGTCCTGGAGGCAGCCGGTTACGAGAGCGATCATGTGGCGCGGCGCTTCCAGGTCTCCTGGTTCCCGCGCCTCGATCTGGTGATCGCCCTGGACGCCGGCCACCTGCGTGCGCTGCGCCATCTCGCGCCGACTTCCGCGGACGCGGACAAGGTGCGGCTGCTGCGCTCGTACGACCCCGCCGCCACCGGCCTGGACGTCCCCGACCCGTACTACGGCGACGACGACGGCTTCGACGCGTGCCTGAGAATGGTGGAGGCGGCGAGCGACGGTCTCCTCGACGCCGTACGCGAAGCGATGGAAGGGCGGGCGGCATGACGGATTCCGCACGAACCGCGGGAGCAGCCGCAGGAACGGACTCACGAACGGGCTCAGGGATCGGCGACGGCACGAGAGCAGTGCGGGCCGGTCTCCCCGAGCCGGTGAAACACGAGCCGACGCTGCCGGGCCCGGTCTTCGCGGCGCACTTCCACCTGCCGGGCGACCCCACGGGGCCGTACACCTACGGGCGCGACGAGAACCCGACCTGGACGCTCCTGGAGCGCGCCATCGGCGAGCTGGAGGCGCCGAGTTCCGGCGACGACGTCGAAACCCTGGTCTTCGCCTCCGGGATGGCCGCGATCTCCGCGGTGCTCTTCTCGCAGCTGCGCGCCGGCGACGTGGTGGTCATGCCGGACGACGGCTACCAAGCGCTGCCCCTGGTCCACGAGCAGCTCGCCGCGTACGGCATCGAGGTGCGCACCGCCCCGACCGGCGGTGACGCCCAGCTCGACGTCCTGGACGGCGCGAAGCTGCTGTGGATCGAGACCCCCTCCAACCCGGGCCTCGACGTGTGCGACGTGCGGCGCCTCGCCGACGCGGCACACGCGCGTGGCGCCCTGGTCGCGGTCGACAACACCCTGGCCACGCCGCTGGGCCAGCGTCCCCTGGACCTCGGCGCCGACTTCTCCGTGGCCAGCGGCACCAAGCAGCTCACGGGTCACGGCGACATCCTTCTGGGGTACGTCGCCTGCCGCGACGCCGATTTGGCCGCGTCCGTGAAGCGCTGGCGCAAGATCGTCGGGGCGATTCCGGGCCCGATGGAGGCCTGGCTCGCGCACCGCTCGCTCGCCACGCTCCAACTGCGCGCCGAGCGGCAGAACGCCAATGCCCTGGCCGTCGCCGAGGCCCTGCGCGGCCGCGCCGAGGTCACCGGCCTTCGCTATCCGGGGCTGTCCGACGATCCCTCGCACAAGATCGCCTCGCAGCAGATGCGGCGCTTCGGGTGCGTGGTCTCGTTCACTCTGCCCTCACGCGCGCGTGCCGACCGTTTTCTCGACGCGCTGCGCCTGGTGGACGACGCGACGAGCTTCGGCGGCGTACGGTCCACCGCCGAGCGGCGCGGCCGCTGGGGCGGGGACGCGGTCGCCGAGGGCTTCGTCCGCTTCTCCGCCGGCGCAGAGGATCCCGAGGATCTGGTGGCGGACGTGCTGCGGGCACTCGTCGAAACAGACGAGGCGGCCGCGTCCGCAGAGCCGGCGAACTGACCGGTTCCGGTGCTCCTGCCGGCCCCCGGCTAGTACCCCGCTACGCACAACGAACGGCCCGAGCCTCCCCCCTCGTGGCTCGGACCGTCCCGGTTCTGCGCGCGAAGAACCGCGCGAACAAGGCTAGTTGACTCTGTGTCAGTGTCCAATCACAGTAGCGACAGAGACCTATCGACATATTTATAGTTGGGCGCGGCCCAGGGGCCTGGAGGGGAGGGCGCTGCCATGGATCTGGCCCTGCTGCGCACCTTTGTCACCGTGCACCGGGCCGGCTCCTTTACGCGCGCCGCCGCCCTGCTCGGCCTGTCGCAGCCCGCCGTGACGTCCCAGATACGCACCCTCGAACGGCAATTGGGCCGCCCCCTGTTCCTGCGCCAGGCGCGCGGCGTGACCCCCACGACCATCGGGGACGAACTCGCCCACAAGGCCGCCCCACATCTCGACGCCCTGGTGGAGATCGCCGAGACCGGGCTCGACGAGGATTCTTCGGTACGCACGCTCCACCTCGCGGGGCCGCCGGAGTTCACGGCCGCCCTGGCGCTGCCCGCCCTCACCGCGCTGACGGGGCAGGACGGCCAGGGCTTCGCGCTGCGCGCCTCGTTCGGCAACGCGGAGGAGGTCCTCGAAGGGCTCTCCGCGGGGCACCACGATCTGGCCATCACCACGGCCCGGCCCCGCGGCGCCCTGCTCACCGCGACACCGCTCTGCGACGAGGAGCATGTCCTGGTCGCGGGCCCACGCTGGGCCGCCCGTATCGGCCCCGGGAAGCTGCGGCGGAAGGGCGCGTCCGCCCTCGAGAACCTGCCGGTGGTCGAGGTGCACGAGTCGCTGCCGCTGGTCGCCCGCTACTGGGCCGCCGTCTTCGACACCCGTCCGGCGGCATCGGGCGCCGTCATCGTGCCCGACCTGCGGGCGGTGCTCGCCTGCGCCGCCTCCGGTGCGGGCCTCGCCGTACTGCCGCGCTATCTGTGCGCGCCCGCCCTGGAAAGTGGCGAGGTCGTGGCCCTGCACGACCCGGCGGTGCCCCCGCTGCGCACCTATTTCCTCGTCGTACGCACCGGCACGCTGGCCATGCCGCACATCGCGCGGGCGCACGAGTGGCTGCTGCGTGCTGCCGTCGACTGGGCTTGAGGGGGTCTCCGTCTGGTTCGCGATGTTTCACGTGGAACAGTCCGGGCCACATTTCTCCCATGACCGTCCGACCCGTGGTCAAGCGCACCGCACGCGCCGTTCTGCTCGATGGCGACGACCTGATCCTGATCAAGCGGACCAAGCCCGGCGTCGATCCGTACTGGGTCACTCCGGGCGGCGGCGTGGAGGCGGAGGACGCGACCGTCGTCGACGCGCTCCATCGCGAGGTTCACGAAGAGCTCGGCGCCAAGATCTGCGACGTGGTGCCCTGCTTCGTGGACACCGTCGAGCACATCGGCGAGGACGGCGGCGCGACCGGTGTGAAGGTGCAGCACTTCTTCGTCTGCCGCCTGGAGTCCATGGACGCCTCCCTGCGGCACGGCCCCGAGGTGGAGAAGCCGTGCGGCGAGTACGAGATCGTCCACGTGCCCTTCACCCGCGTCGGGATCGCCTCGGTCCATCTCGTACCGCTGTCTCTGCGGCACTACCTGGACGGCAACATCGAGGGCGTACGCGCGATGCACGCGCCTGATCTGGGCTGATCTCCTGGGGCTCAGTCGCCCGCGGCCACCAGTTCCTCGACGGAGTCGTGGCGGATCCGGCCGGCCGGGATGCCTACGTCACGCAAGGCGTCCACACCGCTGCGGATCATGCCGGGCGGACCCGAGAGGTAGGCGTCGTACTCGTTCCAGGGTCCGTACTCGCGCACGGCGTCCGGGAACTGCGCGTGGTCGTCGACGACGGGGCGGACCGCGAGCCAGGGATGGGTCTTCTGGAGCCGCAGCATCGTGTCGATGTCGTACAGGTCGTGGTCGGTGCGGGCGCCGTAGAAGACCTCCACGGGCCGGCGTTCGCCGTGCTCGGCGACGTCCTCGACGAGCGCCTTGATGGGGGCGATGCCGGTGCCGCCGCCCAGACAGAGCAGTCCGCTGTCGGTGGTGTGGTCGACCGTCATCGAACCGGCGGGCGGGCCGAGCCGCATGACGTCACCGGGGCGGGCGTGGTGCACCAGGGCGTTGGACACCCAGCCCGCGGGGACGGCCTTCACATGGAACGAGAGCAGCCCGTCGGAGCGCGGCGCCGAAGCGAACGAGTAGTGCCGCCAGATCCGCGGCCACCAGGGCGTCTCCATGCTCGTGTACTGCCCGGCGAGGAAGGGATAGGGCTGGTCGGGCCGGACGGTGACGACAGCGATGTCAGACGTTCTGAGGTCGTGCGAGACGACCTCGGCGAACCACCAGGCGGGGGCGCGCAGTTCGTCCGCGGCCGCCGCGTCGATCATGACCTGGGAGATCGTCGTGTACGTCCGGACCCAGGCGGCTTCGGTCTCGTCGTCCCAGACCGCGCTCGCGTACCGGCTGAGCGAGCCGATCAGGCACTCGCCGACCGCCGGATAGTGCTCGGGCTGCGTCCCGTACTTGCGGTGGCCGCGGCCGAGGTTCTTCAGATACGCGACGAGCACAGCGGTGTTGTCGATGTGCTCGGCCGCGGTCAGCAGCGCCTTCAGGAGCCGGTCGCGCTGGGTGTCCATCGCGGCCGGGAAGAGGGGCCGCAGATCGGGGTGCCGGGTGAAGAGCAGCGCGTAGAAGTACGAGGTCACCTTGTCGGCCACGGGGCCGATCTCGGCCATGGTGCGCTGCACGAGGATCGCGTCGGGGGATCCCTGGGGGGAGGGCTCGGGCCTCGGCTGCGGCTGATTCCTCGCCTGCGGCTCAGGCCTTGCCTGCGGCTCGGGGCTCGACTGCGGCTCGGGCCTTGCCTGCGGCTGGAGTTGTGGCTCGGGCTGCGGCGTGGCTTCCGGCCTCTGGCGCGGTTCCGGCACACGCTCCAGGCGAGGCTCCGGACGGGGTGCCTCCGTGGCCGTTCCCACCGCGTCCCGGACGGGCTCCCGCTGCTCGGGGGCGGCCGCTATTCGCTCCTCGGTCACGGGCCGGGGCCCGGAGTCGCGTGCGGGCTCCACGGGCGCGGCGGGTTCCGCTGCGGGGGACGCGGGGACAGGCCCCGCGGCGGGCCTGTTCAGGGGGCGTATCGACGCCACACGGCGGCCCTCGGGGGCCTCGGACTCATCGGCCGCGGGACGCGACGCCTCGCCGTCCTCCGGGCGCTGCGGCGCCTTGCGTGGGGTGAACCAGCCGCCTCCACCCCCGTCGTCGCCGGAAGTGCCGTTGCCCGCCGACGTGGTGGTCGGAGAGTCCATGCTGTGCCTCGCCTCGAACATCTCTCAGTCGGTCCGCGCACTTCCCTGTAGGAAGCTGCTTGCTTTCCCCGCTCCGTCTCGCCGCCCCGTGTGCCCGCATTGAACCTCGGATTCCGGGCCCTACGGACAAGTAGGGAGGGAATGTGACATTGGCCGCAGTCATCTCCCCCGCAGCGTCCCATCCATCGCCATCGCGCCGGCCGCATAACCGAAAGTTCAGGTCTTCGATCTCTTCGCCCCGTTAGGCTGCGTCGACCTCCGCCCGTGCCCCCCAGGGGTGCGCAGAGATACACCCGGCACGAACCGGAGTCGACCATACCGGCAGCCGTCCGGCGCACAAGTCCGCCTTCCTTCACTTGGAATTCAGCAGACCACGCCTGCCAATTGCCCCAATTACCGGGCGCGGCGCACCAATTCATACGCCTTACGCAGATCCCGCCCGACATAAGAGTGGGTAGCGAGCCCAACCAGCCACTGATCCGCATTGACGGCGACCAAAACCGGCACCGCCCCCAACAAGTCAAGGTCCGAGCGCGAGTCGCCATATGCGATGCAATCGGACCCGCCCACCCCGAACTCTTCACAGAGCCGGTCCGCGATCTTCACCTTGGCGGCGGCATTGAGAATGCCCGAAGGCGTGGCACGTACGCCGAGGCTAGTAGCCACGGTTACTCCCGCTGTCAGACGCCTTCGGCCGCCGTTCCCGGCACCGTGTTTCACGTGAAACTAAGCCGCCCCGCCCGCCGGGGAACCCTCGTCGTCCACGTAGCCGCCGCCGCGGGCTGGCTCGGGCTCACGCTCGGGCTGCTCGCGCTCGCCTTCGCCGCCATCACCACGGATTCCGCCGCGACCACCGAAGCCGCCGCCCGTTCCATGAAGCTCTTCGCGGACTGGCTGGTGCTCCCCCTGGCCCTGCTCACGCTGCTGAGCGGTCTGCTGCTCTCCCTCGGAACACCTTGGGGACTCGCCAGGCACCGCTGGGTCTATACGAAGTTCTGGCTGACCCTGGCCACCACCGCCCTATCGGCCTTCGCGCTGCGTCCGGGCATCAACGACACCGTCGCCACCGTGGCCGCGGGCTCCCCGGTGACGGATCCGACCGACCTGATCGCCGGGCCCGTCGTCTCCCTGAGCGCCTATCTCTTCATGACGGTCGTCTCGGTGCTCAAGCCCTGGGGTCTGACCCGCCGTGGCCGGAAGCAACGTGGCCGGAACCAGCGTGCTTCTGCCCACAAACCGGTGGACGCCAGGGACGTGCGTCAGACAGCCTGACCCGAGTGTCGACACCTTCCCTCTCCGCACTGCCCATCCGCCGGCTGACCCTCCGCGACGTCACCGCCTGCGCCGACCTCTCCCAGGACCGGGGCTGGCCACGCGAGGACCACAAATGGGGGCTGCTGCTCTCGGCCGGTACGGGCCACGGCATCGACGACCCCGACGGCAGCGGCCTCATCGCCGCCTGCGTGGTGACCGAGTACGGGCCACAGGAACGCCCGGGCCTCGGAGCGATCGGCATGGTCCTCGTCGCCGAGCGGCACGCACGACAGGGCATCGGCCGCCGCCTCATGCGCCAGATCGTCGAAGAGGCCGGCACCACCCCGCTCACCCTCCACGCGACGCCGAACGGCCGCCCTCTCTATGAGGAGCTCGGTTTCAAGACGACCGGCCGCGCCGAGATGGTCCGCGGCCGGTTCACCGCTGACGGCCCGCTGCCCGATGTCGCCACCCGGCCGGCCACCGCCGAGGACCTGACCGCGATCCTCCGGCTCGACCACGAGGTCTTCGGGCTCGACCGAACGCACATGATCACCCGCCTTCCGGCCTTCGTGGACCAGCTGCGGGTCGCGGAGGCGGATGGCGAGATCACCGGTTACGCGGGCGCCTGGCCGAACATGGAGACCCACGTCATCGGCCCGCTGATCGCCCGCGACACGGACACGGCGAAGGCCCTCATCGGCTCCCTCGCCGCCGGCTCGGACCGACCGCTGCGCACCGACATCGACGTACGCCATGAAGAGCTGCTCGCCTGGGTGAAGGAACGCGGTCTGGAGTCCGTCGCCTTCAACGCCGTGATGACGTACGGCATCCCCGAGCTGCCCGGCGACTGGTCGCGTCGCTTCGCGCCGCTGACGGTGGCGGCCGGCTGAGCGGCGAGTACGCGGCCACCGCACGGTGACGTACTACGCGAGGGCCTCCACGGCCGCCGTCGCGAAACCGTAGTCCTGCTCGGGCGCTCCGCCGCCGACGCCGATGGCGCCGATCAGTCGGCCGTCGCGGTGGACCGGGATGCCGCCCGCGATGAAGAGCAGCGGCCGGTCGAGGGCGGTGGGCAGGGTGTGGAAGGGGCCGTCGGGCTTGACCAGGTCGACGAGGTCGGCGGTCGGGGCGTTGAGCTGAAGGGCCGTGTACGCCTTGCGGGTGCTGGTCTCTCCGGAGATCAGCACGGCCCGGTCGTCGCGCCGGAAGGCCAGCAGGTGGCCGCCCGCGTCGAGGACTGTGACGCTGACCGTGACACCGGCGGCCTCGGCCGCGCGGTGGGCCGTGGAGACGAGCGCTTCGGCGTCCTGGATGGTCAGCGGGGCGACAGCGGTGGCGGTGGTGCTCATGGGGTTCTTCTCCTTGTGCGGTGGTGCTTGTGCGGGGGGGTATGGGGGGTGGGGTCAGTGGTGGACGGGTGTCGGCTGCTCCAGCGGGGCCGCTCCCGCAACGACCAGGCTCGGGGCGGACGAGCGGCGCTCGAGGACCGCCGAGAGGACGGCCAGGACGAGCGCGGAGCCCGCGAGGACCGCGCCCACCCAGTTCGGGGCGGTGTAGCCGAGGCCGGCGGAGATCACGATGCCGCCGAGCCAGGCCGAGAGGGCGTTGCCGAGGTTGAAGGCGCCGATGTTCACGGCCGAGGCGAGTGCGGGCGCGCCGGAGGCCTGGTCGAGCACCCGCTTCTGCAGCGGTGGCACGGTCGCGAAGCCCAGGGCGCCGATCAGGGCGATGGTCACGGCTGCCGCGATCTTGTTGTGCGCGGTGAAGGTGAAGAGGGCGAGCACGACGGCCAGCGCACTCAGCGAGATGTAGAGCAGCGGCATCAGCGCGCGGTCCGCGAACTTCCCGCCGATCAGGTTGCCCGCGACCATGCCGAGGCCGAAGAGGACGAGCAGCCAGGTCACGGAGGAGTCCGCGTAGCCCGCGACGTCCGTCATCATCGGCGCGAGGTAGGTGACGGCCGCGAAGACACCGCCGAAGCCGAGGATCGTCATCGCCATGGCGAGCAGTACTTGTACGTTGCGGAACGCGGCCAGCTCGTGGCGCAGCCGTACGCCCTGGGGCTTGGGCAGGTCCGGCACCAGCTTGGCGATGCCCGCGAGGCCGATGACGCCGAGCCCGGCGACGATGGCGAAGGTGATCCGCCAGCCGAGGGTCTGCCCGACGAGCGTGCCGAGCGGCACACCGACCACATTGGCCACGGTGAGGCCCGTGAACATCATGGCGATCGCTCCGGCCTTCTTCTCCGGTGCGACCAGTTCGGCCGCGACGACCGAACCGATGCCGAAGAAGGCGCCATGGGCGAGCGAGGCGACGACGCGGCCCGCCAGCATCACGCCGAAGACCGGGGCCACGGCGGAGAGCAGATTGCCCGCGATGAACAGGCCCATCAGGATCATCAGCATCCGCTTGCGCGAGATTCGGGTGCCGAGGACGGTCATCAGGGGAGCGCCGAGGACGACGCCGAGTGCGTAGCCGGTGACGAGGAGACCGGCCGTGGGGATGGAGACGCCGAAGTCACCCGCGACCTCAGGGAGCAGTCCCATGATCACGAACTCTGTGGTCCCGATTCCGAAGGCCCCGATCGCGAGGGCCAGTAGCGCGAGAGGCATGGTTCTACCTTCCAAGACGATTGCAGGTGCGCTTAGCTTGCGTCCACAATAGTTGCAGACGCGGGTTACTTGCAACCGCTGGATATTGCGTACGTGCACTATCCTGGTTTCAGCCGCTCCGGGACGGAGGAACAAGAGCCATGACAGCGACGGACCCCGCACTGACCGCCCTTGCGCAGGGCTGGTGCGCGCTCTCCCTGCTCCACGGGAAGATCGAGACCCACATCGAGCGCGCCCTGCAGGCCGAGCACGGCCTGAGCGTGCGCGAGTACTCCCTGCTCGACGTCCTCAGCAGGCAGCACGACGGAGAGGGCGGCCACCTGCAGATGAAGCAGGTCGCCGACGCCGTCGTGCTCAGCCAGAGCGCCACCACACGCCTGGTCACCCGGCTCGAGGACCGCGGGCTGCTCGCCCGCTATCTGTGCCCGACCGACCGCCGGGGCATCTACACGGACGTCAGCGAATCGGGCGCCGCGCTGCTCGCCGAGGCGCGTCCCACCAATGACACCGCGCTGCGCGAGGCGCTCGACGCGGCGGCACTGGAACCGGAGCTCGCGCCGCTGGTCAGGGCAGTGGAAGCGGTGCGCGTACCGGCGTAAGGACTGACCGACCGGCAGGTGGCCGCATAGGCTGCGGCTCATGGGAGATCTTGAGATACGCCCGGCCGTGGCCGACGACATCCCCGCCATCGTGGAGATGCTCGCCGATGACTCGCTGGGCAACAATCGCGAGTCGCCGGACGACCTCACGCCGTACCTCGCCGCGTACGAGCGACTGGCCGGCCATCCGAACCAGCACCAGGTCGTCGCCGTACGCGAAGGACGCGTCGTCGGCACCCTTCAGCTCACGATCATTCACGGGCTGTCCCGGAAGGGGGCCACCCGGTCGATCATCGAGGCCGTACGCATCCACGCCGATGAGCGCGGCAGCGGCCTCGGCACCCGCTTCATCGAGTGGGCCATCGAGGAATCCCGGCGCCAGAACTGCCAGTTGGTGCAGCTGACCTCCGACGCCACTCGCACCGATGCCCACCGCTTCTACGAGCGGCTCGGGTTCACGGCATCGCATGTGGGCTTCAAGCTGCAGCTCTGACACTGCCATTGATGTGTCGTACCGGTGGGGGGGGGGGGGGGGTGGGGGTGGGCGCGCCGCACCCCGCGGCGCGCGGGGGGTTGGTGGCCGGCCGGCGCCGCCGGGCGGGAGCGGCGGCCCCGAGGTGCTGCTGTCTGTCACCATCCCCCTTCTATTCAACCCCTTGCTTGTGGTCGCCCGGTTGGGCGTTGTTTGTCCCTTCCCACCCCCCCCCCCCACCGGGCTCCTATGGGAGAAGTCCCACCGAGCTCCTACCGGGGAAGTCCGCGCCACCCCTCCGGGTCCACCCCGCCCGGCACGGGAGCACCCGTGTCGTACGGCTCCCGCGTGAAGAAGAACGAGCCGAGGTCGAGATGGCTCACCGACCCGTCCGGCCGCCGCACCGCCCGCAGGATCTCCCCCGCGAAGTAGCCGTCGAGCCCGGTCCAGGTGCCGTCGCCGTTCGGCCGGAACCGCGAGCCTCGGCCGCCACCGGCGAGGGGCGCAAGCCCGACCGCCCCATCGGCCGCCGGCCGCAGCACGAAGGTGTTCGTCCCCCAGTGCCAGGGCCCCGCAAGCTCCAGCAGGGCCTCATCCAGCTCGGGCAGCGGCCGCCACGCCTCGGGGATGCGTGGCTCGGCCTCGGCGACGATCAGGAGCAGCTCGGCGGCCAGCGACGTCACGGCGGGACCGGAGGTGCAGTTGGTCAGCGTGACCGCCACCAGACCGTCCTCCTCGATCGCCCACAGCCCGGCCATGAATCCCGGCAGCGAGCCCCCGTGCCCGACCAGGGTGCGTCCGTCCACCCGGAGGACTTGCGCACCGAGCCCGTACGTCGAGTTCCAGTCCCCCGGCGGCGTGGGCGCTGCCGGAGTCCTCATCTCCCGTACCGAATCGGCGGACAGGACACGGTCGTCGCCCGCCAGGAGGAAGGCACCGAAGCGGGCCAGATCCGCGGTCGTGGACCACAGCTGTCCGGCCGGTGCCATGAGGCCCAGGTCCTCTGCGGGTTCGGGCATCATCACGTCCGCCCAGGGATGGACGGCCCAGCCGCCCGCGTGCGGCGCCTGCGGCTGTGCGCTCGTACGGTCCAGGCCCAGCGGCTCCAGGATCTCGCGGCGCAGCACGGCTTCCCAGGAATCGCCCCGCAGCGCCTCGATCAGCGAACCGAGCAGCGTATAGCCGGGGTTGGAGTAGTGGAACCGGCGACCGGTGGGGTGCTTGAAAGGCTGCTCGCCGAGTACGTCCTCCAGCTCGGGGCGCTGAGAACCCGGCGTACGCTCCCACCACTCCCCGGGGGTCTCGGCCGCCAACCCGCTGGTGTGCGCGAGCAGTTCCGCAATGGTGACGTCGCCCGCGGCCGTGCCCGGAAGGTGCTTCTCCAGGGGATCGGAGAGGTCAAGGGCGCCCTCGTCGCGCAGCCGCATCACCAGGACGGCGGTGAAGGTCTTGGTGATCGAGCCGATGCGGTACTGGACGTTCTCGTCCGGCGCGTGTCCCTCGACGCAGGTGCGGCCCTCGGTCCACACCAACTCGCCGTCCCTGAGCACCGAGGCGACGAGCGAGGGAGCCCGGCCCTCCGCCTGAGCGGTGGCGACGCGGTGCAGCAAGGCTCGGCGGGTGGTGGGCAGCAGCTCTTCACGGGGTGATGTCATGGCCCTAGTCCACCTTTGGAGAGGCCGCGCGTCGAGCGAATTCCGCCACCGCGGCTACGCGGTGCGCGTACCCGTGGCCTTGAAGAACGTGTAGTGGAAGGTCCCGTCGTCGTCCGCGGTCCTGCGCAGATCGGCGATCCCGCGGTCCCAGTCCGCCTCGGTGATGAGCGCCGCGGCCAGCGCGTCCTCCCTGACGGATTCGATCATGGCGGTGAACGTGCTGCGCGTGAAGCCGTCGACCAACGCGGGACGGGTCCGGTCCGCGTAGACGGTGCACGCCCGCACCCGGACGTCGTCGTATCCGGCATCCGCGACCAGAGGCAGCAGCTCCCGCCCGATCAGGCCGTTCCCACCACCGTCCGCCTGCAACTGGACCAGGCAGCCGATCGCCGCGCGGGCGTAGGCACTGTCCGGGTGGAAGAACGCCGACGCGTGGTCCCCCTCGATCACGGTGAGGCTCCCGCCAGGTCGCAGCAGCCTCCGCAGTGCGGCGAGGGCGCGCCGGGGAGCGGCCAGGTGCTCCAGGACGAAGCACACGAAGATGTGGTCGAACTCGGCATCCGCGAAAGGAAGATCCAAGAGATCGGCGCGGCACCACGTCACATTCGCACCGGGCGCGTGGGCCTCGACGCGGGCGCGGGCCTGTGCCAGCGACTCCGCCGAGCGGTCGACGGCGACGATGTGCGCCCCGGGGCTTGAGTCGACCAGGTGGACGGTCTGTGCGCCGACCCCACAGCCGACCTCCAGGACGCGGCTGCCCGCGGGATACGCCGTGCCTTCGTGCAGCAGCGCGGCGAGGGTGTCCGCCTGATCACCGAGCCTGCGGGCCTCGCGGTCCGAGTATCCGTGGACGTAGTCAACTCCCGGGAGGATGCCGGGAGATGAGGTCGTGGGATTCGTGGTCGTTATGTGCATGACTTCAGCCTGCTGTCACTATGGCCCGGTGAACAGGTCCAATGACCATGATGCTGACCAGTCCATAGTGCCGTCCCCCGAGGCCGGCATCGTCGAGGGGAACGGCTCAGGAACCGACTTCCTCCAGCTGAACATCGGCGATGCCCCGCCCGGCGGGCGCGCGGACTGGCTGGCCCGGCGCCTGCGTCTCGCGATAGCGGACGGCCGCCTGCCGGTGGGCAGCAGACTGCCCGCCACCCGGACCCTGGCGGGCGAACTGCGCGTGTCCCGCGGCGTGATCACCGAGGCGTACCAGCGGTTGAGCGAGGACGGACATGTCGCGGGGCGGGGGCGCAACGGCACCGTGGTGGTCGCCGCACCCGTCACGGTCCGGCCGGAGGCACACACGCAGCCGCATCCTCCGCCGGGCACCCTCTTCGCCGCCGCGCCCGGCACGGACATCTTCGACGCGCTGCGGGCCGCACCGGCCCGGATCGACCTCTCTCCCGGCGTGCCCGATCTCGCGGCGTTCCCGCGCACCGCGTGGCTCCGCGCCGAACGCACCGTACTCAAGGAACTCCCGGCCTCCGCCTTCGGATACGGAGACCCGCGCGGGGCCCGGGAACTGCGCGTCGCCCTGGCCCACTGGCTGGCCCGCAGCCGGGGCATCCGCGCCGATCCGGACGAGATCGTCGTCACCGCGGGCACGGGTCAGACCCTCACGCTGCTCGGTCGGGTCCTGCACGACGACGGGATCCGCGCGGTGGCCGTGGAGGACCCCGGCGCGCTCGGCGCCCGCCAGCATCTGCGCAATGCACGCCTCGACACCCCGCCCGTCCCGGTCGACGCCGACGGCATCCGCGTCGACGCACTGGAGACCACGGGCGCTCCGGCCGTCCTGCTGACACCGGCGCACCAGTTCCCGACCGGCGTCGTGCTCGGCGGCCGCCGACGGCGCGCGCTGATGCGCTGGGCCACGGAGCGCGACGGGCTGATCATCGAGGACGACTACGACGCAGAGCACCGTTACGACCGCGCCCCGGTCCCCGCCCTGCGTTCCCTGCTCGCCGAGCATGTCCTGTACGCCGGGAGCGTGTCCAAGCTGCTCGCTCCGGCGCTGCGCATCGGCTGGGCGATCGCGCCGCCCCGGCACCGGGACGCTCTCGTCGCCGCCAAGCGCTTCGCCGACCTCGGCAGCGCCGTACTGCCGCAGCTCGTCCTGGCCCAGCTGATGGAATCCGGCGGGCTGGAACGCCAGTTGCGTCTCCTGCGCGGGCGCCATCGCCGCCGCAGGGACGCGATGATCGCCGCGATCAGGACCCAGCTGCCGGACGCCGTCGTGCACGGCGCCGCTGCCGGACTGCATCTGACGATCACCTTCGACGCCGGGTTCCGCGACACCGACCTCGCCGCGGCGGCCCTGTTGCGCGGCGTGAAGGTCCAGCCCTTGTCCTGGCACGGCCAACGCCCGCACCGCCCGGGCCTCGTCCTGGGCTACGCCGCCCCCACCGCCACCGACATCGCCGATGGCATCTCGCTCCTCGGCGACGCCGTGCGGGACTTGGCCTGACTGCGGGTTCTCAGCGGCCGAGCCGCCCGTAGAGGGTTACTGACGCCGCTGGCCAAGGACACAGAACTCATTGCCTTCGGGGTCTGTATCGGCCAGGGTGATCAGCCGTGGGTTGTTCTGGACGAATTCCAGCCCCGGCAGGCGATTCGGCTCCGGGCGGATCTCGAACTCATCGTCAGAGGAGTGAACGATTACCTGTTCCCATTCCAAGGTCATCCGCGGAGCGTGGAAGGGAAACTGACGCGGAGCCAGAGATCTTTGGCTGACTGTAGGGTCTCACCGCCGATGACATGTCGATCTTCTGTGACCTGCTGGTTCTCTGTTGTCTCAAGCTCAGATCGCGCACCGATGAGTTTCCCGCGCCGCGCCGGTCTGTACGCGTGAGACCGACCCACGGAAGGCTGGCGCCATGCGGAAACTGATCTACGGCATGAACCTGACCCTGGACGGCTACATCGCCGCGCCCGGCGACGACATCGGCTGGAGCGTGCCGAGCGACGAGCTGTTCCAGTTCTGGTCCGACCAGTTGCAGGCGACCGACCTGTCGCTGTACGGGCGCAAGCTGTGGCAGACGATGAGCTCCTACTGGCCGACCGGCGACCAGCAGCCCAACGCCACCCCGGCGGAGATCGAGTTCGCGCGCCGCTGGCGGGACATGTCGAAGGTGGTGTTCTCCTCGACGATCGACAAGGTCGACTGGAACACCCGCCTGGTCACCGGCGACGCGGTCGCCGAGATCACCCGGCTCAAGGCCGAGGACGGCGGCCCGATGGACATCGGCGGCGCGACGCTCGCCGGGGCGGCCATGCGGGCCGGGCTGATCGACGAGTACGTGCTGGCCACCGCGCCGGTCCTGGTGGGCGGCGGCACGCCGTTCTTCACCGCGCTGGACAACTGGGTGAACCTGAACCTGGTGGAGACGCGGACGCTTCCCTGCGGCGTGATCCTGACCAGGTACGAGACGAGGCGCTGAGCAGCAGCACCCACGCGCTGGTCTCCCCTACAGACGGAGCTTACGTCTGCGCCATGTCCACGAAGCGCGAGTAGTGGCCCTGGAAGGCGACCGTGATCGTGGCCGTCGGGCCGTTACGGTGCTTGCCCACGATGATGTCCGCCTCGCCCGCGCGCGGGGACTCCTTCTCGTACGCGTCCTCACGGTGCAGCAGGATGACCATGTCGGCGTCCTGCTCGATCGATCCGGATTCACGCAGGTCGGAGACCTGGGGCTTCTTGTCCGTGCGCTGCTCGGGGCCACGGTTCAGCTGCGAGAGCGCGATGACCGGGACTTCGAGTTCCTTGGCGAGCAGCTTCAGGTTTCGCGACATGTCCGAGACCTCCTGCTGGCGGCTCTCGGCGCGCTTCGAACCACCGGACTGCATCAGCTGCAGATAGTCGATGATCACGAGCTTGATGTCGCTGCGCTGCTTGAGACGGCGGCACTTGGCGCGGATCTCCATCATCGACAGGTTCGGGGAGTCGTCGATGTAGAGGGGGGCGGCCGAGACCTCGGGCATGCGGCGCGCGAGACGTGTCCAGTCCTCGTCGGTCATCGTGCCGGACCGCATGTGGTGCAGCGCGACGCGGGCCTCCGCGGAGAGCAGACGCATCGCGATCTCGTTGCGCCCCATTTCCAGGGAGAAGATGACGCTGGGCAGGTTGTGCTTGATCGAACAGGCCCGCGCGAAGTCGAGGGCCAGCGTGGACTTACCCATGGCGGGACGGGCCGCGATGACGATCATCTGGCCCGGGTGCAGGCCGTTCGTCAGCGAGTCGAAGTCGGTGAAGCCCGTCGGCACACCGGTCATCTCGCCGCTGCGCGATCCGATCGCCTCGATCTCGTCGAGCGCGCCCTCCATGATGTCGCCGAGCGGCAGATAGTCCTCGCTGGTGCGCTGCTCGGTGACCGCGTAGATCTCGGCCTGGGCGCTGTTGACGATCTCGTCGACGTCGCCGTCGGCCGCGTATCCCATCTGCGTGATGCGGGTGCCTGCCTCGACGAGGCGGCGCAGGACCGCGCGCTCGTGGACGATCTCCGCGTAGTACTCGGCGTTCGCCGCGGTCGGCACCGTCTGCACCAGTGTGTGCAGATACGGGGCGCCGCCGACCTTGGTGATCTCGCCGCGCTTGGTGAGCTCGGCGGCGGTGGTGATCGGGTCGGCCGGCTCGCCCTTCGCGTACAGGTCGAGGATCGCGGTGTAGATCGTCTCGTGCGCGGGCCGGTAGAAGTCATGGCCCTTGAGGACCTCGACGACATCGGCGATGGCGTCCTTGGACAGGAGCATGCCGCCGAGCACCGACTGCTCCGCGTCGAGGTCCTGCGGCGGTACGCGCTCGAAGGCGGTGCCGCCGCCGTCCCAGCCGCCACCTTCACGGCCCCGCTCATGCTGTTCGTCGCGGCCACGGCCGCCGTCACGGCGCCGGGAGGCGGGCAGACGATCGCTGGGACCGCTGTCGGCCCAGGGGTCGTCCAAAGGCTCGGAAATACTCACCGGGCCACCTCCTCCCGTCCGCCGCGCGGACCTCGCCGTGCCCCTCTTTCTTACGGCACGCCACTGACAAATGAGTCGCCCAACTCCGGTTCTGACGCGTCGGATTTACCGGGTTACCGCAGTCGGAAGACGAGGGGGGCGCCGGACCACGGTAGGCCCGTGGCCACCGTCAGCCAATCTGGTTATCCACAGGCGGTGTGGATGACGGGCGCGATGCTGTGGAGAACCCCGCAAAACCTGTGCACGGCCCGGTGGACAGCCCTGTGAACAAGCCCTCAGCCCTCTCCACAAACCGGCGCTGACCTGCAACGTTCCCGTCCACCGGCTGTGCAGAAGAAAAACTTCCCCAGTCGGACCAAGATCGCGACAAACAGTGCGCCACAGAGCGTCCCACCGAAGACCAAGTAAGGGTCCTTTAGTCGTTGCATCTCTTACCTGTGGAAGATTACATTGGTGCCCATGACACAGGCTCCCGCGGCACCCAAGGCCGCACGGCGACGGCATGACCGAGAGATCATCGCACTCGCCGTCCCCGCCTTCGGCGCACTCGTCGCCGAGCCTCTCTTCGTGATGGCCGACAGCGCCATCGTCGGCCATCTCGGCACCGCGCAACTGGCCGGTCTGGGCGTCGCCTCGGCCCTCCTCACCACCGCCGTGAGCGTGTTCGTCTTCCTTGCCTACGCCACCACAGCCGCCGTCGCCCGACGGGTCGGCGCCGGAGATCTCCAGGCCGCCATACGCCAGGGCATGGACGGCATCTGGCTGGCGCTTCTGCTCGGCGCCGCCGTCATCGCCGTCGTCCTGCCCACCGCACCCGCGCTCGTCGAACTCTTCGGCGCATCGGACACCGCCGCCCCGTACGCGATCACGTACCTCCGCATCTCCTCGCTCGGCATTCCGCCCATGCTCGTCGTGCTCGCCGCCACCGGTGTCCTGCGCGGCCTGCAGGACACGAAGACCCCGCTGTACGTCGCCATCGGCGGTTTCGTCGCCAACGGCGTCCTCAATGTGGGCCTCGTGTACGGCGCCGGCCTGGGCATCGCCGGTTCCGCCTGGGGCACCGTCATCGCCCAGTGCGCCATGGCCGCCGTGTACCTCTTCGTCGTCGTACGCGGAGCCAGACGCCACGGCGCTTCACTGCGCCCCGACGCCGCAGGGATCAGGGCCTGCGCCCAAGCGGGCGCACCCCTTCTCGTCCGTACGCTCTCGCTGCGGGCGATCCTCATGTTCGCGACCGCGGTGGCCGCCCGCCTCGGCGACGCCGATGTGGCCGCCCACCAGATCATCCTGTCCCTGTGGAACCTGCTGGCGTTCGCTCTCGACGCCATCGCCATCGCCGGCCAGGCGATCATCGGCCGCTATCTGGGAGCGAACGACGCCCAGGGCGCGCGTGACGTCTGCCGCCGGATGGTGCAGTGGGGCATCGCATCGGGGGTTGTGCTCGGCGCCCTGGTCGTCCTGGCCCGGCCCTTGTTCATCCCGCTGTTCACGAGTGACGCGGCCGTCGAGGACGCGGCGCTGCCCGCCCTCGTGGTGGTGGCCATCGCCCAGCCGATCTGCGGCATCGTCTATGTCCTGGACGGCGTCCTGATGGGAGCAGGCGACGGCCTCTACCTGGCCTGGGCCATGCTGGCCACGCTCGCCGTCTTCGTCCCCATCGCCCTCATGGTGCCCACCCTCGGCGGTGGCCTGACCGCCCTGTGGGGAGCGATGATGCTCATGATGACGGTACGGATGATCACCCTGTGGCTGCGATCCCGCTCGGGCCGCTGGATCGTCACGGGCGCCACACGCTGAGCCGTTTCACGACGCTGACCCGTTTCACGTGAAACATGTGGGGCCGCACCCCGAAGGGTGCGGCCCCACATGTTCGTTCAACTCTGCCAAGCGCAGTGCTTAGGCGGAGACGACCTCGATGTTGACCTTGGCGGCAACCTCGGGGTGCAGACGCACGGACGTCGCGTGGGCGCCCAGCGTCTTGATCGGCGCGTTCAGCTCGACACGGCGCTTGTCGACCTTCGGACCACCGGCAGCCGCGATCGCCGAAGCGATGTCGGCCGGGGTGACGGAACCGAAGAGACGACCGGCGTCGCCGGAGCGAACGGCCAGACGGACCTTGACGCCCTCGAGCTGGGCCTTGATCTCGTTGGCCTGCTCGATGGTCGCGATCTCGTGGATCTTGCGAGCACGACGGATCTGCTCGACGTCCTTCTCGCCACCCTTGGTCCAGCGGATCGCGAAGTTCCGCGGGATCAGGTAGTTGCGGGCGTAGCCGTCCTTGACGTCTACGACCTCGCCAGCAGCGCCGAGGCCAGTGACCTCGTGGGTGAGGATGATCTTCATTAGTCGGTCACCCTTCCCTTATCGCGCGGTGGACGTGTAGGGTAGCAGCGCCATCTCACGGCTGTTCTTCACGGCCGTGGCGACGTCACGCTGGTGCTGCGTGCAGTTGCCGGTCACGCGGCGGGCACGGATCTTGCCGCGGTCGGAAATGAACTTCCGCAGCATGTTCGTGTCCTTGTAGTCCACGTACGTGACCTTGTCCTTGCAGAATGCGCAGACCTTCTTCTTAGGCTTGCGCACAGGCGGCTTCGCCATGGTGTTTCTCCTGTGTGATCAAGAAGTGTGGGTACGGCCCACCCCTGGCCCTTCGGCCTAGAAGGGGGGCTCGTCCGAGTAGCCGCCGCCAGAGCCGCCGGAGCCGCCGGAGCTTCCGCCCCAGCCACCGCCGCCGCCCTGCTGCTGGCCGCCGCCGGCCGGCGCACCGGTCGCCCAGGGGTCGTCGGCGGGAGCACCGCCGCCACCCTGCTGCTGACCGCCACCGGAGCCGCCGCCCCAGTTGCCGCCGCCCTGCTGGCCGCCGCCACCGCCGCCGTATCCACCCTGGCCGCCGCGACCGGTGGTCTTGGTGACCTTGGCCGTGGCGTTCTTCAGGCTGGCGCCGACTTCCTCGACGTCCAGCTCGTAGACCGTGCGCTTGACGCCCTCGCGGTCCTCGTAGGACCGCTGCTTCAACCGGCCCTGCACGACGACGCGCATGCCTCGCTGAAGCGACTCAGCGACGTTCTCCGCCGCCTGACGCCAGACCGAGCAGGTGAGGAAGAGGCTCTCGCCGTCCTTCCACTCATTGGTCTGACGGTCGAAGGTGCGGGGAGTGGACGCGACACGGAACTTCGCGACCGCCGCACCGGACGGGGTGAAGCGCAGCTCGGGGTCGTCGACAAGATTGCCGACGACCGTGATGACGGTCTCGCCTGCCATGGGGGAACCTCTCGGCGGGTTTGCTGCTGGCTGCTTTTGCTGCTGCTACTCGAAACCCGAGTACCGCTGAGCTGGGAAGCTCAGTGGGTCTCGGGACGGAGGACCTTGGTCCGGAGGACCGACTCGTTCAGGTTCATCTGGCGGTCGAGCTCCTTGACGACCGCAGGCTCGGCCTGCAGGTCGATGACCGAGTAGATGCCCTCGGGCTTCTTCTTGATCTCGTACGAGAGACGACGACGGCCCCAGGTGTCGACCTTCTCAACCTTTCCGTTGCCCTCACGGACGACGGAGAGGAAGTTCTCGATCAGCGGGGAGACAGCGCGCTCCTCGAGATCGGGGTCGAGGATGACCATCACTTCGTAGTGACGCATGTGGAACCCACCTCCTTTGGACTCAGCGGCCACGGTCGTTCCGTGGCAGGAGGGTCGTGATGCGTACGCAACGGTATCGGCAGCCACTGACAATCGGGCTCCCCGATCAGAAACCGAGCGGGAACCCTGCCAGGGGCCTGGGCAGACACCGGTGCAGACGGTACAGAGTACCCGCACCATGGCTTCCGGTTGAAATCCGGCCGCCGACGGGCAGAATCTGTACACATCGGGTGTGTATGGCGCTACGATGCGCCGCCTTCCGCAGGAGGTGCCCCATGGCACAGGCATTGCGACGAAACACCGCCGGCTCTCTCTTCGCCACAGATGGCAAGGCCCATCCACTGCAGGACACGCTGCTTGGCGTGACGCTGATCCTCGGTGCGATCGCCTTCATCTCCGCGCAGTTCCACAACCTCCATCTGCTCAGCTCCTGGACCGGCCTGGTGGGAATCGGTACGGCCGCGTGGGGACAGTTCGTCTCCGAGACGACCCGCGAGCGCTTCGGCCTCATCGTCGGTCTCGGTGCGTCGGCGGTCGGATTCTTCCTGGGCATGGCCCACGGCGGCCTGTTCGGCGGCCTCTGGTGACCACCCCTCGGCACCCCCGCCACCCATAGGCCGGGGGCCGAGGTTCCATACGCCCAGACGGGGCGCTCGCGGGGCACAGTAGGCTTCGGCGCGAGAGCCGGAGCCCCTGTACCCATGGGGACACACCAGCCCGAGGAGCGCCCCGAATGAGTCTGACCCTGAGGACCATCAGTCGCGAGCAGCATCTGGCGTTTATCCAGAGCCTGCCGTCGGCGAGTCATTGCCAGGTCCCGGCATGGGCGGATGTGAAGAGTGAATGGCGTTCGGAGAACCTGGGCTGGTTCGACGACGGGACCGGTCAGCTGGTCGGCGTGGGCCTGGTGCTCTACCGCCAACTGCCCAAGCTGAAGCGCTATCTCGCGTACCTCCCCGAGGGCCCGGTCATCAATTGGTACGCCCCGAACCTGGACGACTGGCTGCAGCCGATGCTCGCGCATCTGAAGCAGCAGGGCGCCTTCTCCGTGAAGATGGGCCCGCCGGTCGTCATCCGGCGCTGGGACGCGCCCGCGATCAAGTCGGGCATCCAGAACCCTGATGTGAAGCGGCTGCGCGACGTCGAGGCCTCGCACATCGAGCCGCGCGCCTTCGAGGTCTCCGACCGGCTGCGCCGCATGGGCTGGCAGCAAGGCGAGGACGGCGGGGCCGGCTTCGGTGACGTACAGCCCCGTTACGTCTTCCAGGTGCCGCTGGCCAACCGCTCGCTGGACGAGGTCCTCAAGGGCTTCAACCAGCTGTGGCGGCGCAACATCAAGAAGGCCGAGAAGGCCGGTGTCGAGGTCGTCCAGGGCGGTTACGAGGACCTCGCCGAATGGCAGCGCCTCTACGAGATCACCGCGGTCCGCGACAAGTTCCGTCCGCGGCCGCTGGGTTACTTCCAGCAGATGTGGCGGACCCTCAACTCCGAGGACCCCAACCGCATGCGGCTGTACTTCGCGCGGCACAACGGCGTGAATCTCTCCGCGGCGACGATGCTGGTCGTCGGCGGTCACGTCTGGTACTCCTACGGCGCCTCGGACAACATCGGCCGCGAGGTCAGGCCCTCGAACGCGATGCAGTGGCGGATGCTCCGCGACGCCTACGCGCTCGGCGCCACCGTCTACGACTTGCGGGGCATCTCCGACTCTCTGGACGAGACGGACCACCTCTTCGGACTGATTCAGTTCAAGGTGGGCACGGGTGGAGAGGCGGTCGAGTACATCGGCGAGTGGGACTTCCCGCTCAACAAGCTGCTCCACAAGGCGCTCGACATCTACATGTCGCGTCGCTGACCGCGCGGACCCGGCACAATTCACACAGCTACGACGGCCACCCTGGCCCCAGGCACAACCACAAATAGTCTTCATACCTCTGATACACCGCAGCCACGAGAAAGGTTCCGGGATCCGGCCATGGCGCTCACGCTCTATGTCGACACCGCGCGCTGGCGGGCACACCACAAGCACGTGCTGGAGCAGTTCCCGGGCATCGTCCCGGTCTGCAAGGGCAACGGCTACGGCTTCGGTCACGAGCGCCTCGCGGAGGAAGCGACGCGCTTCGGCTCCGACGTCCTCGCTGTCGGCACCACCTACGAAGCCGCCCGGATCAAGGACTGGTTCAGCGGCGATCTGCTGGTCCTGACCCCGTTCCGGCGGGGCGAGGAGCCCGTGCCGCTGCCCGACCGCGTCATCCGCTCCGTGTCGTCCCTGGACGGCGTACACGGCCTCGTGGGCGCCCGCGTCGTCATCGAGGTCATGTCCTCGATGAAGCGGCACGGCGTGAGCGAGCAGGAGCTCTCGCAGCTGCACGCAGCCATCGAGGACGTACGGCTCGAAGGCTTCGCGATCCACCTGCCGCTGGACCGCACGGACGGCTCGGACGCCGTCGAGGAGGTCATCGGCTGGATGGACCGGCTGCGGGCGGCCCGGCTTCCGCTGCACACGATGTTCGTCAGCCACCTCAAGGCCAATGAACTCCAGCGCCTGCAGCAGCAGTTCCCGCAGACGCGGTTCCGCGCGCGCATCGGCACCCATCTGTGGCTGGGGGATCACGAGGCCACCCAGTACCGCGGTGCCGTCCTGGACGTCACGCAGGTGTCCAAGGGTGACCGCTTCGGCTACCGCCAGCAGAAGGTCGCGTCCGACGGCTGGCTGGTCGTCGTCGCGGGCGGCACGTCGCACGGCGTGGGCCTGGAGGCCCCGAAGGCGCTGCACGGCATGGTGCCGCGGGCGAAGGGCGTGGCCCGTGCGGGCCTCGCGACCGTCAACCGCAACCTGTCGCCGTTCGTCTGGGCCGGCAAGCAGCGCTGGTTCGCCGAGCCGCCGCACATGCAGGTCTCCATCCTTTTCGTGCCGTCGGACGCGCAGGAGCCGAAGGTGGGCGAGGAGCTGGTGGCCCATCTGCGGCACACCACCACGCAGTTCGACCGCATCGTCGATCGCTGATCACACGTAGCTGATCACACGCAGAAGGGCCGGGCGCGATGTTCTCGCGCCCGGCCCTTCTGATGTACCCGTTCGCTCAGGGCGAAATATCGGTCGTCGTCGACCCCCACCGCACGACGGGCCTTTCCGTGGAGTGCACCGCGTGCCGCGGCGGATGGGCCGCCTGCCCGAGGACGAAGACGTCCTGCGCACCGTCAAGGACGCCTCCCGACGGATCGTCGTCGCCGGACCTCCGCACCGGGTCCCGCTCGGGCATCAGGATGTCCCGTACGACCATGGCGCACAGGTACAGCGTCCCCAACAGGTGGATCATGATGACCAGTTGGTAGCCCTCGGTCGGCAGTCCCTTGTGGGCATCCCCGCTCGTCGTGTACGCGAGGTACAGCCAGATCCCCAGGAAGTACGCGACCTCGCAGGCCTGCCAGATCAGGAAGTCCCGCCAGCGCGGCCGGGCCAGCGCGGCGAGAGGGATCAGCCACAGGACGTACTGCGGCGAATAGACCTTGTTGGTGAGGATGAACGCGGCGACCACCAGGAAGGCCAGCTGCGCGAAGCGCGGGCGGCGCGGCGCGGTCAGGCCGAGGGCGCCGATTCCCAGGCAGGCCAGGAGCATCAGGGCCGTGGCGAGGGTGTTGACCGTGTCGGTGGACAGCGGCTCGTCCATGCGCTGGGAGAGGATCAGCCAGAAGGAGCCGAAGTCGACGCCCCGCTCCTGGCTGAAGGTGTAGAACTTCGCCCAGCCCTCACGGATGTGGAAGCCCGAGGCATCGTGGTCGATCATCACCGGCAGGTTCACCACGAGCCAGGCACCCACCGCGGCGCCGGCCGTCACGCAGAAGGCCCGCCAGCGCCCTGCCCGCCAGCACAGGATGAGCAGCGGGCCGAGCAGCAGCGCCGGATAGAGCTTCGCGGCGGTCGCCAGGCCGAGCAGGACGCCCGCGGAGAGCATCCCCTTGCGTGCCCACATCAGCATCGCGGCGGCCGTGAGAGCGACGGCGAACAGGTCCCAGTTGATGGTGGCCGTCAGCGCGAAGGCGGGCGCCAGGGCGACGAGCAGGCCGTCCCAGGGGCGGCGCCGGTGGGTGCGGGCCACGCAGACGGCGATGACCGCCGTGCAGGCCATCAGCATCCCGGCGTTGACCATCCAGTAGAACTTCTCCTGGTGCTGGATGCTGCCGCTGCCCGGTGTCAGCCAGGAGGCCACCTCCATGAACACACCGGTGAGCACCGGGTATTCGAGGTACTCCATGTCGCCGGGCAGCTTGTCGAAGTAGGGCACGAGCCCGTCGGCGAAGCCGCGCCCTTGGTAGAGATGAGGGATGTCGGAGTAGCAGGCGTGCGTGTACTGCGAGCTCGCGCCCTGGAACCAGGCGCCGTCGTAGCACGGCATCTTCTGCACCATGCCGAGCGCGAACATCCCGATGGCCACGAGCGCGATGACATGTACGGGAGTCCACCAGGTGGCCGCGTACAGCACTCTGCGGCCGATGGGCCCGCCGATGAGCTCGCTGCCGGCCGCCGCGACCTCATCCTCCTTGGTCGGCCGTACGGGCTCCGGCTGCCGCCCGCTCGAGGGCTGGTGCACGCTCGTGCGCGTCGTTTCTGCACTGGGCATGCCGCACATCCTGCCGTACGCGCCTGAGAACACGGAGAGGGCCGCCACACCGTAGGGGTGTGGCGGCCCTCTTCATGATCGGCTCTGCGTGTTTCACGTGAAACAGTGCGTTTCACGTGAAACACGCACGCGGGGTTCCTCGGTCAGCCGGTCGGGCCTCCGAAGATGCCTCCATTGCCGTTGCCGTTGTTTCCTCCACCGTCGGTCGGCTCTTCTGTGACCGGTGGTGACGGTTCGCCGGTGCTGCCATCGGTGGTCCCGCCGTTCCCGCCACCGCCGTTGTTGCTGCACTGCCAGTCCCAGTCGGCACAGGACTCACCGGGATCGGGGCTGCCCGACGGGCTCTCGGACGGCCCGGTATCCGTGGGGGTCGGCGACGGCGACTCCTCCGGCTCCTCGGTCTCCGTAGGAGTCGGGCTCGGCGGCGGGGTCTCGCCGACGACCTCACCGATCGGAGTCGGCACGCGGAAGTTCTTCACGGGCTCACCCTTGAGGGCCTGCTCCATGTAGTCCTTCCAGATCTGCGCGGGGAACGAGGCACCGTGGATCTTCTCCTCGCCACCCGTGCCGAACATCTCCAGGAACTCGCGCTTCTTGTTCCCCTCGTTGTCGTCGAGGCGGTACATACTGATCGCCGTCGACAGCTGCGGGGTGTAGCCGACGAACCAGGCCGACTTGTTGCCGTCGGTCGTACCGGTCTTGCCCGCCACCTGGCGGCCGCTCAGCTGGGCCGAGGTGCCGGTGCCCTTCTCGACGACGGTCCTGAGCACGTCGGTGACGTTGTTGGCGACCTCCGGGTCGAAGGCCCTCTTGGTCTGCGACTCGTGCTCGAAGACGGTGTTGCCCTTGTGCTCGACTTCCTTGACCGAGTACGGCTCGTTCTGCTTGCCGCTGGAAGCGAACGTGGAGTACGCGCCGGCCATGCGGATCGCGCTCGGAGAGGACGTACCGAGAGAGAAGGACGGGTAATTGGCGCTGGCCAGGCTGTTCTCCTTGAGGCCGGAGGCGATGGCCGCCTCCTTCACCTTGTCCAATCCGACGTCCATGCCGAGCTGCACATAGGCCGAGTTGACGGACTCCCGCATCGCCTCGCGGAGGTCGATCTGGTAGCTCGGGGCGTTGTAGGACGCGTCACCGTCGTTGGTCTGCAGCCATTCCTTGCCCTCACGGTCCGTCCAGACGGTGCCGTCGTACTTCTCGATCTTGAGCTTGTTCTTGCCGCTGTAGAGGCTCTTGGGGTTGACGATGGTGCGCTGGGTCGCGTCCTGGATCTCCGGCCCCTCCTTGGCGCGCTTACCGTCCTTGAAGGCGGCCGCCAGCACGAAGGGCTTGAACGTCGATCCGACCTGGGCACCGGTCTGGTCCGCGTTGTTGGTGAAGTGCTTGGTCGCGTCTTCACCGCCGTAGATCGCCTCGATCGCGCCGTCCTTCGGGTTCACCGAGGCGCCACCGAACTGGACGTGGGTGTCCTTCTCCTTACGCAACTTGGGCTTGATCTTCGCCTTGCGGACCTTCTCCACGGACTTCTCGAGCTCCTTGACCTTCGTCCTGTCGAAGGTCGTGTGGATCTCGTAGCCGCCCTGCTGGAGGTCATTGGCCGTGATCTTGCCGTCGCTGTTGTTGATCACGTACGCCTTGGCCAGGTCGACCAGGTAACCGATCTGACCGCCGAGCTGGGCGTTGGACCGCGGGTTCTGCAGCTTCGGGAACTTCCTGTACTTGCCCCGTTCCGCGGCGGTCAGGTGGCCGTCCTTGACCTCTTCGTCAAGGATCCACCTCCACCGCTTCGTGGCCCGTGCGGTGTTCGCGTCGTGCGTGGCAGCAGGGTCGACCTCGGGGGAGCCGGCGGGATCGTAGTACGTGGCGCCCTTGAGGACCGTCGCGAGGAGCGCGCACTGGCTGGGGTTCAGCTCGGTGGCGTCCTTGTTGAAGTAGGCGTGGGCCGCGGCCTGGATGCCGTAGGCACCGCGGCCGTAGTAGGCGGTGTTGAGATACCCCGCCATGATCTCTTCCTTGGGGACCGTCCGGCCGACCTTTATGGAGATGAAGAGCTCTTTGAACTTACGCGTGACCGTCTGCGACTGGTCGTTGAGGCGCGCGTTCTTCACGTACTGCTGAGTGATCGTGGAGCCACCCTGCGTCTCCCCGCCCTTGGCCATGTTGACCAGGGCACGGGTGATGCCCATGGGGTCGACGCCCTTGTCGTCCTCGAAGGTCTTGTTCTCCGCCGAGATGACGGCGGTCCGCATCGCCTTGGGGATCTTCTCGTAGTCGATGATCTGGCGGTTCGTCTCGCCACCGGTCGCGACCATCTGCTTGCCGTCGGCCCAGTAGTAGACGTTGTTCTGTGCCTTGGCGGCCTCGTCGACCTTCGGCACCTCCACCAGGGCGTACGCGATTCCGGCGACCGCCATCAGGCTGCCGAGGAAACCGATGAACAGGCCGGTGACAAGACGCCAGGACGGGACCCAGCGCCGCACGCCTTGCTTGTTCGCGCGCGGGTAGTCGATGAACCGCTTCTTGGCGGGCCCCTGACCGCCGCGGCCCCTGCCGCGACCCGGCCCGGCCGGCCCGCCGGGCCCACCGCGCCGGCCGCCGCCACCACCGCCCGAGCGGCCGGCACCGGACCCGTCGGCCGCCCTGCGGCGACCGCCGCCCGCGCCGACGGCACCGCTGCGCTGCGCCGCGCGACGGGCTTCTGCCCGGCCGCCGTAGGAACGGTCCCCGTCACCGGGGTCACCTGATCCGTACGAGCCGGTTGAGGAAGTGGGCGATCCAGTGGCGCCACGCGGTGCCGCGCGGCGGCCCGACGACTCGCCGGAGACGCCGCGTCTGGTCGCGGCGCGTCCGCCGCCCTGCGGCTGCGGCGGTTTGCGACGGTGCTCGCTCATCGAACGATTACTCCTCGGGCAGGCGCAGATGTCCGCGCCTGGAAACGGCGGCTGGTTTCCGGTCCCCCCGAAGTACGGATGCGCCCATCCCGGCGCTCATCCGCACTACACCAGGGACGACGACGCCCTCTGGCGTCACTTGGTTCCCGGCGGTCTGCATGGCGCACAGACTACGCACCGTCAAAACCCTCTTAGGGCCGAAGTTCACCCCAAAACAGGCAAGTTACTTCCTACGAATCGGTGATGTGACGCCGTTCACCGTTTCCCCTCTTGCCCCGCGAGGAGGGCCGTTCTATCGTCTCGATGTATCGAGTCGATACATCAGCTCGGCATAAAGACCGTGCAGACAGACGCTGGCAGACGGGAGGCGACACATGAGCAGACGCTCCGGCATCCTCGAGTTCGCCGTGCTCGGCCTGCTGCGCGAGTCTCCGATGCACGGCTATGAGCTGCGCAAACGACTCAACACGTCACTGGGAGTGTTCCGCGCCTTCAGCTACGGGACGCTCTACCCCTGCCTCAAGACGCTGGTCGCCAACGGCTGGTTGATCGAGGAAACGGGGAGCACCCCCGAAGACGCTCTCGCGGCTCCGCTCTCCGGGCGCCGCGCCAAGATCGTCTATCGGCTGACGGCGGAAGGTAAGGAGCACTTCGAGGAGCTGCTCTCGCAGACCGGCCCCGACGCGTACGAGGACGAGCATTTCGCCGCCCGCTTCGCCTTCTTCGGGCAGACCTCGCGGGACGTACGCATGCGGGTGCTCGAGGGGCGTCGCAGCCGCCTCGAGGAGCGTCTGGAGAAGATGAGCGCCTCCCTGGCCCGCACCCGGGAGCGCCTGGACGACTACACGCTTGAGCTGCAGCGGCACGGAATGGAGTCCGTGGAGCGCGAAGTGCGCTGGCTGAACGAGCTCATCGAGAGCGAGCGGGCGGGGCGGGACCAACAGCGGTCCGCCCCGGACGGCTCTGCTCGGCAAGACAGCACATCTGGGGAGTCGGGCGGCCTGCCCCGGCGGCGGGACGAGAACCCGCCGCCGGATCCGTCCGATGACACCGCCAAGTGAGACCCCGCGTTCCGCAGGGTTTCATCCGGAATACACAGATCACACAGGGAGCAACCGGAATGGGTTCGGTTCGCGTAGCCATCGTCGGCGTGGGCAACTGCGCCGCCTCGCTGGTCCAGGGCGTCGAGTACTACAAGGACGCAGACCCGGACACCAAGGTCCCGGGCCTGATGCACGTCCAGTTCGGCGACTACCACGTCGGCGATGTCGAGTTCGTCGCCGCCTTCGACGTGGACGCCAAGAAGGTCGGCCTCGACCTCTCGGACGCCATCGGCGCCAGCGAGAACAACACCATCAAGATCTGCGACGTGCCGAACAAGGGCGTCACCGTCCAGCGCGGCCACACCTACGACGGCCTGGGCCTGTACTACCGCCAGACCATCGAGGAGTCCGCCGAGGCCCCGGTCGACATCGTCCAGATCCTCAAGGACAAGCAGGTCGACGTCCTCGTCTGCTACCTGCCCGTGGGTTCCGAGGACGCTGCGAAGTTCTACGCGCAGTGCGCCATCGACGCCAAGGTCGCTTTCGTCAACGCTCTCCCGGTCTTCATCGCCGGCACCAAGGAGTGGGCCGACAAGTTCACCGAGGCGGGCGTCCCGATCGTCGGCGACGACATCAAGTCGCAGGTCGGCGCCACCATCACGCACCGTGTGATGGCGAAGCTGTTCGAGGACCGCGGTGTCCGTCTTGAGCGCACCATGCAGCTCAACGTCGGCGGCAACATGGACTTCAAGAACATGCTCGAGCGCGACCGCCTCGAGTCCAAGAAGATCTCGAAGACGCAGGCCGTCACCTCGCAGATCCCGGACCGCGAGCTGGGCGAGAAGAACGTCCACATCGGCCCGTCGGACTACGTGGCGTGGCTGGACGACCGCAAGTGGGCGTACGTCCGCCTCGAGGGCCGTGCCTTCGGCGACGTCCCGCTGAACCTGGAGTACAAGCTCGAGGTCTGGGACTCCCCGAACTCGGCGGGTGTCATCATCGACGCCCTGCGCGCCGCGAAGATCGCCAAGGACCGCGGCATCGGCGGCCCGATCCTCTCCGCGTCCTCGTACTTCATGAAGTCCCCGCCGGTGCAGTACTTCGACGACGAGGCGTACGACAACGTCGAAAAGTTCATCAAGGGCGAGGTCGAGCGCTAAAGCTCAGCTGTCGCACTCGTGTTGAGGGTCCCCGGGCAATCCGCCCGGGGACCCTCCTCGTATGTGAGGCTGTGCCCCATGGGTGTCGTCGGTGACCTGCGCGTACTGCTGCGCCTGCGGGACTTCCGGCGCCTGCTCGCCGTGCGGCTGCTCTCCCAGGGCGCCGACGGCGTCTATCAGGTGGCGCTCGCCTCGTACGTCGTCTTCTCGCCGGAGAAGCAGACCTCGCCCGGCGCGATCGCCGCCGCGATGGCGGTGCTCCTCCTCCCTTACTCGCTGATCGGCCCGTTCGCCGGCGTGCTCCTCGACCGCTGGCCGCGCCGCCAGGTCTTCCTGTACGGCAACCTGCTGCGGGCGGCGCTGGCCTCGGTGACGGCGGTGCTGATGCTGAGCGGCGTGCCGGACTGGCTGTTCTACGCCTCCGCGCTCTGTGTCACGGCCGTCAACCGGTTCGTCCTCGCCGGGCTCTCGGCGGCGCTGCCGCGCGTGGTCGACGCCGATCGCCTGGTCATGGCCAACTCCCTCTCACCCACCGCCGGGACGCTCGCCGCCACCGCCGGCGGCGGCCTCGCGTTCTCCGTACGCCTGGTCGTCTCCGACTCGGACGCGGCCGTCGTCCTGCTCGGGGCCGCCCTGTACCTCTGCGCGGCGCTCGCCTCGCTGCGCATGGCACGTGAACTCCTCGGCCCGGACCCGGAGCTGGTCCAGCCACGCCTCGGCGCGGCGCTCTCCGGTACGGCGCGGGATCTGCTGGCCGGCGTGCGGCATCTGTCGCAGCGGCGTCCCGCCGCCCGCGCACTGCTCGCCATGACCCTCATGAGGTTCTGCTACGGCGCCCTGTCCGTCATGGTCCTCATGCTCTGCCGATACGCCTGGTCGTCCACGGAGTCCGACGGGCTCGCCCTCCTTGGCCTCGCCGTGGCGATCTCGGGGGCGGGCTTCTTCATGGCGGCGGTGGTGACGCCCGCCGCGGTGAACCGCCTTGGCCCCGGCGGCTGGATCGTCGCCTGCGCCGGGGCGGCGGCGGTCCTGGAACCGGCACTCGGCCTGCCCTTCGAGGCCGTCCCCCTGCTCATCGCCGCGTTCCTCCTGGGCCTGACGACCCAGGGTGCGAAGATCGCCACGGACACGGTGGTGCAGTCCGAGGTGGACGACGGCTTCCGTGGCCGGATCTTCTCCGTCTACGACGTCCTGTTCAACGTCGCGTTCGTCGCCGCGGCGGGAGTGGCGGCCCTGATACTGCCGCCTGACGGTCGATCGGTTCCGCTGGTGGTCACGGTCGCCGTTATCTACGCAGCAATTGCTACTGCTATGGCCAGATTTGACGCGCAGTAAGTGTCACATCAATGCCACAGAGCCCCTCTGGACTTCAGAGATCCCACCGCGCCCCTATAACTTACGGACGTCGTATCCGCGCCATCGCGCTCTCGTTCGAGGGGGACCCCCAAGTGACTACTCCGCCCCAGGGCCAGAATCCGTACGGCCAGGGCGTGCAGCCGCACCCCGGCCAGCCGGGCCAGCCCACCGTTCCGCAGCAGCCCTACCCGCCGTACAACCAGGGGGCGCCGGTTCCGCCTCCGGCCGCTCCGAGCGGCGGTCGCAGCAAGAAGCTCCTGCTGCGCATCGGTGGCTTCGTCGTTCTCGCTGTCATCATCGCTGTCGTCAAGTGGCAGCTGGGCAAGAGCGACGCAGAGACCACCGCTGTCGGTGACTGCCTGCACAACAAGGGCACGCAGTCCGCGCCGGACCTGGAGAACACCGACTGCTCCTCGAGCGACGCCGAGTTCGAGGTCATCGAGAAGTTCGATGACACGAGCAGCGTCAGCAAGTGCGAAGCGGTCAAGGGGACCGAGGTCTCCTACTACCAGACCGGCCGCGGCCACGACGTGGTGCTCTGCCTGAAGAACAAGTAGCAGCATCTGCGAAGGGGCACTGTTTCACGTGAAACAGTGCCCCTTCGCGTGTCCGGACCCGGCTTCGTATGTCCGGACCTGGCGCGATGTTTCACGTGAAACATCGCACCGAACCCCACCTCACTCCTGCGCGGCCCACCACTCCTTGAGCGCCGCGACCGCCGCATCCCGCTCCATCGGCCCGTTCTCGAGCCGCAGCTCCAGCAGGAACTTGTAGGCCTGGCCGATCACCGGACCCGGTCGTACGTCCAGGATCTGCATGATCTCGTTGCCGTCCAGGTCGGGGCGGATCGAGTCCAGCTCCTCCTGTTCCTGGAGGCGGGCGATGCGCTCCTCAAGGCCGTCGTACGCGCGCGACAGCGCACTCGCCTTGCGCTTGTTGCGCGTCGTGCAGTCCGACCGGGTCAGCTTGTGCAGTCGACTCAGGAGCGGGCCCGCGTCACGTACATAGCGGCGTACCGCCGAGTCCGTCCATTCGCCCGTGCCGTAGCCGTGGAAGCGCAGGTGCAGCTCCACCAGGCGGGAGACGTCCTTCACGAGCTCGTTGGAGTACTTGAGCTCCGTCATCCGCTTCTTGGTCATCTTGGCGCCCACCACCTCGTGGTGGTGGAAGGAGACCCGGCCGTCGTCCTCGAAGCGTCGCGTCCGCGGCTTCCCGATGTCGTGCAGAAGGGCCGCGAGCCGCAGCGTCAGGTCCGGGCCGTGCTCCTCCAGCGCCATCGCCTGCTCGAGGACGATCAGCGAGTGGTCGTAGACGTCCTTGTGGCGGTGGTGCTCGTCACGCTCGAGACGTAGCGCCGGAAGCTCCGGGAGAACGTGCTCGGCGATGCCTGTGTCGACAAGTAGAGCCAGTCCCTTTGCCGGGTACGGCGAGAGGAGCAGCTTGTTCAGTTCGTCACGTACGCGCTCGGCGGAGACGATGTCGATGCGCTCGGCCATCGCCTTCATCGCGGCGACGACGTCCGGAGCCACCTCAAAGTCCAGCTGCGCGGCGAACCGCGCGGCCCGCATCATCCGCAGCGGGTCGTCGGAGAAGGAGTCCTCCGGGGTGCCAGGAGTGCGCAGGACGCACGCGGAGAGGTCCTCAAGGCCGCCGTGCGGGTCGATGAACTCCTTCTCGGGGAGCGCCACCGCCATCGCGTTCACGGTGAAGTCACGACGTACGAGGTCTTCCTCGATGGAGTCGCCGTAGGACACCTCGGGCTTGCGCGAGGTCCTGTCGTACGCCTCGGAGCGATACGTGGTGACCTCGATCTGGTAGCCGTCCTTCTGGCTGCCGACCGTGCCGAAGGCGATCCCCACCTCCCACACCGAATCCGCCCACGGCCTGACGATCTTCAGTACGTCCTCGGGGCGGGCTTCGGTCGTGAAGTCCAGGTCATTGCCGAGCCGGCCAAGGAGCGCGTCTCTCACCGAGCCGCCGACCAGGGCAAGGGAGAACCCAGCCTCTTGGAAACGGCGGGCAAGGTCGTCCGCGACAGGGGATACGCGCAGTAGTTCACTGACCGCGCGGCGCTGCACCTGGCTCAGTGCGCTGGGATTCTCTTCATTGGCGTTCGGCACAACAGAAAAGGGTACGTGGCCCGCGCACCCCCGGCCGCCCGGTTTTCCGGGCCGCTCCAGCCCCGCGCGCCCCTCCCCGGCCAGGTCTTCCGATCATGTGGAGCAGTCCGCGGCACTTCGCCACAGCGCACCTCGTTACCATGCGTGGACGCACAACCGACGACCACTGACGACGACGAGGACGGGCAACGCGTGGCCGAGGCGGCAGACTTCCCGGGGACCAGTCCCTCACCTGCCCGCCGGTGGCTGCGGCGCACGGCAGCGCTGCTGGCTGGGGCCCCTTTGCTGACCGGTGTGCTGCAGCTTCCTGCGGCGCCGGTCGCGGATGCCGCCGTGCCCGGCGCGGCGGCCAAGGCCACCGGTTCCAGCACCGTCGACGTCTCGCTGAACTCGCTGACCCCCACCGCTCCGACGGAAGACGACACGGTCACCGTCTCCGGCACCGTCACCAACAACGGCAAGCAGACGGTGACCAGAGCCGAGGTCGGCCTGCGCCTCGGCACTGCCCTGAACGGCCGGAGCCAGATCGACGCCGCCGCCAAGCGCACCGGCTACCAGCCGGGGGCCGACGGCGCCGAGGTCGGCGGCAAGTACGTCGAGAAGGTCTCCAAGCTGGCCCCCGGGGTCCGCCAGGACTTCAGCATCTCCGTGCCGGTCAAGGCGCTGGACCTCGACATCGACGGCGTCTACCAGCTCGGTGTCTCCCTCACCGGCCGGACATCGACCCAGCCGTGGTCCCAGGTGCTCGGCTTCGAGCGGACCTTCCTGCCGTGGCAGGCGGAGGACGCCGACACGAAGACGAAGACGACCTATCTGTGGCCGCTCATCTCCACCTCGCACCTCACGGCGGAGACCGGCTCGGACGAGCAGCAGACGCCCGTGTTCACCGACGACGACCTGGCCAAGGAGATCGCCCCGGGCGGCCGCCTCGACCAGATGCTGTCGCTGGGCCGCAAGCTCGACGTCACCTGGGTCATCGATCCCGATCTGCTGGCCTCGGTCGACGCGATGACCCGCAGCTACCGGGTGCAGACCGCCGACGGCAGGACGACCACGGCGGGCAGGAGCCAGGCGGTCGCCAAGCAGTGGCTGAACGACCTCGAGCAGACCGTGCAGGACCAGAAGGTCGTCGCACTGCCCTTCGCCGACCCAGACCTTGCCTCGCTCGCCCACAACGGCAAGACGGTCAGCGGGTCCCTCGGCCAGCTCAAGGATGCCACCGATGCGGGGTCATTGGCCGTGGAGTCCATCCTCCACGTCAAGCCGCGGTCGGACTTCGCCTGGCCGGTGAACGGCGCGCTCGACCCGTCGGTCGTCGACGTCTCCACCTCCGCGGGCGCCCACACGGTGATCGCCCGCAGCGACAGCCTGCGCGAGACCGACGGGCTGACGTACACGCCCAACGCCGCGCGGCCCATCGGCGGCGGCACGACCGCCGTAGTGGCCGACGCCGGCCTCTCCACCGCCTTCCAGGGCGACATGACGGGGGCCGAGAACTCCACGCTCGCCGTGCAGAAGTTCCTCGCCCAGAGCCTGATGGTCACCCTGCAGGCCCCGGACAAGCAGCGGAGCATCGTCGTCGCCCCGCAGCGCATGCCGACCGCCAGCCAGGCCCAGTCGATGGCGAAGGCGCTCACCGCCCTCTCCGACGAGCGCTGGTCGGAGCCGCAGGACCTGACGGCGGCGGCGAAGGCCAAGCCGGACCCGGCGGCCACGACCAGGGTGCCGTCGGCCGGCTCCTACCCGGCGTCGCTCCGTAAGCAGGAGCTGCCGAAGTCGGCCTTCCAGGACATCCAGAACACCCAGAACAAGCTCAACCGCTTCAAGACGATCCTCAGCGAGCCCGACCGCGTGATCACTCCCTTCGGGAGGGCCATAGACCGCGAGATGTCCACGTCGTGGCGTGGCCGGGCCGGGGAGGCGGACGGGTTCCGCCGGGGCGTGCAGAACTACCTGACGACGCTCACCCAGCAGGTGAGGCTGATCCAGAAGTCCGACGCGAAGCTCTCGGGCCGCAGCGCCACGATCCCGGTGACCGTCCAGAACAACCTGGTCCAGGGCGTCGATCACATGGTGCTGCGCCTCACGTCGGAGAACCCCACGCGACTGAAGATCGGCGGCGAGGCCTACTGGGAACAGCCGGTCAAGATCGCGGGAGGCCACGCCCAGTCGGTGAAGTTCACCACGACCGCCAACGCCAACGGCCCGGTCCCGGTCTACGCCCAGCTCTACACCGAGGACGGTCAGCCGTACGGCGACCCGGTCCGCTTCGACGTGAACGTCACCGAGATCACCCTCACCGTGATGCTCGTCATCGCGGGTGGCGTCCTGCTCCTCGTGCTCGCCGGGTTCCGGATGTACACCCAGCGCAAGCGCGCCGCCCGGAAGCAGGCCGAGGAGGCCGCGGCGGGCGGCCCCGACGACGGCCCGGACGGCGAGTCCGGCACCGAGTCCGGGGACGACCACCCCGAGCAGCCGAGTGACCCGACACCGGACACCGCTCCGGAAAGCACCGACCCGTCGGACACGGGTGAGAGAGTGGACCGTTGAGCGATGTCGTGGCCGGTGGGCCCGGGGACGATGAGGTGGGGTATCCATGAACGCGCCGTACGACGGTGACCGTGGCCAGGGCGCGGGCGGTTCAGGCCCCCCTGAGAACGGGCAGATGCCACCGCAGCCTGCCCCGGACGTGTACCTCCAGGACGCCTACGACCAGGACCCCTACCGGGCGCAGGACCTCAGCGCCCAGGACCCGGTGACCGAGGCGCTGTACGACCGCGCCGCGCACCCCCCGCCGCCCCCCGGCTACTACCAGGACCCGCAGCCGCTCTACGCTCAGCCGCCATCCCCTCAGCACGCGCCGGACCCCCGCGTGTGGGCCCAGACCCCGGCCCCCGAGCCGGACGGTCCGACCCGGCACCTTCCGTACGGCGACGACGCCCGTACGACCCAGTTCGTGGGCGTCGACGACCTGGTCACCCAGGCCGGCGAGGAGCACCACGAGCCGGACGCCTTCGCCCACCTCTTCCGCGACCAGCAGCCGGGCGGCTACCGCGAACCGCAGGGCGCCGCCTACCAGCAGCCCGGCGGCTACCCTCAGGACGGCTACCCCCAGGGCAACCAGGACGGCTACCAGCAGCCCGATGGCTACCACCCGCCCGAGCCGCCGGGCGTCCCCGCCCCGGCAGCCCCGGCTCCGGCGCCCGCCCCGAAGTCGAGCAGCGGTGGCCGCGCGTCGAGCCTGCTGAAGTCCAGTGCGGTGATGGCCGCGGGCACGCTCGTCTCGCGTCTCACCGGCTTCATCCGCTCCGCCCTGATCGTCTCGGCGCTCGGCGTCGGGCTGCTCGGTGACACCTTCCAGGTCGTCTACCAGATCCCGACGATGATCTACATCCTCACCGTCGGCGGCGGCCTCAACTCCGTGTTCGTACCGCAGCTGGTGCGTTCCATGAAGACGGACGAGGACGGCGGCGAGGCGTACGCCAACCGCCTGCTGACCCTCGTCATGGTGGCGCTCGGCGTACTCACCGTCCTGGGCATCGTGCTGGCTCCGCAGCTGGTGCGGGTGATGTCCGTGCCGGTCGCGAACGACCCGGCGGCCACCGAGGTCGGCACCACGCTTCTGCGCTACTTCCTGCCCTCGATCTTCTTCATGGGCATCCACGTGGTGATGGGCCAGATCCTCAACGCGCGCGGCAAGTTCGGCGCGATGATGTGGACGCCGGTCCTCAACAACATCGTCATCATCGCCACGCTCGGCATGTTCATCTGGGTCTACGGATCGTCGGCGTCGTCCGGCATGACCGTGACCAGCATCCCGCCGGAGGCCGAACGGCTCCTCGGCGTCGGTGTCCTGCTCGGTCTCGTCGTCCAGGCCCTGGCGATGATCCCCTACCTGCGCGAGACCGGATTCAAGTTGCGTCCGCGCTTCGACTGGAAGGGCCACGGCCTGGGCAAGGCTGCCAAGCTCGCCAAGTGGACGATCCTGTTCGTGCTCGCCAACCAGGCGGGCGCCCTCGTGGTCACCCAACTGGCCACCGCCGCCACGGTCGACCTGCCCTCCACGAGCGGCATCGGCTTCGCCGCCTACGCCAACGCCCAGCTCATCTGGGGACTCCCTCAGGCGATCATCACGGTCTCCCTGATGGCGGCCCTGCTGCCCCGCCTTTCCCGCTCGGCACAGGACGGCGACACCGGCTCGGTCCGCGACGACGTCTCGCAGGGCCTGCGCACGACAGCGGTCGCGATCGTGCCCGTCTCCTTCGGATTCGTCGCGCTCGGCATCCCGATGTGCACGCTGATCTTCGGCTCCTCGGGCAGTGCCCAGGCCACGAACATGGGCTACATGCTGATGGCCTTCGGCCTCGGCCTGATCCCCTACTCCGTGCAGTACGTCGTGCTGCGTGCGTTCTACGCCTACGAGGACACGCGGACGCCCTTCTATAACACGGTCATCGTCGCCGCCGTGAATGCCGCCGCCTCCACGGCCTGCTACTTCCTGCTGCCCACCCGCTGGGCCGTGACGGGCATGGCCGCCATCTACGGCCTCGCCTACGCCATCGGCGTGGGCGTCGCCTGGCAGCGGCTGCGGAAGCGTCTCGGCGGCGACCTGGACGGCGCCCACGTCCTGCGTACGTACGCCCGTCTCGGCATCGCCTCGCTGCCCGGAGCGCTGCTCGGCGGCGCCGCCGCGTATGCCGTCACTCAGGGGCTCGGTCAGGGCGTCCTCGGCTCGCTGGCGGCGCTGATCGTGGGTGGTGCGGTGCTGCTCGGCGTCTTCTTCATCGCCGCGAAGCGCATGCGGATCGCGGAGCTCAACTCCATGGTCGGGATGGTGCGCGGCCGTCTCGGACGATGAGTTCGGGGGGTTCGCACAACCATCACCGGCCACCGCGTGTCGTGCATAGCGCCGGACTGTGGGCACAATTGGCTTTGGCGTCTGACGAAGCGCAACGGATGGGGAGGCAGGAACGACGGTGGCGGAACGGAGCACGGCTGCCGTCGACGTGGCAGACAACAGCGGCGATGAGCCGCTGACCGCGAAGGCGGAACAGGCCACGGCCGACGGGGTGGCCCAGACCCGGGAGCGGGAAACGGCAGAAGAAGGCGCAGCAGAGACCGGCGAGCCCACGAGCTCGGGGGCGGCATCACCCCCAGAGCTGCACAGCGGTCACAAGCTCGCAAGACGCTATCGACTCGAAGAGTGCGTCACCCGTCTGGACGGTTTCAGCAGCTGGCGCGCGGTGGACGAGAAACTCCGCCGGGCCGTCGGCGTACATCTGCTGCCCGCCGACCATCCACGGGCACGATCGGTACTCGCCGCGGCCCGCTCGTCGGCGCTGCTCGGCGATCCCCGCTTTGTGCACGTCCTGGACGCGGTCGAGGAGAACGACCTCGTCTACGTCGTCCACGAGTGGCTGCCGGATGCCACGGAACTCACCGCACTGCTGGCCGCGGGGCCTCTTGAGGCGCACGACGCGTACCAGCTCGTCAGCCAGGTCTCCCAGGCCATGGCTGCCGCCCATCGCGAAGGCCTCGCCCACCTGCGGCTGACGCCGAGCGCCGTCCTCAGGACGTCGAGCGGCCAGTACCGCATCCGCGGCCTCGCCGTGAACGCCGCGCTGCGAGGCATCAGCTCGGACACCCCGCAGCGCACGGACACGGAGGCCATCGGCGCGCTGCTGTACGCCTCGCTGACCCAGCGCTGGCCCTACGAGGACGACGCGTACGGCCTCTCAGGGCTGCCCAAGGGCGTCGGCCTGATCGCCCCCGACCAGGTGCGTGCGGGCGTGCACAGGGGCCTCTCCGAGCTCGCGATGCGCGCGCTCGTCAACGAGGGTGCGACCGCCTCCCGCCAGGAGCCTCCGTGCACGACGCCGGAGGAGCTGGTGAAGGCCATCGGCGAGATGCCCCGCATCCGCCCTCCGGAGCCCGCGTTCACCGCACCGCCCGAGTACCAGCGCACGACGTACCAGCAGGGCACCTACGGCCGCCCCGCGGCCCGTCCCGGCGCCACCCAGCCGGTGCCGACCCCACCGCCCCCGCTGCAGAGCCGTACGGGCAAGGCCCTCAAGTGGGCCGTGTCGGCGCTCCTCATCGCGGCCCTTGGCCTCGGCAGCTGGCAGCTGGCGGACGCGCTCATGGACCGGGGGAAGAACGACGACCCCGGCTCGACGGACACCTCCGACGACGGCGACAAGAACAAGCCGAAGCCCGGGAAGCCGATCAAGATCAAGGACGCCGACGAGTACGTCGCCAAGGGCGACGCGCAGAACCCTGAAGGCGTCCCCAATACGTACGACGGTGACGACTCGACGTACTGGCGGAGCAAGAGCTTCATAGAAGGTCCACCGCTCGCGCCCTTCAAGCCGGGCGTCGGTATCGTCTACGACCTCGGCAAGGAGCAGGACGTGTCGACCGCGTCGATCGGGCTCCGCTATGTCGGCGACCACACGACGGTCAAGCTGTACGCCACGGACTCGATGTCCTCCTCGACGCCGCTCAGGGCGATGAAGGAGATCGGGACGGCCAGGACCACCGGCAACAGCTTGAAGGTCAAGTCGGAGAAGCCGGTCAAGACGCAGTACGTGCTCGTCTGGCTGACCGATGTACCGAACTCGCCCCGTGATGAGTTCAGCAGCGCGGGGTACAAGCAGGCCATTACGGACGTGAAGTTCACGGACTGAGGGACTGGGCTCACCGGGGGGAGGGGGTTCGACGGTGGATGACACCACGCACGGCGAGATGAGCGACCAGGACCTCCTGGCCCGCCATGTGGCCGGCGACAAGGACGCCTTCGGTGAGCTCGTGCGGCGCCATCGCGACCGCCTGTGGGCGGTCGCCCTGCGCACGCTGGGGGACCGCGAGGAGGCCGCGGACGCCGTCCAGGACGCTCTGGTCTCCGCCTATCGCGCCGCGCACACCTTCCGAGGTCAGTCCGCCGTCACGACGTGGCTGCACCGGATCACGGTGAACGCCTGCCTCGACCGGGCGCGCAAGGCGGCCTCGCGGAAGACCTCCCCCATCGACGACACCGAACGCCTCGAGCAGCTCCTCGAACCGCACGAGTCGGCGTCGGCCCCCGTCGAGCGGGGTGATCTGCACCGCCAGCTCATCGAGGCCCTCGGCACGCTGCCGCACGACCAGCGCGCCGCCCTCGTCCTGGTGGACATGCAGGGCTATCCGGTGGCCGAGGCGGCACGCGTGCTCGATGTGCCCACCGGCACCGTGAAGAGCCGCTGTGCGCGCGGCAGAGCCAGACTGCTGCCGCTGCTCACCCACCTGCGTACGGAGACCCGTACGCCGAGCGGAGACGGCGGCGAGGACCAGAACGGCAAGAAGCCGGACCCGGGAAGGAACCGGACGCAGGGGACATCCGTCCCACCTGCAGCGGGGCCACGGGAAGCGGGACCAAGCGATTCAGCTGCTGTGAAGGGCGGAGGTGGGCGAGCGTGACGACCACGACCGACTCGGCCGGGCACCCAGAAGTCGCTGAGATCTCCGACCTCACGGAGGGACTGCTCCCCCCTGCCCGCACCCTCGACGTGCGGCGGCATCTGGATGACTGCGAGCTCTGCGCCGATGTCTACGCCTCCCTGGAGGAGATCCGCGGCATGCTCGGCACGCTGCCGGGGCCGCCGCGGATGCCCGCCGATGTCGCCGGGCGCATCGACGCGGCGCTGGCGGCGGAGGCGCTGCTGGACTCCATCACGCCTGAGTCGCTCACGCCCGAGTCCGTCATGCCTGAGACCGTCACGTCCGACCCACTCGTGTCCGACCCCCTCGTGTCCGAGACCGATGCTCCCGACACCGCGTCACCCGGCACGCGTGTTTCACGTGAAACATCGCCCGTCTCCGCCGAGCCGACGCCCGCTTCCGCCCCCGGCCTGTCCGCCGACCGGCCCGCCGGACACCCCCGCGCGGCCACCGGCCCTGGACGCCGCAGCCGGTTCCGGGGCGGACGTCGGCGCACTGCGGTGCTAGGGGCCGTCGTCACGGCCGCCGCCATCGGCCTCGGATCGCTGTTGATGCAGAACCTGGGCGGCGGCTCGGGCGGCACCGCCGGCACCACGTCGGAGCACCCCGCCTCCGCGCACGCCTTCTCCGAGGACAAACTCAAGGGCCAAGTGACCGACCTCCTCGCCAAGAACCCGGCCGCGGAGACCGACGGCGGCAAGCCGTCCTTCGACGTGCGATCGAGCCCGGAGTCCCCGAAGGAGAACTCACCGATGCGTGAGGCGGCGGTCTCGGTGCCGGAGTGTGTCCAGCGAGGCCTCGGCGCGAGGACGCCGATCGCCGCTGAGGAAGGCACGTACAAGGGGAAGGATGCCTACCTCGTCGTTGCGTCCCATGACTCCGACAGCACCAAGGTCTCCGCGTACGTCATCGACGCGACGTGCACCGACAAGCCGTCGTCGTCCGCCGCCGCGGGCAAGATCCTGCTGACGGACTCCTACGCCCGGCCCTGATCTCTCACCGCACCAGCAAGAGGAGCGCGGTCATGCAAGGGCATGCCGTCGTCCCTGACATGCTTACGTGCGCCCGGACACGTCGGGAATGCAAGCCCCGTAGGATCCGTTGGGTGGGGTGAGAGACCTGAGACAGGCACCCACCAGCAGTACGCAGCAGTCTCCAGAGACGAGGAATCAAGCCGTGACCGACGTCCGTAACGTGATCATCATCGGCTCCGGGCCCGCCGGCTACACGGCGGCGCTCTACACCGCACGCGCGTCGATGAAGCCGCTGGTGTTCGAGGGCGCCGTCACCGCGGGTGGTGCGCTCATGAACACCACCGAGGTGGAGAACTTCCCCGGCTTCCAGGACGGCGTCATGGGCCCCGAGCTCATGGACAACATGCGGGCCCAGGCCGAGCGCTTCGGCGCCGAGCTGGTTCCGGACGATGTGATCGCTGTCGACCTGAGCGGCGAGATCAAGACCGTGACGGACACGGCGGGCACCGTGCACCGCGCGAAGACCGTGATCGTGACGACCGGCTCCCAGCACCGCAAGCTCGGTCTGCCGAACGAGGACGCGCTCTCCGGCCGCGGCGTCTCCTGGTGCGCGACCTGCGACGGCTTCTTCTTCAAGGACCAGGACATCGCCGTGATCGGCGGCGGCGACACCGCGATGGAGGAGGCGACCTTCCTCTCGCGCTTCGCCAAGTCCGTGACGATCGTGCACCGCCGCGACAGCCTGCGTGCCTCCAAGGCGATGCAGGACCGCGCGTTCGCCGACCCGAAGATCAAGTTCGTCTGGGACAGCGAGGTCGCCGAGATCAAGGGCGAGCAGAAGCTCTCCGGTCTGACGCTGCGCAACCTCAAGACGGGTGAGACCTCCGAGCTGCCGGTGACGGGTCTGTTCATCGCGATCGGCCACGACCCGCGTACGGAGCTCTTCAAGGGCCAGCTCGAGCTGGACGACGAGGGCTACCTGAAGGTCGAGGCGCCCTCGACGCGGACGAACCTGACCGGTGTCTTCGGTGCCGGTGACGTCGTCGACCACACGTACCGCCAGGCGATCACGGCAGCCGGCACCGGCTGCTCCGCCGCGCTGGACGCCGAGCGCTTCCTCGCTGCCCTCACGGACAGCGAGACCGCGGCAGCCACCGTCTGACATCTCTTCTTCCCCACCGCCCCACCAAGTTAAGGAGCCCGCCGTGGCCGGCACCCCCCTGAAGAACGTGACCGACGCTTCCTTCGAGGAAGACGTCCTCAAGAACGACAAGCCCGTCCTGGTGGATTTCTGGGCCGCCTGGTGCGGTCCGTGCCGTCAGATCGCCCCGTCCCTCGAGGCGATCGCGGCCGAGCACGGCGACAAGATCGAGATCGTCAAGCTCAACATCGACGAGAACCCGGGCATCGCCGCCAAGTACGGCGTCATGTCCATCCCGACCCTGAACGTGTACCAGGGTGGCGAGGTCGCCAAGACCATCGTCGGCGCCAAGCCGAAGGCTGCTCTCGAGCGCGACCTTGCGGACTTCATCTCCGAGTAACGAGCGATGAGTGGCAGGCGCCGACCGACGAGCGCCGGCCGCCACGCGACGTTGTTTCACGTGAAACACGAATGGGCCAACCCTCCGGGGTTGGCCCATTCGCATGACAGGGGTGCACTCAGAGCGGTCGGAGCACCGGCTCCTTCTGTACCGCGCCGAGCAGTCGGTCGAGCGCCATCTCGACGTCTTCCTTCCAGGACAGCGTCGTACGCAACTCAAGCCTGAGCCGCGGGTACGAGGGATGCGGGCGGACCGTCTTGAAGCCCACCGCCAGCAGATGATCCGCGGGCAGCACACAGGCGGGCTTCTCCCAGCGGGCGTCGCCGAAGGCCTCGATCGCCTTGAAGCCGCGGCGCAGGAGATCCTTGGCGACCGTCTGGACGATCACCCTACCGAGCCCCTGACCCTGATAGTCCGGCATGATCCAGGCGGTCATCAGCTGCACGGCATCCGGCGACACGGGGCTTGTGGGAAAGGCGGTGGACCGGGGCACGTACGCCGGAGGTGCGTACAGGACGTAGCCCACCGGCACCTCGTCGACGTAGACGACGCGGCCGCAGGAACCCCACTCCAGCAGCACGGCGGAGATCCAGGCTTCCTTCTCCAGCTCTGGCGTGCCGGCCTTTACCGCGGCTTGGCCGCTGACCGGGTCCAGTTCCCAGAAGACGCACGACCGGCAGCGCTTGGGAAGGTCCGGGAGGTTGTCCAGCGTGAGCGGTACGAGCCGACGCCCCATGAAGGCGGTTCCTCACTTCCTTCGCCAGCGGCATCGCGGGCGGCAGTCAGAGCGCTCCGTTCCTTCAGCAGGCTGCCGACGAATCCGCCGACCGCTCCCAGCCCAAGGCCCGCGGTCATCAGTCCGGTGCGGCTCACCGATCGCATGGCCCCCGCCTCCCCAATGAGGTGCCGTCAGCTGGATGCGCCATACCCGAACGCATCGTATCCACGATGCGATTGCATCGATACCGTAAGAAAGCAAAGAGCGGGCCGTGTTCCGGTACACACCGGACACGGCCCGCTCTCAGAGCACGGTTGATGAGGCTCAGGCCTCTCCGTCCTCCGAGCCGTCTCCCTCGCTGGCGTCCTCGGCGAGTCCGTTCCTCAGGACCGGACCCTCGCCCGGGGCGAGCGTCGACAGAATGCGCTCCAGGTCCTCCAGCGAAGCGAAGTCGACGACGATCTTGCCCTTCTTCTGACCGAGGTCCACCCGTACACGAGTCTCGAACCGGTCGGAGAGGCGGGTGGCGAGGTTCGTCAGCGACGGCGACACCCGAGCTCCCGCACGCGGCCCCTTGGACTTCGGGGCGCTCTGCGGCCGCGAGCCCATGAGGGTCACGATCTCTTCGACGGCCCGCACCGAGAGGCCCTCGGCGACGATCCGGTGCGCGAGGCGGTCCTGCTCCTCCGAGTCCTCGACGGAGAGCAGAGCGCGAGCGTGGCCCGCGGACAGCACTCCGGCGGCGACCCGGCGCTGAACCGCCGGCGACAGCTTAAGGAGACGCAGCGTGTTGGAGACCTGCGGGCGCGAACGGCCGATCCGGTCCGCCAGCTGGTCGTGCGTGCAGTTGAAGTCCTTGAGCAACTGGTCGTAGGCGGCGGCCTCTTCCAGCGGGTTCAGCTGCGCACGGTGCAGGTTCTCGAGCAGTGCGTCCAGGAGCAGCTTCTCGTCGTCCGTGGCGCGGACGATCGCCGGGATGCGCTCGAGTCCCGCCTCACGGCAGGCACGCCAGCGCCGCTCGCCCATGATGAGCTCGTAGCTCGAGCTCCCCACCTGCCGTACGACGACGGGCTGGAGAAGCCCGACCTCCTTGATGGAGGTCACGAGTTCGGCGAGGGCGTCCTCGTCGAAGACCTCACGCGGCTGCCTCGGGTTGGGCGTGATGGAGTCGAGCGGCAGCTCGGCGAAGTGCGCGCCGACCGGGCTCTCCGGCGCGGCTTCGACCGTCCCCTTCGGTGGCTCCTGCGTTTCATGTGAAACGGAGCTCTGCGGGAGCGCCGCCACCTTCGCGGCCGCCACCCCCCGCTCGGCGGTGAGCACCGGTACTGCTGCGGGGGAGGCCGAAGCCCCACCCGCGGCCTGGGCTCCCGACTTCTCCGTCGGGGCCGCAGGGATCAGGGCGCCGAGGCCACGGCCAAGCCCTCTCCGTCGCTCGCTCACTGCAACCCCTCCGTCGTGCTGTGCTGGTCATTCTGAGCGCCCATGTGGGCGTGCTGTACGTCGTAGCGAATGCCGACGCCGCGGAGCGCGATCTCCCGGGCCGCCTCGAAGTACGAGAGGGCACCGCTCGACCCCGGATCGTAGGTCAGCACGGTCTGTCCGTAACTCGGCGCCTCGGAGATACGGACCGAGCGGGGAATGCTCGTCCGCAGCACCTCCTCGCCGAAGTGGTTGCGCACCTCGTCCGCCACCTGTGAGGCGAGCCGGGTCCGGCCGTCGTACATGGTGAGCAGGATCGTCGAGACATGCAGATGGGGGTTGAGGTGGCCCCGCACCAGGTCGACGTTACGCAGGAGCTGACCAAGGCCCTCCAGTGCGTAGTACTCGCACTGAATGGGGATCAGGACCTCCGCACCGGCCACCAGGGCGTTGACCGTCAGGAGACCGAGCGACGGCGGGCAGTCGATGAGGATGTAGTCCAGCGGCTGCTCGTACGCCTGGATCGCCCGCTGCAGCCGGCTCTCCCGCGCGACCAGCGACACCAGCTCGATCTCCGCACCGGCGAGATCGATCGTGGCGGGGGCGCAGAACAGACCCTCGACATCAGGCACCGGCTGCACGACCTCGGAGAGCGGCTTGCTCTCCACCAACACGTCGTAGATGGACGGCACTTCGGCGTGGTGGTCGATCCCCAGAGCCGTGGAGGCATTGCCCTGCGGGTCGAGGTCGATGACCAGGACGCGCGCACCGTGCAGAGCGAGCGAAGCGGCGAGATTGACGGTTGTCGTCGTCTTGCCTACTCCGCCCTTCTGGTTGGCGACCACCATGACGCGTGTCTGCTCAGGTCGCGGCAGGCCCTCGCCTGCGCGGCCAAGGGCTTCCACCGCCAGTTGGGCAGCACGACCGATAGGGGTGTCGTCCATCGGGCTCGGTGTTTCACGTGAAACATCCTCCCCCGCCGACTCGGTACGGGGACCGGGGACCGGATCGGTCATCGGTCCCGCGATGTTGGCGTCGGACCGCAAGGATTCACTCTCCTCGACTTCAGGCTCGCAATGAACAGAGCCTCCCATGCTTTGAGGGTCGTGAACCAGCGAGGCCCGGTCTTCTGTGGACGAATCCACCTCTGTGGACAACTCGGTGCCCTTATCGAGGGATCCGAGCGGACGACGGTCGCGAGGTTCAGCAGCGCGGCCGCGACTGATGATGCCATGCAGCAGTGAGCGACGTTTCACGTGAAACACGATGCACGGCAGCCGGGGTGCCGCAGCCGCGACACCCCGGTATGCGTACGTTTGGCATGTTTTGTGGAGTACGGCTCGTCGTCAGGACGGATCAACTACGACGTAGCCGCCCCCGTGTGGCAGCGGCATCGATCAGCGACGACGCCGGGTCCGTCCCGTGCGCGCCGCCTTGGCCCGCTTGGCGGCGAAGCGTACGCCGCCGGGGCTCTCGCCGACCTCCACCCGCACCACGGTGGACAGCGGGTCCACGACGCCCTCTCCGACGTGAAGGACCGAGGTGTTCACCGCGCCGAGCTTGCTCAGAGCGGCCCCCGCGGCCTTGACCTCTTCCTCGGCGGTGTCGCCCTTGAGGAGCAGCATCTCTCCGTACGGACGCAGCAGGGGCACGCCCCAGGCGGCGAGCCGGTCCAGCGGCGCCACGGCGCGCGCGGTCACCACATGGACCGAGGGCAGCTTGCCGAGAACCTCCTCGGCGCGGCCGCGCACGACCGTCACATGATCGAGGCCGAGCAGCTCGACGACCTCGGTGAGAAAGTTCGTGCGACGCAGCAGCGGCTCAAGGAGCGTGATCTTCAGATCCGGCCGGACCAGGGCCAGCGGAATGCCCGGCAGTCCCGCGCCCGAGCCGACATCGCAGACCGTCACGTTCTCGGGCACGACCTCGGAGAGCACCGCACAGTTCAGCAGGTGCCGCTCCCACAGCCGGGGCACTTCGCGCGGGCCGATCAGGCCGCGCTGCACTCCCGCGTCGGCCAGCAACTCCGCGTATCGGACCGCGTCCGAGAAGCGCTCACCGAATACTGCCCGGGCCTGCTCAGGCGCTGGCGGGAGCTCCGCTGCCTCCGTCACGGGGACCGTCCTTCCGTACCGCACTGGGGTGGCTGACTATCAGGCTGACAAAGACCGGCCCCGCCTGCGAACAGACGGGGCCGGGAGAACGACGTGCGATCAGGCGGGAAGCACGACGACGAAGCGCTGCGGCTCCTCGCCCTCCGACTCGCTGCGCAGACCGGCGGCCTTGACCGCATCATGCACGACCTTGCGCTCGAACGGCGTCATCGGCTTGAGGTTCACCGGCTCACCGGAGCTCTTCACCTCGGCCGCCGCCTTGGCGCCCAGCTCGGAGAGCTCCTCGCGCTTCTTGGCGCGGTAGCCCGCGATGTCCAGCATCAGCCGGCTGCGGTCGCCGGTCTCACGGTGCACCGCGAGACGCGTCAGCTCCTGGAGCGCCTCCAGAACCTCACCGTCACGGCCGACGAGCTTCTGCAGATCGCGGCTGTTCGAGTCGCTGATGATCGAGACAGCGGCGCGGTCGGCCTCGACGTCCATGTCGATGTCGCCGTCGAGGTCGGCGATGTCCAGCAGACCCTCGAGGTAGTCCGCCGCGATCTCGCCCTCCTGCTCAAGGCGGGTGAGAGTGTCGCCGGCCTCGGCTTCGGCGGGGGCGGTGGTGCCTTCCGTCACGGGATGGACTCCTTCTACTTCTTGGACGGGTGCTTGGGCCGCTGCTGGCCCTTGCGCTGCCCCGACTTGGCTTGGCGTGCGTTACCTGACCCGGACTTGCCGCCCCCGGCCTTGGGCTTGGCGTCCTCGGGCTCGTCCTTGGTCTTCTCCAGCGACGTCTTGGCGTCCGAGTCCGCGTCACCCTCCGACTTGGCCGTGCCGTGCGCGGCCGCGGACTGGCGCTGCGACTTGCTCTGCCGCTTGGGCTGCTGCCGCTTGGGGGCACCGCCACCGGCGGCCGGAGCGCCGTCCTCGGTCGCGGTGGCGACCGGGCTCTCGCCCTCGACCACGGAGCCGTCGGTCTGGGCCGCGAGACCCGCCTTGGTCAGACCGTTGATGAACTTGCGCTCGAACTCGTTGCGGTCACGGCCCTTGGCGACGATCGCCTTGATGACGTTCGTGTTGCCACGACCCCGCACCTTCTTGTGGTGCGTGACCTGCTTCTGCAGACGCTCGAGGAACGCGGCCTGGGCCTTGGAGCCCGGAGTGGGGTTCCGGCGGATCACGAACATCTGCTGGCCCATGGTCCACACGTTGGTGGTCAGCCAGTAGACGAGGACACCGACGGGGAAGTTGATGCCGAACACGGCGAACATGATCGGGAAGACGTACATCAGCATCTTCTGCTGCTGCATGAACGGCGTCTTGACCGTCGTGTCCACGTTCTTCGTCATCAGCTGGCGCTGGGTGAAGAACTGCGACGCCGACATCAGGATGATCATGATCGCGGTGACGACGCGGACGTCCGTCAGCGAGGCGTTGAGCGAGGCGACCTTGTCGGCGCTGTCGGTGAACTTCGCGGCGAGCGGGGCACCGAAGATGTGCGCCTTACGCGCGCTCTCCAGGAGCCCCTCGTCGATGACACCGATCGTCTTGCCGGTCGCGATGCTGTTGAGCACGTGGTACAGGGCGAAGAAGAACGGCGACTGCGCCAGGATGGGAAGGCACGAGGAGAGCGGGTTGGTACCCGACTCCTTGTACAGCTTCATCATCTCTTCGGACTGGCGCTGCTTGTCGCTCTTGTAGCGCTCCTGGATCTTCTTCATCTCGGGCTGCAGCGTCTGCATCGCCCGAGTCGCCTTGATCTGCTTCACGAAGAGCGGGATCAGACAGATACGGATCAAGATCACCAGGGACACGATGGCCAGGCCCCAGGCCCAGCCCGTGTCGGGACCGAAAATCTTCCCGTACACAGCGTGGAACTGGACGATGACCCAGGAAACGGGTGTCGTGATGAAGCTGAACAGACTGGCAATCGTGTCCACTAATCAGGCTCCTTGAGCATGGGACGGGGTCTCGGCGGCCGGGCTCGGGGTCTGGGGGGAGATCTCCCCGGAGGGCACGCCAGCGGCGGAGGGCCCGCCCTTGCGTTCGCGCCACTTGGCGCGCAGCATCTCGTGCCACCGCGGACGCTTGCGCGGCGGGACGTGGTCGACACCACCGAGCGACCACGGATTGCACCGCAGGATGCGCCAGGCAGTGAGCGCCGTTCCCTTGATCGCACCGTGCCGGTCGATGGCCAGGTAGCCGTAGCGGGAGCACGACGGGTAGTACTTGCACACCGGGCCGAGCAGCGGACTGATCGTCCACTGATACAGCTTGATCAGAGCCAGCAGTGGGTACTTCATCGAGCGCCCCCTCCCAGCAGCCGCTGAAGAGCGGCATCCAGGTCTCGGGCCAGCTGTGCATGGTCGGCGTCGCCCGCGCCGGGCAACGCTCGTACGACTACCAGGCTACCGGGGGGCAGCAGAGCCACCCGGTCACGCATCAGATGACGCAGCCTGCGCTTCACCGCGTTGCGTACGACAGCTCCGCCCACGGCCTTGCTCACGACGAAACCCGCACGCGTCGGGGGAATGCTCTCCCCAGGCACGTGCGGGTCCGTTGCACCGCTACGTAGATGGACGACGAGAAGCGGGCGTCCGGCCCGGCGTCCTCGGCGTACCGCGGTCGCGAAGTCTTCGCGCCGCCTCAGCCGATGCTCGGTAGGCAGCACGACGTCATGACCTAATGCGATTAGGCGGAAAGGCTGGCGCGACCCTTGCCACGACGGTTCGCGAGAATCGCGCGGCCGGCACGGGTGCGCATCCGCAGGCGGAAGCCGTGGGTCTTGGCGCGACGACGGTTGTTCGGCTGGAAGGTGCGCTTGCTCACTCGGGGGCTCCAGAAATGATCGTGTAGTGGCGGGACATCGCCTGGCTGTCACCGTGCGCCCACGAGAAGCTCGCGAATACGCACCGAGTGCACCGCTTCACAATCACAGATCGTGATCTTTGCCCATCGGAGGCAGGCGGCAGCAGCCATCGACAACTCGACCTGGTCACGGTACGCGGGGCTACGCCATCCGGTCAAACCGGCCGTCGGAGAGAGACACTGTGCACAGCCTGTGGACAACAACTTGAACCGCAGCCGTTGCCCTGACTACCGTGGCCAAACTCCGATTCATTCCCTTCTCCCTGCCGATCCCGATTTCGGTCCCCAGAACCACACCATCGTGGGACCCCGTGAGAGAGCGTGCCCTGTGGCTGACGTACCTGCCGATCTTGCCGCAGTGTGGCCACGAGTGCTGGAACAGCTGCTGGGGGAAGGGCGTGGGCACGGCGTCGAGGCGAAGGACGAGCGCTGGATCAAGCGCTGCCAGCCGCTGGCACTGGTCGCCGACACCGCACTGCTCGCCGTGCCGAACGAGTTTGCCAAGGGTGTGCTCGAGGGGCGGCTCGCCCCCATCGTCAGTGAATCGCTGAGCCGCGAGTGCGGCCGTCCCATCCGCATCGCCATCACCGTCGACGACTCGGTGGGCGAACCCGTGGGCCCTTCCGCGCCCCCCGCCCAGCAACAGCCCGGCCAGCAACAGCAGCCCCAGCAGCAGCGTTACGAAGAGCCCGAGCCGCACCAGGGCTCCGGTCAGGGACACGACGCGTACGACGGCTACGGCCGCCGCAACCAGGACGAGCACCCCCAGGGCTCCCGGCCCGACCAGCTGCCGACCGCCCGTCCCGCGTACCCGGACTATCAGCGCCCCGCGCCCGGCGCCTGGCCGCAACCACCGCAGCAGCAGGACGACTACGGCTGGCAGCAGCCCCGGCTCGGCTTCCCCGACCGCGATCCCTACGCGACGCCGGTCCAGCAGCCGCAGCACGACTACCGGACGCAGCCGCCGCAGAGTCACTCCCCGTACGAACAGCACCGCTCCGACCGGCAGGACCAGCAGGACCGCCACGACCGGCGTGAGCGTCACGAGCTCTCCGAGCCGTCGTCCGCGCCCGGCTCCGGCGGCCCGTCCGGTCACCGGGGTGGCGGCGGCCACAGCAACGGTCACGGTGTGCACGGCGGCGCCCCCGGCCCGCTGGCCGCGCAGCCGGCCCCCGCGTCGGCTCCCGGCGAGCCCACCGCGCGCCTCAACCCGAAGTACCTCTTCGACACCTTCGTCATCGGTGCCTCGAACCGCTTCGCACACGCGGCCGCGGTCGCCGTCGCCGAAGCACCCGCCAAGGCCTACAACCCCCTCTTCATCTATGGGGAGTCGGGACTTGGCAAAACGCATCTTCTGCATGCGATCGGGCACTACGCCCGCAGCCTCTACCCCGGCACGCGCGTGCGGTACGTGAGCTCCGAGGAGTTCACCAACGAGTTCATCAACTCCATCCGCGACGGCAAGGGCGACACCTTCCGCAAGCGCTACCGCGAAATGGACATCCTGCTCGTCGACGACATCCAGTTCCTCGCGAGCAAGGAGTCGACGCAGGAGGAGTTCTTCCACACCTTCAATACGCTCCACAACGCGAACAAGCAGATCGTGCTCTCCAGCGACCGGCCGCCCAAGCAGCTGGTGACCCTGGAGGACCGGCTGCGCAACCGCTTCGAGTGGGGATTGATCACCGACGTCCAGCCGCCCGAGCTGGAGACGCGTATCGCCATCCTTCGTAAGAAGGCGGTGCAGGAGCAGCTCAACGCTCCTCCAGAGGTCCTCGAGTTCATCGCGTCCCGCATCTCACGCAACATCCGTGAGCTCGAGGGCGCGCTGATCCGGGTCACGGCCTTCGCCTCGCTCAATCGACAGCCTGTGGACCTCGGTCTGACGGAGATCGTCCTCAAGGATCTGATCCCTGGGGGCGAGGACGCCTCTCCGGAGATCACCGCGCCGGCCATCATGGCGGCGACCGCCGACTACTTTGGCCTGACGGTGGACGATCTCTGCGGATCCTCCCGCAGCCGCGTCCTGGTGACGGCCCGGCAGATCGCGATGTACCTCTGCCGCGAGCTGACGGATCTCTCGCTTCCCAAGATCGGTGCGCAGTTCGGCGGCCGCGACCACACGACCGTGATGCACGCCGACCGCAAGATCCGCGCGCTGATGGCCGAGCGGCGCTCCATCTACAACCAGGTCACCGAGCTCACCAACCGCATCAAGAACGGCTGACAGAGGGCGGACAGAGGTCTGCCAGACGCGCTCAGCGCCGCTGAGACACGCTCCCGAAGGGCGCTCCGGAACGATTCCGGGGCGCCCTTCGCCGTTGTCCGCAGCCTGTGCACGCGCGCGTGGACCCCGTCCGGGCACGCGCCCTGTTCGATTTCCGCTGCTGAGAGGCCTGTTCTCCACAGATCTGTGGGGTTTTTCTCCTCCACACCCTGGGGACCGGGAAGTTGTCCAGATGATGTCCACAGGGGAACCTGCTGAGGGATCATCAAGCCAGGTCAGGTGGCTGTGGATTCGTGGACGAAGACTCTCCACAGGGTGTGGATGAAAATCTCGTCCACAGGGTGTGCATGACGTTGTCCACCGGCCGCCCACAGGCACGGGCCGGTTGTCCCCAGCTTTCCCCAGCTTCTCCACACCGCTGTCCACTGTTCGGCAACACAACGCGCCCTGTCACCGTGCCGAGTGAAAGGCGTCACACCAAGGGGGTCGGTTGGCCTGTGGGGAAGGTGGGTAAAGCTGGGGACAGTGCTGGGGAGAAGTACCCCTTGCCTGTGCATCGTGTGTGTGTAACTTCCGCCCGTCCACAGAAACCCCCGGTTGTCCACCGGTCCCGCCCACAGGCGCAGTGGATAAAAAACCGGTGCTGACCTGCGGATTCACGGTTATCCACGGTTTCCACAGGCCCTACTACTACTCCCACTTGGAGTCACCGGGGAATTCGCTTGGAAGGGGGTCCTGTGCACAACTTGCTCTCCGGACCTCCGGCGCCGCTCGTCACGACTTGACCCCGACGGGCACCCACTGTCAGTGCGGTGCGTCAGACTGGTCCCCAGTGCCAGCAACAGCAGGAGGGCGGCTAAGTGAAGATCCGGGTGGAACGCGACGTACTCGCGGAGGCGGTGGCGTGGGCGGCGCGCAGCCTCCCGGCCCGGCCACCGGCGCCTGTCCTCGCGGGCCTGCTGCTGAAGGCCGAGGAAGGCGCACTGAGCCTTTCCAGCTTCGACTACGAGGTCTCGGCGCGGGTGTCCGTCGACGCCGAGGTCGACGAGGAGGGCACGGTCCTCGTATCCGGCCGACTGCTCGCCGACATCTGCCGCGCCCTGCCCAACCGTCCGGTGGAGATCTCCACAGACGGTGTGCGGGCCACGGTGGTCTGTGGCTCCTCGCGATTCACACTCCACACACTTCCTGTGGAGGAGTACCCCGCGCTGCCGCAGATGCCGACCGCCACGGGCACCGTCCCGGGTGAGGTCTTCGCCGCCGCCGCCAACCAGGTCGCGATCGCGGCCGGCCGCGACGACACGCTTCCGGTGCTGACCGGCGTACGCATCGAGATCGAGGGCGACACGGTCACCCTGGCCTCGACCGACCGCTACCGCTTCGCGGTCCGCGAGTTCCTGTGGAAGCCGGAGGACCCCGAGGCGTCCGCGGTCGCCCTGGTGCCCGCCAAGACGCTTCAGGACACCGCCAAGGCGCTGACCAGCGGTGACACGGTCACGCTCGCGCTGTCGGGCTCTGGTGCCGGTGAGGGCCTGATCGGTTTCGAGGGGGCCGGGCGGCGCACGACGACGCGGCTGCTCGAGGGCGACCTGCCGAAGTACCGCACGCTGTTCCCGACGGAGTTCAACTCCATCGCCGTCATCGAGACCGCCCCCTTCGTGGAGGCCGTCAAGCGTGTGGCCCTGGTGGCCGAGCGGAACACCCCGGTGCGGCTCAGCTTCGAGCAGGGCGTGCTGATCCTCGAGGCCGGTTCCAGCGACGATGCACAGGCTGTGGAGAGGGTCGACGCCCAGCTCGACGGGGACGACATCTCGATCGCCTTCAACCCGACGTTCCTGCTCGACGGCCTGAGCGCGATCGACTCCCCGGTCGCTCAGCTGTCGTTCACGACGTCGACGAAGCCCGCGCTCCTGAGCGGCAAGCCGGCCCTGGATGCCGAGGCTGACGAGGCGTACAAGTACCTGATCATGCCTGTACGTCTGAGCGGCTGAGCCCACAGGTGTGAGCGAGGGTCCGGGCGTAGGCTCGGACGCGGGTACGAAGGTGCCTCCACGCCACATCGCTACTTAAGGAACCACTGATGGAGCTCGGTCTCGTCGGCCTCGGCAAGATGGGCGGCAACATGCGCGAGCGCATCCGCCGCGCAGGCCACACCGTCATCGGATACGACCGCAACCCGGACGTCGCGGATGTCCACAGCCTCGATGAGCTTGTGGGCAAGCTCAAGGGCCCGCGGGTCGTGTGGGTGATGGTCCCGGCAGGGGCCGCGACCCAGTCCACCGTCGACGAGCTGGCCGAGCTGCTGCAGCCCGGCGACGTCGTCGTGGACGGCGGGAACTCCCGCTGGACGGACGACGAGAAGCACGCCGAGGAGCTCGCCGCCAAGGGCATCGGCTTTGTCGACTGCGGCGTCTCCGGCGGCGTCTGGGGCCTGGAGAACGGCTACGCGCTGATGTACGGCGGCGACGCCGAGAACATCGCGAAGGTCCAGCCGATCTTCGACGCCCTCAAGCCCGAGGGCGACTTCGGCTCGGTGCACGCGGGCAAGGTCGGCGCCGGCCACTTCTCCAAGATGGTTCACAACGGCATCGAGTACGCGATGATGCAGGCCTACGCCGAGGGCTGGGAGCTCCTCGAGGCCGTGGACTCGGTCACCGACGTCCGTGAGGTCTTCCGCTCCTGGCAGGAGGGCACGGTCATCCGTTCCTGGCTGCTCGACCTCGCGGTCAACGCTCTGGACGACGACGAGCACCTGGACAAGCTGCGCGGCTTCGCGCAGGACTCCGGAGAGGGCCGCTGGACCGTGGAGGCGGCGATCGACAACGCCGTGCCGCTGCCCGCGATCACCGCGTCCCTCTTCGCGCGCTTCGCCTCGCGTCAGGAGGACTCGCCGCAGATGAAGATGATCGCGGCGCTGCGCAACCAGTTCGGCGGCCACGCGGTCGAGAAGAAGTAATCCACAGCCTGTGCGCTTAAGCCGGGCTTGCCGGGGGAGGTCGGCGCCAACCATGCACGTCACGCATCTGTCGCTGGCCGACTTTCGCTCGTACGCCCGGGTCGAGGTCCCTCTCGATCCGGGCGTCACCGCGTTTGTGGGACCCAACGGCCAGGGCAAGACGAACCTCGTCGAGGCGGTCGGCTACCTCGCCACGCTCGGCAGCCACCGCGTCTCGTCGGACGCGCCGCTGGTGCGCATGGGTGCCGAGCGCGCCGTCATCCGGGCCGCTGTCACCCAGGGCGAGCGGTCCCAGCTGGTCGAGCTTGAACTCAATCCCGGCAAGTCGAACCGCGCCCGGATCAACAGGTCCTCGCAGGTCAGACCGCGCGACGTGCTGGGGATCGTCCGTACGGTCCTTTTCGCGCCGGAGGATCTTGCGCTGATCAAGGGCGACCCCGGTGAGCGCCGGCGGTTCCTCGACGAGCTGATCACGGCGCGCTCCCCGCGCATGGCGGGCGTGCGGTCCGACTACGACCGCGTACTGAAGCAGCGCAACACCCTCCTGAAGTCGGCGGCCCTCGCGCGGCGGCACGGCGGGCGCTCCATGGACCTGTCGACGCTCGACGTCTGGGACCAGCACCTCGCCCGCGCGGGCGCCGAGTTGCTTGCACAGCGGCTCGACCTGATCGCCACGCTGCAGCCGCTGACCGACAAGGCGTACGAACAGCTGGCACCCGGCGGCGGCCCCGTCGCGCTGGAGTACAAGCCGTCGGCGCCGGGCGATGGCCACACCCGCGACGCCCTGTACGAGCAGCTGATCGCCGCCCTCGAAGAGGTCCGCAAGCAGGAGATCGAGCGGGGCGTGACGCTGGTCGGCCCGCACCGCGACGACCTCCTCCTGAAGCTGGGCCAGCTCCCGGCCAAGGGGTACGCGAGCCACGGCGAGTCCTGGTCGTACGCCCTCGCGCTGCGCCTGGCCTCGTACGACCTCCTGCGGGCCGAGGGCAACGAGCCGGTGCTCGTCCTGGACGACGTCTTCGCCGAGCTCGACGCGCGCCGCAGGGAGCGGCTTGCCGAGCTGGTGGCGCCGGGCGAGCAGGTCCTGGTCACGGCCGCGGTGGACGACGACGTACCGGGCGTGCTGGTCGGCACGCGGTACACGGTGTCGGACGGCGCGGTGGAGCGCGCGTGAGCGCCGAAGAGCCCGCCAAGGGCACCCCCGAGGACGCGCCGAAGGACACGCCGAAGACGCCCGAGCCGTCCGGTGTCGATCTCGCCCGGGTCGCCCTCCGTGCCGCCAAGGAACAGGCACGCGCGCGTGGCGACGCCGCGCAGCAGAAGAAGCAGGCCCGGCGCGGCGGACTTCGCTCCGGCGCGCGCGCCGACGGCCGCGACCCGTTGCCGCTCGGTTCCGCGATCAACCGTCTGATCACCGAGCGCGGCTGGGAGACGCCGGCCGCGGTCGGCGGGGTGATGGGCCGCTGGCCGCAGATCGTCGGCGACGACCTGGCCAAGCACTGCGTACCCCAGCGGTACGACGAGAACGAGCGTGTCCTGACCGTTCAGTGCGACTCCACGGCCTGGGCGACGAACCTGCGCCTGCTCGCCCCGCAGCTGGTCGCGCGCCTCAACGAGGACCTGGGGCACGGCACCGTACGCCTCATCAAAGTGCTCGGTCCCGGTGGCCCCGCACGCCGCTTCGGACCCCTGCGCGCCCCCGGCAGCACGGGCCCCGGGGACACCTACGGCTGAGGCCGTTTCCGGCGGTAGCTCAAGGTTGACACCCCGAAGCGCTGAGTGCCGCTGTGAGCCTCTTAGAGCCCCGGGCCGCATATGGGGAGTCGGTCGCGGCCGGTTCAGGACGGCACATGCGGACTCAGGTACCGGCAAACCCCCATCACTGTCGGCGCTACCGGTAGACTGGAAGCTAATCCCGCCCCACTTGTGGGACGCACCGAGCAACGCTGACTATCGCTGAACGACGCAGCCGCTCCGGCCACCGCCGGGTGCTTGGCTTGTGCTGTGCCAGAAAGGGCGCTTCGTGGCCGATTCCGGCAACCCCAACGAGAACATCCCGTCCACCGAGGCCCTGGCAGGAACCGCCGAGGCCTCAGCCACGGCGTACGACGCCAGCGCGATTACCGTCCTCGAGGGTCTGGACGCGGTCCGCAAGCGACCTGGCATGTACATCGGCTCGACCGGTGAGCGTGGCCTGCACCACCTGGTGCAGGAGGTCGTCGACAACTCCGTCGACGAGGCCTTGGCCGGCCACGCGGACACGATCGACGTCACGATCCTCGCCGACGGCGGCGTGCGCGTGATCGACAACGGCCGAGGCATCCCGGTCGGCATGCACCCCGTGGAGAAGAAGCCGGCCGTCGAGGTCGTGCTCACCGTGCTCCACGCGGGCGGCAAGTTCGGCGGCGGCGGCTACGCGGTCTCCGGTGGTCTGCACGGCGTCGGTGTCTCCGTGGTGAACGCGCTCTCGACCAAGCTCTCCGTCGAGATCAAGACCGACGGCTACCGCTGGACGCAGGACTACAAGAGCGGCGCCCCGACCGCGCCGCTCGAGCGGCACGAAGCCACTAAGGAGACCGGCACGTCGGTCACCTTCTGGGCCGACGGCGACATCTTCGAGACCACCGAGTACTCCTTCGAGACGCTGGCACGGCGCTTCCAGGAGATGGCGTTCCTCAACAAGGGTTTGACTATCAAACTCACTGATGAGCGCGATTCGGCGAAGGCGACCGCGGGTGCGGACTCGGCCGAGGCGACCGATGACGAGGCCGCCGAGGCCCGCACGGTGACGTACTTCTACGAAGGCGGCATCGTCGACTTCGTGAAGTACCTCAACTCCCGTAAGGGCGAGGTCATCCACCCGACCGTCATCGACGTCGAGGCCGAGGACAAGGAGCGCCTCCTCTCGGTCGAGATCGCGATGCAGTGGAACTCGCAGTACAGCGAGGGCGTGTACTCCTTCGCGAACACGATCCACACGCATGAGGGCGGTACGCACGAAGAGGGCTTCAGGGCCGCGCTGACGGGTCTGGTGAACCGCTACGCGCGTGACAAGAAGCTGCTCCGCGAGAAGGACGACAACCTCACGGGTGAGGACATCCGCGAGGGTCTGACCGCGATCATCTCGGTGAAGCTGGGCGAGCCCCAGTTCGAGGGCCAGACGAAGACCAAGCTGGGCAACACGGAGGCGAAGACCTTCGTGCAGAAGGTCGTCCATGAGCACCTCACGGACTGGTTCGACCGCAATCCGAACGAGGCCGCGGACATCATCCGCAAGGGCATCCAGGCCGCCACGGCCCGTGTCGCCGCCCGCAAGGCGCGCGACCTGACCCGCCGCAAGGGGCTCCTGGAGACGGCGTCGCTGCCGGGCAAGCTGAGCGACTGCCAGTCGAACGACCCGACGAAGTGCGAGATCTTCATCGTCGAGGGTGACTCCGCCGGTGGTTCGGCGAAGTCCGGCCGTGACCCGATGTACCAGGCGATCCTGCCCATCCGAGGCAAGATCCTGAACGTCGAGAAGGCCCGCGTCGACAAGATCCTGCACAACCAGGAAGTCCAGGCGCTGATCTCGGCGTTCGGCACCGGTGTGCACGAGGACTTCGACATCGAGAAGCTCCGCTACCACAAGATCATCTTGATGGCGGACGCCGACGTCGACGGTCAGCACATCAACACGCTGCTCCTGACGTTCCTGTTCCGCTTCATGCGGCCGCTGGTCGAGGCCGGGCACGTGTACCTCTCGCGCCCGCCGCTTTTCAAGATCAAGTGGACCCGTGACGACTTCCAGTACGCGTACTCGGACCGCGAGCGCGACGCCCTGATCGAGCTCGGCCGACAGGCCGGCAAGCGCGTCAGGGACGACTCGGTCCAGCGCTTCAAGGGCCTCGGCGAGATGAACGCCGAGGAGCTGCGCGTCACGACCATGGACCAGGAGCACCGCGTGCTCGGCCAGGTCACCCTGGACGACGCGGCACAGGCCGATGACCTCTTCTCGGTGCTGATGGGCGAGGACGTCGAGGCACGGCGCTCGTTCATCCAGCGCAATGCCAAGGACGTTCGCTTCCTCGACATCTGAGTCGGCCCGTACAAGCCGCACCTCGAAAGGACTTTGACCAGCAATGGCCGACGAGAACACCCCTGTGACGCCCGAAGCGGAGCCCGCCGTCCCCGGCGTGGGCATGCGTGTCGAGCCCGTCGGGCTCGAGACGGAGATGCAGCGCTCGTATCTCGACTACGCGATGTCCGTCATCGTGTCCCGCGCGCTGCCCGACGTACGCGACGGTCTGAAGCCCGTCCACCGCCGCGTCCTGTACGCGATGTACGACGGCGGCTACCGCCCCGAGAAGGGCTTCTACAAGTGTGCCCGCGTCGTCGGCGACGTCATGGGTACGTACCACCCGCACGGCGACTCCTCCATCTACGACGCCCTGGTGCGCCTCGCCCAGCCGTGGTCGATGCGGATGCCGCTGGTGGACTCCAACGGCAACTTCGGCTCTCCGGGCAACGACCCGGCGGCCGCCATGCGCTACACCGAGTGCAAGATGGCGCCGCTGGCCATGGAGATGGTCCGTGACATCGACGAGGACACCGTCGACTTCACGGACAACTACGACGGCCGTAACCAGGAGCCGACGGTCCTGCCGGCGCGCTTCCCGAACCTGCTGATCAACGGCTCGGCGGGCATCGCGGTCGGCATGGCCACCAACATCCCGCCGCACAACCTCCGCGAGGTCGCGGCGGGCGCGCAATGGGCGCTCGAGCACCCCGAGGCCTCGCACGAGGAGCTGCTCGACGCTCTGATCGAGCGCATCAAGGGCCCCGATTTCCCGACCGGCGCACTAGTAGTGGGCCGCAAGGGCATCGAGGAGGCGTACCGCACGGGCCGCGGCTCCATCACGATGCGCGCGGTCGTCGCGGTCGAGGAGATCCAGAACCGCCAGTGCCTGGTGGTCACCGAACTCCCGTACCAGACCAACCCCGACAACCTCGCGCAGAAGATCGCCGACCTGGTCAAGGACGGCAGGGTCGGCGGCATCGCCGACGTCCGCGACGAGTCGTCGTCGCGCACCGGCCAGCGCCTGGTCATCGTCCTGAAGCGGGACGCGGTCGCCAAGGTCGTACTGAACAACCTCTACAAGCACACCGACCTGCAGTCGAACTTCAGCGCCAACATGCTGGCCCTGGTCGACGGCGTGCCGCGCACCCTCTCGCTGGATGCCTTCATCCGGCACTGGGTCACGCACCAGGTCGAGGTCATCGTCCGGCGTACGAAGTTCCGGCTGCGCAAGGCCGAGGAGCGGGCGCACATCCTGCGCGGCCTGCTCAAGGCGCTGGACGCGATCGACGAGGTCATCGCGCTCATCCGCGGCAGCCAGACCGTCGACATCGCGCGCGAGGGCCTGATGGGCCTGCTCTCGATCGACGAGATCCAGGCCAACGCCATCCTCGAGATGCAGCTGCGCCGACTCGCCGCCCTGGAGCGCCAGAAGATCGTCGCCGAGCACGACGACCTCCAGGCGAAGATCAACGAGTACAACGCGATCCTGGCCTCGCCCGAGAAGCAGCGCCAGATCATCAGCGACGAGCTCGCGGCGATCGTCGACAAGTTCGGCGAGGACCGTCGCTCGGCGCTCGTGCCCTTCGACGGCGACATGTCCATGGAGGACCTGATCGCCGAAGAGGACATCGTCGTCACGATCACGCGCGGTGGCTACGTCAAGCGCACCAAGACGGACGACTACCGCTCGCAGAAGCGCGGCGGCAAGGGCGTCCGCGGCACGAAGCTCAAGGAAGACGACATCGTCGACCACTTCTTCGTGTCGACGACGCACCACTGGCTGCTGTTCTTCACCAACAAGGGCCGGGTGTACCGGGCGAAGGCGTACGAACTCCCCGACGCCGGACGCGACGCCCGCGGCCAGCACGTCGCGAACCTGCTCGCCTTCCAGCCGGACGAGCAGATCGCCGAGATCCTGGCGATCCGTGACTACGAAGCCGCGCCCTACCTGGTGCTCGCCACAAAGGGCGGCCTCGTAAAGAAGACGTCGCTCAAGGACTACGACTCGCCTCGCTCCGGTGGTGTCATTGCCATCAACCTCCGCGAGACGGACGACGGTTCGGACGACGAACTGATCGGGGCCGAGCTCGTATCGGCCGAGGACGATCTCTTGCTGATCAGCAAGAAGGCCCAATCGATCCGATTCACCGCGACGGACGATGCGCTGCGTCCCATGGGCCGCGCGACCTCGGGCGTCAAGGGAATGAGTTTCCGCGACGGCGACCAGCTCCTCTCGATGAATGTCGTCCGGCCCGGTACGTTCGTGTTCACCGCAACCGACGGTGGGTACGCGAAGCGCACCAACGTCGACGAGTACCGCGTCCAGGGTCGCGGCGGCCTCGGTATCAAGGCCGCCAAGATCGTGGAGGACCGCGGCGAACTCGTGGGCGCGCTGGTGACGGAGGAGACCGACGAGATCCTCGCCATCACCCTGGGCGGCGGTGTGATTCGTACGCGAGTCAACGAGGTCAGGGAGACGGGCCGTGACACCATGGGCGTCCAACTGATCAACCTGGGCAAGCGCGATGCCGTGGTCGGTATCGCTCGTAATGCCGAGGCCGGGCGCGAGGCGGAGGAAGTCGACGGCGACATCGTCGACGAATCGGCCGACGGCGAGCCGGCCGTCGGTACGGACGAGGGCACGGAGTCCACGGCCGAGTAGCGCAAGGAGAGAGTCATCGTGAGTGGAGCCACGGGCGCCGGAGCAAGTGGAACCGGCTCAGCCGGTACAGACGGTGTCCGTGGCTCTGCCACTGATTCTCACGACTCCGACGAGTCTCATGGATCCCAGGGGGGAACGGTGACGGACACCCGAGGGCCGCAGCCCGCTCAGTCCGCTACGTCCGCGCAGTACGACGGTGCGTACGCGGGCGGGGCGCAGGGAGCGGCGGGTGCGCTGCCCGGGGAGCGTCAGCCCCAGCAGCAGGCTTCCCAGCCGTATCACCCGCCGCAGGCGTATCAGCAGGGCTCCCAGACGGGCTCTGTGCGGCGGCCCCGCACCGGGGCACGCACGACGCCGCGTACGCGCAAGGCGCGGCTGCGGGTGGCCAAGGCCGACCCGTGGTCGGTGATGAAGGTCAGCTTCCTGCTCTCCATCGCGCTCGGCATCTGCACGATCGTCGCGGCCGCCGTGCTGTGGATGGTCATGGACGCCATGGGCGTCTTCTCGACGGTGGGCGGCACGATCTCCGAGGCGACGGGCTCGAACGAGTCCAACGGCTTCGACCTGCAGTCCTTCCTGTCCCTGCCGCGCGTGCTGATGTTCACGACGATCATCGCGGTCATCGACGTCGTCCTGGCCACGGCCCTCGCGACGCTCGGCGCGTTCATCTACAACCTCTCCGCGGGCTTCGTGGGCGGCGTCGAGCTGACGCTCGCCGAGGACGAGTAGCCCCTCCGGTCGCCCGTTCCGGGGCCCCGGAGCTATCGATTTTGGGACTGGCCCGGACGTGCGCTAATCTTCAGAGGTCAGCGCGCGGGACACACCGCAGCGCGGCGGGGCTATAGCTCAGTTGGTTAGAGCGCATCCCTGATAAGGATGAGGCCACAGGTTCAAATCCTGTTAGCCCCACAGACACGAAGACCCCCAGTCGATAGCGGCTGGGGGTCTTTGGCGTTCGGTGGCTCACGTGTCCCCACACGTTCCCGTCATGCAGGCTCAGAGATTCAAGACGGCTTCGGTGCTGCACGAGTCCCACAAGGGGCGCGTCCGGCACACCTGGAACCTGATGGCCCCGTAGGAGCCGTCGGGGTTCTCGCGGGCCTCGCCGTCTTTCGCGGTGTCGCTGACCTTGCAGTTGAGCCGGGCGTTGTCGTCGCGGATCTGTTCGCCCCAGGTCGTCAGATGGGAACACCCCGTGACGAAGCGCGTCATCCTCATAACTCTGAGGTTGGCCGGCTTTGTCGGTCGCGGAGACGCGAAGACCCCCGGCTGAAACCGGCCGGGGGTCTTTGGTGCTGTGGTGAGGCTGTGGTGCTGATGGTTCAGTGGTGCTGAGGGGCTTGGCTGCCGTTGGGGTTACGGCTCCGCGGCCAGGTCGCGTGGTTGGGCTTCGGTCTCGCGGCCCGTCTCGGTGTCGTTCGTGGTCAGGTGCCTGCAGCCGGGAGACGATCCGTGTGCCTCGGCGCGGATGCGCTGTTTCATCGTGGGTGGCAAGGACCGTTCGACCGCGAGTAGCCAGTGGGCCGCCAGTGCTGCGGGGAAGGTCCTGGCGGTCTCGCAGGATTCCGTGGCCTGCTGTGCCGGCGCCGTGGCCGCCGTGGCCGCCGTGGCCGTCGTGGTGAATCCCAGCGCGGCGAAGAGCGCGAGGAAGGCGGTGATGAGGGTGGTCCACAGCTTCATGGCCTTGGTGCGGGTCACGGCGTCTCACTTTCGGGTCGGGCGATTTGCGTACTTTCCTCATGATGTGTATGCGGGGCCGAGAGTGGTGGACCGACGCCCGTGGCGCGTCGATGTTCTGATGAACACCACCCGGATGGCCGAAAAGGCCCCGGAAGGGGCCCGGGAGGGGCCTGAAATGAGGCCGGGAGCGGCGAATGTCACAGCGGGCCGGAGAGGTGGCCGGAGCGGCCGGGTCCGTTTCTACTGCTGTGTTCGGTGCGGCAGTTGGGGTGGATCCAGGTCACCGATCGGTATCGATCGGTGTGTATAGTCGGGCTCCAGAGGTCCCTTACGTCAAGAAAGACGAGGTCGCGCGGTGAAGAAGCTTCTCCTGGTCGCACTGGCCGCCATCGGCGGGCTCCTCGTGTACCGCCAGATCCAGGCGGATCGCGCCGAGCAGGATCTGTGGACGGAGGCGACTGACTCCGTGCCCACGGGTTCGTGAGTATCGACAACAGTCTCTTCACAAGGCCCCGGTCGCTGATGCGGCCGGGGCCTTGTGCTGTCCGATTTCAGTGAGGGCGGGCTTCTGGGGATGTTGATTTGCTTATGCAAGTCCGTTCCTTGCGTGAGCAAAGATTGTCGGGGCTTCGCGCGGGAATGAGTCGCCGGGACGACTGGGTCTCCGGGGAGGGGTGGCATCCAATGGGGCGGCTGGGCAGAGGCCGGGCGACGCTGGCCGCGGGGGCGGCACTGTGCGCGGTGGCGGCGCTGCCGGGACAGGCCGCGGCGGCGGGGTCGCCGGCGCCGTACGCCTACGCCGACAAGGCCGTTGCGGTCGACGGGGCGACGAGCAGCACGGGCAGTACGGCACTGACGCCAGGATCGACGTACAAGAGCGCCATCGCGCGCGGGGGCAAGCTCTACTACCGGCTCGAACTCGACGCCACGGAGAGCGTGTACGTCTCGGCCACCGCTGTTCCGGGGCTCGGATCCAAGGTCGCCTACGGGGACGGCATCGAGGTGTCCCTGCAGGACGCGGACGGCAATGACTGCGACTCCGGAGACGCGCGTTTCGGTACGTCGCAGAGCCCGCGGCCCATCACCGCCTGGGCGGTGCGGACGATCGGCCCCGACGAGAACCGGTGCAAGCCGGCGGGCACGTACTACGTAGTGGTCGAGCGGAACAGCGATCCCGGATCCTCGGCGGAGAGTTGGGGCACGGAGCTCCGCGTCGTCTCCGAGCCGGGTGTGACCAAGGACGCTCCCACGACGCCGCCCGAGTCCTGGAACTCCGCCTCGCCCGTGCCACCGGGCGGTGAGCGTGAACGGCGTGCGGGCGGCACGAGCTTCAACGACGCCCGGGCGCTGCGGACGGGAGTCTGGGGCGACCGGATCAAGCCAGGGCAGACGCTCTTCTACCGGGTGCCTGTCGACTGGGGGCAGCAGGTCTCCGCCAGTGCCGAGCTGGGCAGTTCGAGCGAGGGTGGGGACGAGTATGTGACGTCGGCGCTCGTCATGTCGCTCTCCAATCCCGTACGCGCCCGGGTCGACGACGTGGACACGGCGTACGACGGCAAGCAGAAGTCCACCGCGCTGGAAGCGCTGGCCCCGGTCGCGTACGAGAACCGCTATTCGCCCATCGACGACGTGGCCGGGATGCGGTTCGCCGGCTGGTACTACCTCTCGGTCCATCTCAACCCGCAGGTCGCCGGGCAGTTCGGCAAGGACCCGCTGGATCTGACGTTGCGGGTCGGCGTCAAGGGCGCGGCCAAGGCGGGGCCCGCTTACGCCGGATCGGCACGGCCCGCGGACGAGTTCAGCGTCTCCGGCCAGGACGAGGAGGCCGCGGCGAGCGGCAGGACGGCCGCCGGGGACGAGGCCGGGGCCGGGGGCGGCGACGGCATGAAGCTGGTCGCCGCCGGGGGATTCGGCGGCGGTGCCGTGCTGCTCGCCGTGCTCGGCGTGTGGACGCTGGTCGCTCGGCGGCGGGCCGCTGCTTCATCCGCGAGGGCGGGAGCGGGGACTGGGGCGTCTTCGCAGTACGGGCCGCCACCGGCTTGGTAGTTGGGGCGGTGTGAGCGCTGCGTGGGGCGGCCGGAGAGGCTGGGGCGCTGAGCCCCGGCGCCGAGCCCGGCGCGCATCAGGTCTGGGTCAGGGCCCAGATGCCCACCGCGAAGCACGCCAGTGCGGCGAGCAGCATCGGGATCGCCACCTTTGCGGGTGGTCCCGGCCGCCTCTGCGGAACTGGTCGGCTCTGGAGCGGAACCTGCGGGACGTGAGCGGTGTATGGATGAGTAGGGGCGTATGTCCCGTGCACCGCGGCCGTCATGGCCCGTGAGGGGTCTTGAGCCGCGGCAGCCTGGTGGGGGGAGGGATCGTGCGGGGGTTGATGCGTGGGCTGATGTGGGGGCGCCTGCGGAGGCTGTGCCGCGTACTGGGGCCGGTCTTGCGGGGGCTGTGGCTGCTTCCCCAGCTGCTGCCCGGGCTGGTGCCCCGGCTGCTGTCCCCGCTGCTGTTCCTGTGGTGTCGGCTGTTGCCCCAGCGATGCCGACTGCTGTCCCAGCAGTACGTGCTCCGCCGACGGAGTCGGTGCGGCTGCCGGTGGCGATGGCGGTGGCGTGGGGAGGAGAGGCGGCGGTGTGGGGTCGAACGGCGGCGGCGTAGGCGCCTGCGGCGGTGGCGTCGGGGCATCGGGCGGTGGCGGCAGGTGGAAACCTCCGGTCCCCGACGAGCTGCCCGTGTCCGGCGCAGGAGGGTGCGGGGGCGGTACGGGGGACGGGGCGAGACCCGGCTGTGGCGCCGCGCCGCGGGCCGGCGTGAGCGGACCGTCCGGGCCGAACCCCAGGGGGAGCGGGCCGAGTTGGTCGAAGACCTCCACCAGCTCGTCGTCGGGCCCCGGCTCGGGAAGCAGCTCGGCGGCCGAGGCCAACGCCTTGCGCGCACCGGTGGCCGTGCGGAACCGCGCCTGCGGATCCGGCTGCAGCAGCATGGCGACGACCTGCCACAGCGGCTCCGGGACGCCCTGTGGGGCCCCTGGCGTGCCGTGCGCGGCAAAGTGCTCGATCAGCGCCTTGGAGTCCGGCCTGGCCCCCTCGAGGAGATACAGCGCCACCAGGCCGACGGCGAAGAGATCGGCGGTGAAGTCCGGCTCGGCACCCATCATCTGCTCGGGCGCGAAGTAACCGGGCGTGCCCACCACATAGTTGGTCTCGGTCAGCCGTGGCTCGCCCAGGCGCATCGAGATGCCGAAGTCGGAGAGCCGCAGATGCGGACGCCCGACTCCGGTGGCCTCGAGCAGGATGTTGGCGGGCTTGATGTCACGGTGCACGACCCCCTCGTCGTGCACAGCGGCAAGGCCTGCGAGCAGTTGGTCGAGCAGCGTGCACGACAGGTGGGGCGGCAGCGGGCCGTAGTCCCCGACCAGATGCGCCAGCGAGCCGCCGGCGACCAAGGCCATGGTGAACAGGACCTTGTCGTCGTCGGCGGCCCAGCTGGCGGGCGCGAGCACATGGGGGTGGTCGATCCGGAGCGCCTGTTCCCGCACGAAGCGCAACAGCGTGTGCGCGTCGCTCTGTTGCAGGACCTTGGCGGCCACATATCTGCGCCGCCGGTGGTCCCAGGCGCGCCAGACCGCGCCGACTCCCCCACGTCCGATCGGGTCGACCAGTTCGTACCGGCCGGCGAAGACCTCACCCATGGTCGCGCATCGCTCCCCCTCCGGGCCGCCCGGTGGCCCGGCCGACGGCTCAGCTCTGGTGCGCCTCGTAGTGGGCGACCGCGTCCGCGGTGCGTCCGGCGCCGTACACCCGGAGGAACTCTGCCAGTTCCGGGTGGGTCGGGGCGAGGGCGTCCGCCGCATCGATGATGTCGCCGGCCGCCGCCACGGAACGCAGCAGCGACTGGATCTCGCGCACCACGCGCTTGACCGTCGGAGCACCCGAACTCGTCGTCGACTGGGAGGTGTTGGTCAGTACGGAGCCGCCCTGGGACTTCTTGATCTCGTCCATGCGGTCGGTCGCCTCCGCGGCGCTCACACTGCCGTCGGCGACCTGGCCCGCGAGCTCCTGGAGGAGCTGGACGCGCTGGACGACCGCGGGGTTGCCGATCTTGGCGCGCTGTCCGCTCATCAGCTGGGACAGCATGGGCGCCGACAGACCGAGGACGCCGGCGAGGCGTGCCTGGTTGAGGCCCAGATCATCGATGAGACGGCGGAAGAGCGCCCCCAGCGGCTCTCCGTACCAGTTCCGCTGGAGCTCCCGTGCTCTCGCGGTTGTCTCTTGTTGTGCGGCGTCCATTGCGTCTCCCCATCGCTTCCCCATAAACCGCGGTTCGCTGCCGCGAACCACGCCGAGCATCTTACGGAGCGTGGTCGTTCACCGGGACCCCCAATCCTTTTGCGAGATCCGGGGGGAGACCCGGTACTCTGGTCTGCGTTGCTCACCGGAGGGAGTTCCTTCCGGCTGACGCATCGTTTTCGGGGCCTTAGCTCAGTTGGTAGAGCGCTGCCTTTGCAAGGCAGATGTCAGGAGTTCGAATCTCCTAGGCTCCACAGCCGAACGCCGTAGGGCGGGAACCCCAGCTGGGGTTCCCGCCCTACGGCGTTTCTGCGGTTTCTTACGGCGGTTCCGCGGCGCGGATCAGCGCTTTTCGTCGCGCTCCGCGGCTTCCGCCTCCGCCTGCTTGGCCTGCACCTCGGGGTCGAGGGACTGCCGGTCGCTTCCGTCGACCGAGGCCAGCGGGGCGTTGTCCGGGACCTCTGTCGCGGCGGGCGGCTCGACGAGCCAGTCCGGGTTGGCCTGCTTGTCCCACCACTTCCAGGCGGCGATCGCACCACCCGCGAGGAGGCCGAACACGACGACACCCTTGGCGAGGCGCCCGGCGCGGGCCCGGCGCTCGTGCTTGCGGACAAGACGCCGGATCTCCTTGGGAGAGATGTCACCGCGCAGCGCGGCGATCGCCGCCGCACCGCGGGACGCGGCCTCGTCACGGACGGGCTGGGCCGCGGCCACGGCGCTCTCGATCCGCGGCTTCGAGTACTCGGCGGCCTGCCGGGCGGCCTTCCGCGTCTGCTTGGCGGCCTTGCGCGTACGGACGGCGGCCTCGTGCGCGGCGTGGTCGACCTTCGGCGGCACATGCGTACGCGCCTGCTCGACGCGGGGCGCGAGGTGGGCGTCGTACTGCACACGGGCCTGTTCGGCGGCCTGATGCGCGGCCTGCGACACCTTGGGCGCCAGCCTTACGCGCACATCGTGGGCGTAGTGAGCGGCCTGGTCCTTGGCCGTGCCGGCGTAGGGGGCCACCGCCTCCGCGGCGTGCCGGACGCTGTCCTTGGCCGAGCCGGTCGCGGCGCGCACGCTGTCGATGCGGGTCACGGGATCCTCCTCCTCGGTGGCGTATAGGTATGTCACCTTTCCACCCTTTCAGGGATCATGCCTTCCGGGTGACCCTCAGGCATGAGAGGGCGGGCATCCGGGTCAAGCGAGAAGTTCGATCAATCTGATCAATTTGATCAAATCAGGACAAGGAGACTTCTTGGCCGACAATGCCACGGATCGCTTCTGTGCGCGCCCAGTCGGCGGCTACTCGTCGCAATCCGGTCCGTGCGAGGATCGGAGCGTCACAGAAGACAACGGAAGGCAGATCGTGGCTGAGCAGCTTTACGCCACCCTGAAGACCAACCACGGCGACATCGAGGTGCTCCTGCACCCCAACCACGCGCCGAAGACGGTCAAGAACTTCGTAGAACTCGCCCAGGGCGAGCGTGAGTGGGTCAACCCTGAGACCGGTCAGAAGACCTCGGACCGGCTCTACGACGGCACGATCTTCCACCGTGTGATCAGCGGCTTCATGATCCAGGGCGGCGACCCGCTGGGCAATGGCACGGGCGGCCCGGGCTACGAGTTCGCGGACGAGTTCCACCCCGACCTCGCCTTCGACAAGCCGTACCTCCTTGCCATGGCCAACGCCGGTCCCGGCACCAACGGCTCGCAGTTCTTCGTGACGGTCTCGCCGACCGCCTGGCTGACCCGCAAGCACACGATCTTCGGTGAGGTCACGGACGCGGCGAGCCAGAAGGTCGTCGACGAGATCGCGGCGGTGCAGACCAACCCGCGCACCGACCGCCCGGTCAGCGACGTGGTCATCGAGTCCGTGGTGATCGAGACCCGCGGCGCCTGACCTCGGCGTACCCGCCAGGGAACCAAACCGCCCCGCCCATCCGTAAGGAAGGGCGGGGCGGTGCGTTGCACGCGTGGGCGCGCTGTGCCTTCGTACGGAGATTGAGGGGACCCCATGGATCAGGCACCAGGCAGCCCGCAGGGGCCGCGGGACGCGCAGCACCTGCCCGGTTGCTACCGGCACCCGGACCGCGAGACAGGCATCAGCTGCACCCGCTGCGAGCGGCCCATCTGTCCGGAGTGCATGATCAGCGCTTCGGTCGGCTTCCAGTGCCCCGAGTGCGTGCGCGAGGGCTCGGGCACCGGTCACGCGCCCGCGGCGAACCAGCCGCGTACGATCGCGGGCGGCTCGATCGCCGCCGACCCGCGCCTCATCACCAAGATCCTGCTCGGCCTCAACGTGGCGGTGTTCATCGCGGTCCTCGCCGTCGGCGACCGCCTGGTGAACGAGCTGGTCCTGGTCGGCGAGTGGCCTCCGTACCCCTTCGTCGCGGAGGACGGCGTCGCCGAGGGCCAGTGGTACCGCCTGGTCACGTCGATGTTCACGCACCAGGAGATCTGGCACATCGCGTTCAACATGCTGGGCCTGTGGTGGCTCGGGGGTCCGCTGGAGGCGGCGCTCGGCCGCGCCCGCTATCTCGCCCTGTACATGCTCTCCGGCCTGGCCGGCGGCGCCCTGACCTATGTCGTCGCGGACGCGAGCCAGGCCTCGCTCGGCGCATCCGGGGCGATCTTCGGTCTGCTCGGCGCGACCGCCGTCCTGATGCGGCGCCTCAACTACGACATGCGCCCGGTCATCGCACTCCTCGCGCTGAACATGCTGTTCACCTTCACCTGGAGCGGCATCGCCTGGGAGGCGCACGTCGGCGGTCTGGTCGCCGGTGTCGCAATCGCCTACGGGATGGTGCACGCGCCCCGTGAGCGGCGGGCGCTCGTGCAGTGGGGGACCTGCGCCGCGGTGCTGCTCGTGGTCCTGGCCGCCGTGGTCGTCAGGACCGCTCAGCTCGTCTGAGCCTGTGCGTTCCTCGTCTGAGCCAGTGCGTCCCGCTCACTGTTGTCCACAGCGTGTGGCGGATCTTGTGCATGCTGTGGGGAACAACAGTGCCCCTTGTCGCTGACCTGGGTTTTCCCAGGAAGGACAAGGGGCCTGCGGCGGCTTGCATGGCGATCGGGCAGTCACACCGGCGTCAACACCGAGTGGGTTATCCACAGATCGTCTTTCTTTTTCCCCAGTGTGGATAGCGCTGTGGATAACTCAGGGCAAGGCTTGCTCTCGCCGCCGGGGAATGCGGTGCGGAGGCAGCGCGGACCGCGCTACTTCCACTGCGTGGAGACGCCGAACCCCGCGGCGATGAAGCCGAAGCCGACCACGATGTTCCAGTTGCCCAGCGGTTCGATCGGCAGCTTGCCGTCGGTGACGTAGAAGACGACGATCCAGGCGAGCCCGATGAGGAACATCGCCAGCATCACCGGGGCCACCCAGCTACGGCTGGTCAGCTTGATGTTGGTCGCCTTCTTCGCCGCGGGCGGCGTGTAATCGTCGGCCTTCTTGCGGATCCGTGACTTCGGCACGAGGGTCTCTCCTGTCGATACGGGGAGCTGAGCCCTCCCCCGGGCGTCCGTTAGCGTAGTGCTTCCGCGGCGCTGAAGGAGATAAGGGTACGTTGAGCAATTCTGCCGACTCCCCCACAGGTCAGGGTCGTCGCCCCCGCTGGCGGCCGGTCCGGTTGCTGACGGCTGCCGTCTTCGCCCTCGCGGGCCTCATCTTCTTCACCAGCTTCAATACTGCCAAGGGTACGAACATCCGTACGGATGCGTCCCTCCTGAAGCTCTCCGATCTCATCCAGGAGCGCAGCCACAAGAACGGCGAGCTGGACGAGTCCAACGGTTCGCTGCGTGACGACGTCGAGGCGCTCGCGGAGCGTGACAACGGCGGCACGAAGGCCGACGACGCCCGGCTGAAGGCCCTGGAGAAGAACGCGGGCACCAAGAAGGTCAGCGGCGAGGCCGTCTCCGTCACCCTCACCGACGCCCCGCCCGGCGCCACCGCCAAACTCCCCGGCTACCCCGAGCCCCAGCCCAACGACCTCGTCATCCACCAGCAGGACCTGCAGGCCGTGGTGAACGCCCTCTGGCAGGGCGGCGCCGAGGGCATCAAGGTCATGGACCAGCGGCTCATCTCCACCAGCGCCGTTCGCTGCGTGGGCAACACCCTGATCCTCCAGGGCCGCGTCTACTCACCTCCGTACAAGGTGACCGCGGTCGGCGACCCGGAGAAGCTGAGGACGGCGCTCTCCGCTTCCCCGGAGATCCAGAACTACATGCTGTACGTGAATGCCTACGGCCTCGGCTGGAAAGTCGACGACGACGGGGCGGTGACTCTTCCCGGCTACTCGGGCACAGTGGATCTCCACTACGCGAAGCCCGTGGAGTAGCACCCGGGGAGGGACCGTCCGGTGTCGGTGCGAGTGCTGTTGAGGACGTTCAGCGAACTGTGCATCACCATCGGTACGTTGATCGTGCTCTTCGTGGTGTACGTCCTGTTCTGGACCGGCGTGAAGGCCGACAACGCCATGGACAGCCAGATCGACAAGCTCCAGGACCAGTGGGCGCAGGGTTCGGTGCCGACGCGTACGGACGATGAGTCTTCGGACTCGGCGTCCCCGAAGAAGCCCGCTCCCTACGAAGAGGGCAAGCCCTTCGCCGTGATGTACATCCCGCGGCTTGGTTTCACGTGGAACAAGCCGGTGCTCCAGGGCACGGGCACCGACGTACTCAAGAAGGGACTCGGTCACTACGGAGACACCGCTCAGCTCGGCCAGAAGGGGAACTTCTCCGTGGCGGGCCACCGCCGCACTTACGGAGACCCCTTCAAGGACTTCCCGAAGCTGCGCCCCAATGACCCTGTGGTGCTGACCGACGGCACGACCTGGTTCACGTACCGCATCGACAACAAGCCCTTGAAGACGCTGCCCGGCGACATCGGCGTCATCGATCCGGTTCCCCGCAAGTCCGGGTACAAGGGGCCGGGCCGTTACCTCACTCTTACGACCTGTGAGCCAGAGTGGGGCCACAGCCACCGGTTGATCGTCTGGGCACACCTTGATGCCACCCAGCCCGTCGAGGCCGGGAAACCGGAGGCACTGCGCCGTTAGTCTGGTGCCGTACGGCTACGGAAGGGACGGCATGTACGGCTGGATCTGGCGGCATCTGCCGGGAAACGCATGGGTAAGGGCACTGCTTTCGCTGGTGCTCGTCTTCGCGGTGGTCTACGTGCTCTTCCAGTACGTCTTCCCGTGGGCCGAGCCGCTTCTCCCCTTCAACGATGTGACGGTGGACGGCCAGTGAGCATCGACGGACGCCCGGCCCGCATCCTCGTGGTCGACAACTACGACAGCTTCGTCTTCAACCTCGTCCAGTACCTGTACCAGCTGGGTGCCGAGTGCGAGGTCCTGCGCAACGACGAGGTCGAACTGCGGCACGCGCAGGACGGCTTCGACGGCGTCCTGCTCTCGCCAGGACCCGGCACCCCCGAGCAGGCGGGCGTCTGCGTCGACATGGTGCGCCACTGCGCCGACACCGGTGTGCCCGTCTTCGGCGTCTGCCTCGGCATGCAGTCGATGGCGGTCGCGTACGGCGGAGTGGTGGACCGTGCGCCGGAGTTGCTGCATGGCAAGACGTCCCCGGTCGTGCACGAGGGCAAGGGTGTCTTCGCCGGTCTCCCGTCGCCGTTCATCGCGACGCGCTATCACTCGCTCGCCGCCGAACCGGCCACGGTGCCGGCCGAGCTCGAGGTGACCGCGCGCACGGAGGACGGCATCATCATGGGCCTGCGCCACCGTGAACTGCCGGTCGAGGGCGTGCAGTTCCACCCCGAGTCGGTGCTCACCGAGCACGGCCACCGCATGCTCGCCAACTGGCTGGTCGAGTGCGGGGACAAGGGGGCGGTCGGTCGGTCGAGCGGTCTTGCCCCGGTGGTGGGCAGGGCCACGGCGTGACCGCGTTGCGCCCCGAGCGCGATTCCTCCGGAGTTCCGTACGACGAGCAGTACGCGTCGTACGAGGAGCAGGGATCGTTCGAAGAGCCCGGGGCGTTCGCGGCGGCAGTCGACCATCTCGCCGATCCGCTGACGGATCCGCTGCCGGGGCAGCATCCGTCGCCGTGGTTCCGCAGCGGTCAGCCCGCCCCGGAGCCGGAGCCGCAGTTCCCTGAGCCGGAGTGGTACGACCCTCAGGGCTACGCCCGTGACTGGTACGGGGCGCAGCAGCGGCCGGAGCCGGAGCCTGCGCGGGAACCGACGTACGAGGAGTTGTACGGCGCGTACGCCCCGCAGTCGCAGCGTCAGCCGCAGCCCCAGCCGCCGCTCGACGATGAGACGGTGGGCCTGCGCACGGCGGACACTCGGCGAATAGTCGAGCCAGAGCCGCAGCCAGAGCCAGAGCGAGAGCCGGAGCGCCCCACAGGAGGCCGGGCCGCCCGCCGCAAGGCCGCCAAGAAGGGCACCACGTCGGCCGCCTCCAGAGCCGAGTCCGCCGCCCCCCTCTCCCGCGTCGAGGCCCGTCGCGCCGAGCGCGCGCGGAAGCCCTCCGCGGGCACGGTGATCAGCCGGGGCGTCGGCGAACTCTTCATCACCATCGGCGTCCTGATGCTGCTCTTCGTCACGTACCAGCTGTGGTGGACGAACATCCGCGCCCACCAGCAGGCCAACGGCGCCGCCAACGACCTCCAGGAGGAGTGGGCGAAGGGCAAGGGCAAGCCGGGCGCCTTTGAACCCGGGCAAGGCTTCGCGCTGCTCCACATCCCCCGCCTCGACGTGGTCGTGCCGATTGCCGAGGGCATCGAAAAAGCGGGGGTCCTGGACCGCGGCATGGTCGGCCACTACAACGAGGGCGGCACCAAGACCCCGATGCCGGACGCGAAGCAGGGCAACTTCGCGGTCGCCGGGCACCGCAACACCCACGGCGAACCGTTCCGCTACATCAATCAGCTCGAACCGGGCGATCCCATCATCGTGGAGACGCAGGACAAGTACTTCGTCTACAAGATGGCGAGCATCCTGCCGCAGACGAGTCCCGGCAACACGAGTGTGATCGGCCCCGTTCCGCCGGGCTCGGGCTTCACCAAACCCGGCCGGTACATCACACTGACCACCTGTACCCCGGAATTCACGAGTAAGTATCGAATGATCGTCTGGGGCAAGATGGTCGAGGAACGGCCGCGCAGCAAGGGAAAGCCGAGCGCGCTCGTCAACTAGCACGGTGAGAACGGGGCAGATCCAGTGGCAGCGACGACCGACCACGCCGACCACGACGAGAAGCAGGCCGAGGCGCCCGCGCCGCGGCCGCGGGGCCGCGGCCCGATCGCCACGGCGGTCAGCGTCTTCGGTGAACTCCTCATCACCGCGGGCCTGGTGCTCGGCCTCTTCGTCGTCTACTCCCTGTGGTGGACGAACGTGGTCGCCGACCGCGAGGCGCACAAGCAGGGCGACAGGGTCCGCGACCGCTGGGCGGGCGGCCCCGGGAACCTGAACACCAAGGACGGCATCGGCTTCCTGCACGTACCCGCGATGGGCGGCGGCGAGGTCCTGGTCAAGAAGGGGACCAGCAACAAGACCCTCAACGACGGAGTCGCGGGCTACTACGAAGACCCGATCAAGTCGGCCCTCCCCGAGGACAAGGAGGGCAACTTCACGCTGGCCGCGCACCGCGACGGGCACGGCGCGAAGTTCCACAAGATCGACAAGATCAAGGAGGGCGACGCGATCGTCTACGAGTCCCGGGACAAGTGGTACGTCTACAAGGTCTACGCGACCCTCCCCGAGACCTCGAAGTACAACGTGAAGGTCCTGAACCCGGTCCCCAAGGAATCGGGCGCGAAGAAGCCGGGCCGCTACATCACCCTGACGACGTGCACGCCCGTTTACACCTCCAACTACCGCTACATCGTGTGGGGCGAGCTGGAGCGTGTGGAGAAGGTCGACAACAAGCGGACGCCGCCGGCTGAGCTGGCCGACTAGCCGCCGCGTACCGAAGCACCCGCGTACGAAAGAGCCCCGGACACCACTGGTGTCCGGGGCTCTTTCGTATCTACGAGGTGCCTACGTAGAGGTGGCGTTCAGTCCTCTTCGCTGCGGGAGAAGCCCGTGCCGCCTCCGAAGAGGCCGCCTCCGTCGTCTTCCCCGCCGTTGCCTCCGCCGTTGCCCTGGTCGCCGCCCGCGGTGGTCAGGTTGATCGCCGTGCCCGGCGGGACCTGCTCATTGGCCGTGGGCTGGGAGAGGACCACGAGGGCGTCGTCGTCCTGCGGGCCTGTGATGGTGCCCACCGTCAGATCGGCGTCCTCGATGGCCTTACGGGCGTCCTTGAGCTTCTGGCCGGTGAGCGCGGGCACGGTGGCCTGCTCGGCGGCCTTGGCCACCTGGACGGTGACCGTCGAGCCGTCGTCGACATTCGTGCCGGCAGCCGGGGAAGTCTGGATGACCTTGCCCTCTTCCACGCTGTCACTGGCGACGTCCTCACGCTTGGGTACGAGGCCCTCACCCGTGATCCGCTTCTCGGCAGCTTCGTAGTCGAGGCCGGTGACGTCCGGGACCTGGATCTGCGTCTTCGCCTTGGCGACCTCAAGGGTGATCGTGCTGCCCTTTTGCACCTCGGTGCCGAGGACTGGGTCCTGATCGAGGACTTCGCCCACGGGCCGAGGGGACTCCACCCGCTCGGGAACTACCTTGAACCGGTACTTGGGGCCCTCGAGCTCCTCAGTGGCGTCCTCGATGTTGTCACCGATGACGTTCGGTACCGCAACCTTCGGCGCACCCGTCGACACGACCACATTGATGGTGTCGCCCTTGTCGACCGTCGCGTTGGCGCCCGGGTCCTGGGAGCAGATCTCGCCCTTCGGGTACTTCGCGCAGGGCTTGCGCTCCGAGATCGCGAGCTCCAGGTCGACGTTTCCGGCCTGCGTCTTGGCCTCCTTGAACTCCTCACCCACGAAATTCGGCGCCTTGATCGAATCGCTGCCGCCACCGCCCCCGGTGAACGCCCACTTCCCGATCAGGACCGCGCCGACAAGGACAAGCAGCCCCGCCAGCACCAGCAGCACCGTAGAAGTACTGCTCTTCTTCTGGCGGCGGCGTGAATGATCGTCGTAGCCGTCGTCCGGGCCGACCGGCGGCATCATCGACGTCTGGGCGCCGCCGGGCTGCGGGCGGAGCATGGCCGTCTGCTGGTCGTCCGGGTGGCCGCCGCCGTAGCCGACCGCGCCCATGGCGGCGGTGGCCGCGACGGGCTGGCCGTCGAGGCAGGCCTCGATGTCGGCGCGCATCTCGTCGGCCGACTGGTAGCGGTAGTCCGGGTCCTTGGTGAGGGCCTTCAGGACGATCGCGTCCATCTCGGGCGTGATCTCGCCGTCGAAGACGCTCGGGGCCTGCGGCTCCTCGCGTACGTGCTGGTAGGCCACCGCGACCGGGGAGTCGCCCACGAAGGGGGGCCGCACGGTAAGGAGCTCGTAGAGCAGGCAGCCCGTCGAGTAGAGGTCCGAGCGGGCGTCGACCTGCTCACCCTTCGCCTGCTCCGGCGAGAGGTACTGCGCCGTGCCGATGACCGCGGCCGTCTGCGTCATCGTCATCCCGGAGTCGCCCATGGCGCGGGCGATGCCGAAGTCCATGACCTTGACCTGGCCGTTGCGCGTCAGCATGACGTTCGCGGGCTTGATGTCGCGGTGGACGATCTGGTTGCGGTGCGAGTACTCCAGGGCCTGGAGGATGCCGATCGTCATCTCCATGGCGCGCTCGGGCAGCAGCTTGCGCCCGGAGTGCAGGAGCTCCCGCAGGGTGGAGCCGTCGACGTACTCCATCACGATGTACGGGATGGAGACCCCGTCCACGTAGTCCTCGCCGGTGTCGTAGACCGCGACGATCGCAGGATGGTTGAGCGAGGCGGCCGACTGGGCCTCGCGGCGGAACCGGGCCTGGAATGACGGGTCGCGCGCGAGGTCAACGCGCAGCGTCTTCACCGCCACGGTGCGTCCGAGGCGGGTGTCGTGCGCGAGGTAAACCTCCGCCATCCCGCCTCGGCCGAGCACCTGGCCCAGCTCGTACCGCCCGCCGAGGCGACGCGGCTCTTCCATAGCTAATCCAGCCCTCTCCGTCAGTCCCGACCGCACCCTTGTGTGGTCCGGCGGTGTGCTGTCCGGGCATACCGTACCCGGCTCGCCTTACGTGACCCGGCCGCGACCGTCACCCGATACAGGACCGGTATCGCAACGTGCACTGATGTGGAGAGGCCGTGACGGGGGTCACTTCTTGCTGTCGAGAACCGCCTTCATCACGTCCTTGGCGATGGGGGCGGCCAGACCACCACCGGAGATGTCGTCACGGCTGGCGGCGCTGTCCTCGACCACCACGGCGACGGCCACCGGCGACCCGGAATCGGTCTTGGCGTAGCTGATGAACCAGGCGTACGGGTTCTCGCTGTTGTCGACGCCGTGCTGGGCCGTACCCGTCTTGCCGCCGACGGTGACGCCGGGGATCTTGGCGTTCGTGCCGGTGCCGTCGTTCACGACGGTCTGCATCATGTCCTGGAGCTTCTGCGCGTTCTCCTCGGAGAGCGGCTGGCTCATCTTCTTGGGCGCGTGCTTCTCGATCACGTCCAGGTTCGGCGCCTGCAGCTCGCTGACCATGTACGGCTCCATGAGCGTGCCGTCGTTGGCGATCGCGGAGGCGACCATGGCCATCTGCAGCGGCGTCGCGGCCGTCTCGAACTGGCCGATGGAGGAGAGCGCGGTCTGCGGCTTGTCCATCTCCTTGGGGAAGACGGAGGCGTTCGAGCGGACCGGGACGAACTGCTCCTCGTTGAAGCCGAACTTCTCGGCCGTCTCGAGCATCTTGTCCTTGCCGAGGTCCGAGCCGACCTTGCCGAAGACGGTGTTGCAGGACACCCGCAGCGCCTCGCGCAGCGTGGCGTTCTTGCAGGGGATGTTGCCCTCGTTCTTCAGCTCGGTCTGGGTGTTGGGCATCGTCCAGGGCAGCGGGGACTTGGTGGGCGAGTCGATGTCGTCGTACAGATCGTGCTCCAGGGCGGCGGCCGCGGTGACCGCCTTGAAGGTGGAGCCGGGCGGGTACGTCTCGCGCAGCGCGCGGTTGAGCATCGGCTGGTCTTTGTCCTTGTCCAGCTTCTGGAAGAGCTCGGCTTCGTTGTTCGTGTTGCCCGCGAAGTCCGACGGGTCGTACGAAGGAGCGGAGGCCAGCGCCAGGATCGCGCCCGTGGACGGGTCGATCGCGGCGACGGCGCCCTTGCCGCGGCCCTTCAGACCGTCGTACGCGGCCTTCTGCGCGGCGGCGTTGAGGGTTGTGACGGCGTTGCCGCCCTCCTTCTTCTTGCCCGTGATCATGTCCAGGCTGCGGGTGAAGAAGAGCCGGTCGTCATTGCCGGTGAGGATGCCGTCCTCGATGGACTCGATCTGCGTGGCGCCGATGCGCTGCGATGCGAAGCCGGTGACGGGGGACCACATGGGCCCGTTCTTGTACGTCCTCTTGTACTTGAAGTCGTCGCCGTTGGTCTCCTTGGACCCGGTGATCGCCTTGCCGTCGACGATGATGTCGCCGCGCGGCTGGGCGTACCGCTCGATGGGGACGCGGCGGTTCAGCTCGTGCTCCGACAGGGAGTTGGCCTGCACGTACTGCAGCCAGTTGTCCCGGGCGAGCAGGGCGAGGATGAGGAGCCCGCAGAAGATCGCGATCCGGCGCAGGGGCTTGTTCACGGTCGGACCACCTGGGTCATCTCGGCGTCGGGGTTCGGGGCGGGCGCCGGGGCGGGACGGCGTGCGGTGTCGCTGATGCGGATGAGGATGCCGATCAGGGCCCAGTTGGCGATCACGGAGGAACCGCCGTTCGCGAGGAACGGCATGGTCATACCGGTCAGCGGGATCAGGCCCATGACGCCGCCGGAGACGACGAACACCTGGATGGCGAAGGCGCCGGACAGGCCGATCGCCAGAAGCTTGCCGAACGGGTCGCGGGCGGCGAGCGCCGTGCGGACACCGCGCTCCACGATCAGACCGTAGATCAGCAGGATCGCCATGACGCCGGCGAGGCCGAGCTCCTCGCCGAAGGTGGCGAGGATGAAGTCGGAGTTGGCGGCGAAGCCGATCAGGTCGGAGTGGCCCTGGCCGAGGCCGGTGCCGAGCACGCCGCCGGAGCCGAACGCCATCAGGGACTGGGCGATCTGGTCGCTCTGTGCCAGGACGGTGTCGGAGAACGGGTTCAGCCAGCCGTCGACGCGCTGCTTGACGTGCGGCTCGAAGGTGGCCACACCCACGGCGCCCACGGAGGACATCACCAGGCCGAACACGATCCAGCTGGTGCGCTCCGTGGCGACGTACAGCATCACGACGAACATGCCGAAGAACAGCAGCGACGTACCGAGGTCGGTCTCGAAGACCAGGATCAGGATCGACATGGCCCAGACCACGACGATCGGACCGAGGTCACGGCCGCGCGGCAGGTACAGGCCCATGAAGCGGCGGCTCGCCAGGGCGAGGGCGTCGCGCTTCACCATGAGATAGCCGGCGAAGAAGATCGCGATGACGATCTTCGCGAACTCACCGGGCTGGATGGAGAATCCGGCGACGCTGATCCAGATCCTGGCGCCGAAGACGTTCATGCCGAGGCCCGGCACGAGCGGAAGCAGCAGCAGGACGAGCGCCCCGGCCATGGAGATGTACGTGTAGCGCTGCAGGACGCGGTGGTCCTTGAGCAGCAGCAGTACGCCCACGAAGAGCGCGATGCCGATCGCGGAGAACATCAGCTGCTTGGGCGCGGAGGGGTTGAAGGTGCCCGTCGCGGCCTTGGCGAGCTGCTGCAGCTTCTCCGACTGGTCCAGGCGCCAGATGACGACCAGGCCGAGACCGTTGAGCAGCGTCGCGAGCGGCAGCAGCAGCGGGTCCGCGTACGCGGCGAACCTGCGCACCACGATGTGACCGACCGCCGCGAGCAGTCCGAGACCGCAGCCGTAGCCGAGCATGCCGGAGGGCAGCTCGCCGTCGAGCGCGAGGCCCACGTTGATGTAGGCGAACAGCGGGATGACGACAGCGAACGCAAGGAGCGCGAGCTCGGTGTTGCGCCGGCTCGGCGCACCGATCGCGCCGATGGTCGACGTGTGTGTAGTGCTACTGCTCATGGTGTGCAAAGGCCCCCAACGGCTGCTTACTGCTTACCGCACAGCGGGACCAGCTTCTTCTCATCCTCGGAGAGGCTGGGGCCGGGTGTGGGAGTCGGTGCGGTCTTGGACTTGTTCTTGTCGGTCGTGCTGTTCTTGCCGTCCGGGTCCGCCGGGTCGGTCGGATCGTCGGTCGGGGCCTTGGCGGCCAGGCCGGTCGCGCCGCCCGCCTCGCCCTCGCCGGGCTTGGCGTTCTCCCGCTCTGCCTCGCGGCGCTGCGCGTCCTTCTCGCACGCGGAGGCCTGCAGGCCCAGCTCCTCGATCTTGCTCTGGGCGTCGTCGAGGTTGCCCTCGGCGATGGTCGCCTCGACCTGCTTGCGCTGGTACGGCGGCAGGTACTTGAGTTCGATCTCGGGGTGGTCCTTCTCCACCTTCGACAGGCTGACCCAGGCAAGGTCCTGGTCGATGCCGCGATAGAGCGCGACGTGCTTGTCCTTGGTGCCTACGTAGTACTGCGTCTGCGTCCAGCGGTAGCCCCCGTAGAGGCCGCCTCCGACGACCGCGAGGGCCAGCACCGTGTAGAGAGATCTCTTGAGCCACTTGCGGCCGCCGCCGGGCTTCACGAAGTCCTCGTCGCTGAACGCGCCGAAGTTCCCTTCGGGAACGTATCCCGTCGTGTCACCGCTCCCGGGGGGCCCGAAGCCGCCTCCGGAGGGCTGCGGCGGCACCGGACGGCCGAGGCCGGACGCGCGGCCCGCGGGGGTCTGCATGGCGCCGTCGTCCTGCGCCTGGAGCTGGTTCTCGGCGACCGCGCCGACGACCACGGGGGTGTCGGACAGCTGGCCCGCGAGGGTGTCGCCGCTGTCGATGTCCAGGACGTCGGCGACGATCACCGTGATGTTGTCGGGGCCACCGCCGCGCAGCGCGAGCTGGATCAGCTCCTGCACGGTCTCCTGGGGGCCCTGGTAGCTCGCGAGGGTGTCTTCCATCGTCTGGTGCGAGACCACACCGGAGAGACCGTCGGAGCAGATCAAGTACCGGTCGCCGGCGCGGACTTCACGGATCGAGAGGTCCGGTTCGACGTGCTCGCCACTGCCAAGCGCGCGCATCAGCAAGGAGCGCTGCGGGTGGGTGGTGGCTTCTTCCTCGGTGATCCGGCCCTCGTCGACGAGGCGCTGCACCCAGGTGTGGTCCTGGGTGATCTGCGTGAGAACACCGTCCCGGAGGAGGTACGCACGCGAGTCGCCGACGTGTACGAGGCCGAGGCGCTGCCCCGTCCACAGCAGGGCGGTCAGGGTCGTCCCCATGCCCTCGAGCTGGGGGTCCTCCTCGACCATCAGGCGCAACTGGTCGTTGGCGCGCTGCACGGCCGTGCCGAGCGACGTCAGGATGTCCGATCCCGGTACGTCGTCGTCGAGGGTGACGAGCGTCGAGATCACCTCGGAGCTCGCGACCTCGCCCGCGGCCTGGCCCCCCATGCCGTCGGCGATCGCGAGGAGACGCGGACCGGCGTAACCGGAGTCCTCGTTCCCCTCCCGGATCATGCCTTTGTGCGATCCGGCGGCGAAGCGCAAAGACAGACTCATGCGCACCTCGCCCGTCGGCTCCGGGTACATCCGCACGGTGCCCACCCTCCGGTCGGGAGCGCGCCGGCGTCCAGTCCCTGGACAGCCGCTTCGGCTCGCTCGCTCCGCTCGCTCATTGTCGTACTACTTCCGCAGCTCGATGACGGTCTTGCCGATGCGGATCGGCGCGCCCAGCGGAACGGGCGTCGGGGTGGTGAGTCGGGTCCGGTCCAGATACGTGCCGTTGGTGGACCCGAGATCCTCGACGATCCACTGGCCGTCACGGTCCGGGTAGATCCTGGCATGCCTGCTGGACGCGTAGTCGTCGTCCAGCACGATCGTCGAATCGTGCGCCCGGCCCAGGCTGATCGTCTGGCCCTGCAGGGCGACCGTCGTGCCCGCGAGGATGCCTTCGGAGACGACCAGCTTGCTGGGAGCGCCACGGCGCTGCCTGCCACCGCCCTGCTGCTGGCGCTGGGCCGGCGGCGCGGCCTGCTGTTGCTGGCGGGCGGCCTGTTGCGGTCGCGCGTTCTCGCGGCGCGAGCCGCGCTGCGTGACACGCGTACCGAACAGGTCGCTGCGGATGACCTGGACGGCCACGATCACGAACAGCCACAGAACGGCTAGGAAACCCAACCGCATGACCGTCAGGGTCAGCTCTGACATTGCCCCCGCTTCACCCTTCGGCTTGCCGGTAAACGATGGTGGTTTGGCCCACGACGATCCGCGAGCCGTCGCGGAGCGTAGCGCGGGTGGTGTGCTGCCCGTCTACCACGATGCCGTTGGTAGACCCGAGATCCTGGATCGTCGAGGGCGTTCCGGTCCGGATCTCACAGTGCCGGCGCGATACGCCGGGGTCGTCGATCCGCACATCGGCGTCGGTGCTGCGACCCAGCACCAGCGTCGGGCGGGAGATCTGATGGCGATTGCCGTTGATCTCGATCCAGCGCCGCACCTGCGCACCCGGAAGCGGCCCGGCGCCGGGCCCCTGGGGGCGGTTCGGCACCGGCGCGGGCCCGCCCTGGCGTCCGCCGGGGGGCGGGGCCGCGGGCATGGGGGGAGCGCTGGAGGGCTGCTGCGGGTAGCCGTAGCCACCGCCCGCGGGGGGTCTGCGGTCCGCGGGGCCCGGTCCTGAGGGTGCTGCGGGTGCTGCCGGGGCGCGCTCGGGGGTCTGCGAGGTGCTGGACGCGAGCGTGCGGCTGCGCACTCGGTACAGACCCGTGTCGAGATCCTCGGCCTTCTCCAGGTGGACCTTGATGGGCCCCATGAAGCTGTAGCGCTGCTGCTTGGCGTACTCGCGCACCATCCCGGAGAGCTCGTCGCCGAGCTGCCCCGAGTAGGGGCTCAGACGCTCGAAGTCGGGCGCGCTGAGCTCCACGATGAAGTCATTGGGGACGACCGTCCGCTCGCGGTTCCAGATCGTCGCGTTGTTGTCGCACTCGCGCTGCAGAGCGCCGGCGATCTCGACGGGCTGGACCTCGGACTTGAACACCTTGGCGAAGGTGCCGTTGACCAGACCTTCGAGTCGCTGCTCGAACTTCTTCATGACTCCCATGGGGCACCTCCTCCGTCGTAGTCATCCTGGTACTGCTTACTGATCGTATCCACGCGCCGGGAAATCGGCTGGTTCCCCCTGTCCGCCCAGTCGATGAGTGTCGCCTCTCACAAGGCATGCCCGCACCAGGGTTCCGGGATCCTTCCGGACTCCTCTATCAGGGATCGTAGAGGGGGCCTCAAACCAGTGTCCCGCACCCGGCTGCGGACCATCGCCGGGTCCGGCCGAAGTCGGACGGCCGACCCGCGATCCGTCCGGACCACCAGGGCAGGTGCCCCCGAATAGGGATGTGAATCCACCCTGGGCACCGTGCTAATCTTCTGGATGTCGGCAGGCGCTCGCACCGCAAGTGAGAGGCCCAAAGACAGACACCCATGCGCGGGTGGCGGAATAGGCAGACGCGCTGGATTCAGGTTCCAGTGCCCGAAAGGGCGTGGGGGTTCAACTCCCCCCTCGCGCACCATGTGGAGCGGGTCTCCATCAGGATGAAAGTCCTGGTGGGGGCCCGCTTCTCGCGTTACGGGCGGGCTGTGGCCCGGACGTTGACTCGGCAGGGCCCCGGCGGTGAGCTATCTCACGATCGGGGTTCTGTTGCTGTGAGGTCGGGATTCATCAGCGGAATCGGCCGCCGGCGCTGTGACGCAGTGATCGCGATCAAGCGGATTCGTTCACATCGGCCGTGGGCATGCATCGGGCGCCCTGCCAGCCCCTGCAAGGAGTACACGCGCGATGTCGCCCACCCCCACTCCCGTCGCCCCCGGAGCGCTTCCCCTGATCGGCCATGGTCTTCAACTGAAGCAGCGGCCGTTGGAGTTCATGAACTCGCTGCGCGAGCACGGTCAGGTGGTGCGAATACAGCTCGCCCGCACCCCCGCCTACGTGGTCACCGACCCGGCCCTCACCAAGGAAGTGCTGGTCACCGACGTGACGAGCTTCGCCAAGGGCGGGCGGATCATCGACGCGCTGAAGGTGTTCTTCGGTGACGGGCTCGCCACGGTCGCCGACGGCGACACCCATATGAAGAACCGCCGTCTCATGCAGCCGATGTTCAACAAGGCGCACATCGCCACCCGTGGCGACACGATGATCGAGCAGGTGCGGGAGATCGTCGAGGGATGGGCGGAGGGCGAGTCCCGGGACACGCTCGCCGACATGACGGAGCTGACCCTCGCGGCGTTCCTCACCGCCCTGTTCGGTGCGGACCTGCCCGCTCACCTGCAGCGTGACTTCATCGCGCTGATGCCGCCCATCATGCAGGGGACCATCCGGCAGACCATCCTTCCCGGCTGGGTCACCCGGCTGCCGCTGCCCGCCAACCGCGCGCACGCCCAGCGGGTCGCGCAGCTGCGCGAGCTCATCGACCAGGCCATCGACCACCGGGCCGCCGCACTGGGCCTCGGCGACTCCCCGGCCTCGGGAAGGGACTCCCTGGACTCGGGAAGCGCTCAGGCGGCGGGGTGCCCGCACGCGGCGGGGCAGGCGGACACGGGCCTTTTCGACACCCTTCTCACGGCCGATGACCCGGACACCGGTCCGCTGCCCCGGCGCCAGCTCCAGGACGAGGCCATCACCCTGCTCACCGGGGCGATCGAGACGACCAGCACCACACTGGCCTGGGCGCTGGTGGAGATCGAGAAGAACCCCGAGGTCGGGCGCCGGATGCTCGAGGAACTGGACACGGTCTGCGCAGACCGTCCCCTTCGTTACGAGGACCTCGACCAGCTCCCCTACAGCCGCGCCGTCCTGCAGGAGTCGATGCGGATGTACGGCCCGGCCTGGCTGGTCACCAGAACCGCGACGCGCACGGTCACCCTGGGCGGGCACAGCATCCCCGAGGGCGCGGACGTGATCTACAGCCCGTACCTCCACCAGCACGACCCGTCGGTCTTTCCCGAGCCGGAGCGCTTCGACCCCGACCGCTGGTCCGGACGGCCCGACGCCGCCACCCGCGGTGCGTTCCTGGCCTTCGGTGCCGGCCGCCGCAACTGCGTCGGCGAGGCCTTCGCCTGGACCGAACTCCTCATCATCCTGGCCACGGTCCGGCAGATCTGGCCCCGCCTCGCCCTTACCTCGACCGCGCCGAAGCCGCAGGCACTGGTCACGGTCAAGCCGGACGGGCTCTCCATGGCTCCCTACCGTGGTGACCGTGCTGACAGTGGTGCCGACTCGGCGGAGGAGAGGGACGCGGCGGGGGTTATCCACAGGCTCTGACGCCGATCGGCGCCCGGCTGTACCGTCTTGGCCAGGCGATGTCCGTGGGGGCGACGCCTGGACACGGGGCATGCGGGGGCGAGGCAATGGCGATGGTCGTGGCGGAGACCGGTGGGACGCGGTCCGGCGAGGTGCGGTCCGGTGGGGTGCGGTCCGGTGGGGCGAGGTTGCCGCAGGTGGACGGGTTCGCCCGGTGGCCGTCACCGGCCTCGCCCAAGCGGGAGGGCAAGGCGCTGCGGGAGCGGGTGAGCCGCGCCTCGCACGCGTGGTTCGCCGAGGACGAAGGGCGGCCCGACCCGGTCGCCGCCGTCGAGGAGTCCAACCGCAGCAGGCTGCCCGAGCTGACGCCCATCCGGATCGGCAGGATGGCCGCGACGCCCTTCGCCTTCCTGCGCGGGTCCGCCGGACTCATGGCGTACGACCTCGCGCGCACCCCCGCGACCGGGATCGGCGCCCAGATATGCGGTGACGCGCACGCGGCGAACTTCGGTCTGTACGCGGACGCGCGCGGCGGGCTGGTCATCGACCTGAACGACTTCGACGAGACGGCGCACGGCCCCTGGGAGTGGGACGTCAAGCGGCTCGCCGCCTCGCTGGTGCTCGCGGGGCGCGAGGCCGGGGCGAGTGAGGACGCCTGCGAGGAGGCGGCCTTCGATGCGGTGGGGGCCTATCGCCGCACGATGCGGTTGCTCGCCAAGCTCCCGTCGCTCGACGCGTGGAACGCCATCGCGGACGAGGAGCTCGTCTCGCACACGGACGCCCGGGACCTCCTCGGCACCCTGGAGCGGGTCTCCGAGAAGGCCCGGCAGAACACGAGCGCCAAGTTCGCCGCGAAGTCCACGGAGCGGGTCGGGGGCGAGGACGGCTCTCCCGCGGGGTGGCGCTTCGTAGACGCTCCTCCGGTGCTGCGGCGGATACCGGACGTGGAGGCCGCCGAAGTGACGTCGGCGCTCGGCACGTATCTGGGCACGCTGGCCGAGGACCGGCTGCCGTTGCTCGCTCGGTACGCGATCCAGGACGTGGCCTTCCGCGTCGTCGGCACGGGAAGCGTCGGCCTGCGGTCGTACGTGGTGCTGCTGCTCGACCACCGGGGCGAGCCGCTGGTGCTCCAGGTCAAGGAGGCGCGGCCCTCGGTGCTGCTCCCGCATCTGCCCGCGGCGGGCTTCGACGTGCCCCAGGTCGCGCACGAGGGTCGCAGGGTGGTGCTCGGGCAGAAGCGGATGCAGGTGGTGAGTGACTTCCTCCTTGGATGGACCACCGTGTCCGGACGGCCTTTCCAGGTACGGCAGTTCAGGAACCGCAAGGGCAGCGTGGACCCCGCGGAGCTCGCGGCCGACCAGCTGGACGACTACGGGCGGATGACCGGGGCCCTGCTGGCTCGCGCCCATGCGCACAGCGCCGATCCGCGGCTGATCGCCGGGTACGTCGGCAAGGGCGACGAGCTGGACGCGGCGGTGGCGCGGTTCGCGGTGGCGTACGCGGACCGGACGGAGGCGGATCACGCGGAGCTGGTGCGTGCGGTCAAGGAGGGGCGTGTGGTCGCGGAGGCGGGCGTGTGATCTCGGGCGTGACGGGTGAGGACGTGACGGCTGAGGAGGGGAGTGGAAGGGCGGGGAAGGGATGCGGGGGGATGCGGCCCGTGGCAGCTCGGGCGGTTCCGCGGTGACCTAGGCTGGGCAGGTGACGACCCCGGAAGCCGAGCCGACGCAGCCTGAGACACCTGATCCCGAGTCCGCCGATGCCGACCGCGGAGCTCCTGAGGGGGCTTCTGGCGGGGAGCCGGGGCAAGGGGCCGATGGGCGGCCCGAGGACCGGCTGGAAAAGGCCGTGCGGGCGGCCGAGCAGGCGCTGATCGAGTACGAGATCGCCGTCGAGACGTTCCGGGTCGAGGTGGAGAACTTCTCCCGGCTGCACCACCAGAAGCTCGGCCCGATGTACGCGCGCCTGGACGAACTGGACGCGGAGATCGCCGAGGCCCTGGCGGCCCGCAGCGGTGACCCGGAGGACCGGCGCAAGGCGGACGAGGCGCGGGCGCGGGTCATGCCGATGCCGGGCGTCGAGGAGCTGTTCCACGGCTGGATGGACACCGACGGGCTCTTCCCGGAAGCTGCCGCGATGTTGACCGATCAGTCGGTGCGGCCGCCGCAGCGGGTGCGGCCGAGCGACGAGGCCCGCAAGCTCTTCCGCGACCTGGTCCGCAAGGCCCACCCCGACCTGGCGCAGGACGACCAGGAGCGCGCCCGCCGCGACGAGTTCATCACGCGGGTCAATGCCGCGTACGCCCGTGGGGACGAGCCCCTGCTGCGGGAGCTGTCCGCGGAGTGGGCCGCGGGGCCGGTGCCCGAGGCGCAGCGGCCGAGCCGCAGCGAGGAGCTCTACGCACGCCTCGAGTGGCTCGCCCAGCGCAAGGAGCTGCTCTCCGTCGTCGCCCGTGAGCTGGAGGAGGGCGCGATCGGCTCGATGCTGCGGATGGCGCCGGACGACCCGGACACCTTGCTCGACGAGATCGCCGAGCAGCTGCTCGCGCAGGTCACCGAGCGCGAGGCGGAGCTGGCGCGGCTCACGGCCTAGGCGGTTGACCGTGCGGGGCTTCGACTGCGCGGGGCTTCGGGTAGCGTCGGGGACATGGTTTTCGGTTCTCAGGTGCCCACCGTCGTCGTCGACGATCTCGCGAGCGGTGACTTTCTGCTGGACGTCCGTGAGGACGAGGAGTGGCAGGCGGGTCACGCCGCGGACGCGCTGCACATCCCGATGAGCGACTTCGTCGCCCGCTACGGCGAGTTGACCGAGGCCGCGCCGCAGGACGGCACGGTCAACGTGATCTGCCGGTCCGGCGGACGCTCGGCGCAGGTCGCCATGTACCTCATCCAGCAGGGGATCGACGCGGTGAACGTCGACGGTGGCATGCAGGTCTGGGAGGCCTCGGGCCGGCCCGTCGTCGACGAGAAGGGCCAGCCGGGCACAGTGATCTAGCCCTCCGGGCTGGTCAGCGGCTCAAGCCTCAGCCGAGGGGGTGGGCGGCCAGCAGGTCGCCCAGGGCCTCCTCGTGCGCCGCAGCCGGGCCGAGGGACAGCTCCAGCTGCTTGGCCCAGGCGTGATAGCGGTGCAGCGGGTAGTCGGTGTCGGAGCCGAAGCCGCCGTGCAGATGCTGTGCCGTCTGCACCACCCTCCGTACGCCGTCGGAGGCCCAGATCTTCGCGACGGCCACGTCTCCCGTGGCGGGCAGGGCGCCGCTCGCACCGGTGCTGATGCGCCAGGCGGCCTGCCAGAGGGTGACCTCCATCGCGCGCAGGTCGATATAGCGGTCGGCCGCCTGCACGGCCACGGCCTGGAAAGTGGCGACAGGGAACCCGAACTGCTCCCGCTTGCTGGTGTATTCGCCGGTCATCCGCAGCACGCCCTCGCCGAGACCGAGAGCCAGCGCGCAGGTGCCGGTGGCGAGCAGATCGCGCAGCCGGTCCCAGGCCCCGTCCGCCGCGATGACATCGGCGGCGCCGATCCGCACGGAGTCCAGGCGGAGCTCGCCGAGCCGCTCCCCGCTCGTGGAGACCTGCTCTCCGAGAGTGAGGCCCTCGTGCGCGCGCGGAATCAGGGCGAGCAGGGACTGGCCGCCGGTCGTGTGGGCGGGCACCACGACGATGTCGGCGTTCTGTGCCCAGGGCACGGCCGTCTGGACGCCGTCGAGCAGCCAGGCGTCGCCGTCACGCCGTGCGGTGACGGCGAGTTCGGCGGGGTCGTGCCCCGTGCGCCCGCTCGCCGCGACCATCAGGACCAGCTCACCGCGGGCCGCCGGGGCGAGGATGCGCCGCTTCAACTCCTCGCTGCCATGGGTCTGTACGGCGTACGCGGCCGCGCTGCTCTCCAGGAGCGGGACGCGGGCGAGCACCTTCGCCGACTCGCGCAGGACCAGGCAGAGGGCGATCGCGTCCAGGCCCGCGCCGCCGTACTCCGGGTCGAGGAGCAGGCTCAGCAGGTCGGCGTCGGCGAGCTTGGCCCACAGCGCGCGGTCGAAGTCCTCGGCCACGGCTCCCGGAGTGAGGGCGGGACTGGGCACTCCGTCCGGTGCGACGGAGGCGAAGACCGCCTTCGCCGCCTCGACGGCCGCCTGCTGTTCCTCGGTGAAGGTGAAGTCCACTGCTTGTCCCTCCGCGCACCGGCCGACCGACGTGCCGTCGTTTCTGACGGGTCGTCAAGATAGAACAGGTTCTACGGGAAGGGAACAGTGAGGGACCACTCCGGGCGCCGCGAAGGCGCGGAGACGCAGCGGGGCCAATCAGCGGTCGAAGTCCAGCTCCACCGTGTCCGTGGCGGGATGCGACTGGCAGGCCAGGACATAGCCGGCGTCGGTCTCCTCGGGCTCCAGCGCGAAGTTGCGGTCCATCCGCACCTCGCCCGATACCCGGAAGGCCCTGCAGGTCCCGCACACGCCGCCCTTGCAGGCGTAAGGCGCGTCCGCGCGGTTGCGCAGCACGGTGTCGAGCAGGGACTCCCCGTCGCGCACCGGCCAGGTGCCGGAGCGTCCGTCGAGGGTGACCGTCACGGTGCTGTGCGCGGGGGCCGTGGCGGGGACGGCCGGGGTCGCGAGGCCGTCGTCCACGTGGAATATCTCCTCGTGGATGCGCTGCCGCGCCACACCGAGGCCGCGGAGAGTTCTCTCCGCACCCTGCACCAGACCGAACGGACCGCAGAGGAACCAACCCGCGACCTCCTCGACGCGCAGCAGCGCCGGCAACAGGCTGCCGAGCCGCTCCTCGTCGAGCCTGCCCGAGTCGAGCCCCGACTGCTGCTCCTCCCGGGAGAGCACCGTCACCAGCTGGAACCGGTCCGGCCAGCGGTCCTTGAGGTCGGCGACCTCTTCGAGGAACATCGTCGACGCCGCCGTGCGGTCGCTCCGTATGAGACAGAACGTGGCGTCCGGCTCGCGCGCGAGAAGCGTCGTCACGATGGAGAGCACCGGTGTGATGCCGCTGCCGCCCACTATCGCCGCGTACCGCCCGGGCGCCGGTTCCAGGGTGAAGCGGCCGGCCGGGGTCATCACTTCCAGCTCGTCGCCGACGGCGACTTCCTTCATTGCGTACGTCGAGAAGGCGCCGCCCTCGACGAGCCGCACCCCGACGCGCAGGGTGCGGGGCCCCTCGGGGACCTCGGGGTCCGGCGCCGGTGCGCAGATCGAGTACGTGCGCCGGATCTCGTTGCCGTCGACGAAGCGGCGCACGGCCAGGTGCTGACCCGCGTCGTAGCGATACTCCTCGCGCAGGCCAGGAGGCACGTCGAAGGTCAGCGCCACGGAGTCGTCGGTGAGCTGGTCGACCGCCGTTACCCGGAGCTGGTGGAAGCGTGCCATCACAACTCCTTGAAGTGGTCGAACGGTTCACGGCAGGAGACGCACCGGCGCAGCGCCTTGCAGGCCGTCGACGAGAAGCGGCTGAGCAGTTCGGTGTCGGTCGAGCCGCAGTGCGGGCAGCGGACCGAGAGGGTGAGGGGGACAGGACCCCCGGAGGTACCGGGCCCGCCGGTGCTGTGCGGGCGCGGGGGTGCGATGCCGAACTCTGCCAGCTTGCGGCGGCCTTCGGCGCTGATGTCGTCCGTCGACCAGGCGGGAGAGAGCACCGTGCGGACCGAAACCTCTGCCATCCCGCGCTCGTGCAGGACCTGCTCGATGTCGGCGGTCATGGTCTCTATGGCCGGGCAGCCGGTGTAGGTGGGGGTCAGCTCGACATCGACCTTGCCCGGTGCGCGGACATGGACGCCGCGGAGCACGCCGAGCTCGGCCAGGGAGAGCACGGGCAACTCCGGGTCGGGCACCGATCCGGCGAGGGCCAGGAGCTCCTCCTCCAGGGCGGTGGGCATCTCGGCTGCGGTCGGCGTGGTCACCATGACGCCCCCGGGTGGCTGCGGTGCAGATGCTGCATCTCGGCGAGCATTCGCCCGAAGGACTCGGTGTGCAGACCCTGGCGGCCCGCGCCCGCCGTCCAGGCCCCTTCCTGGGGACCGGAGGGCACGGTCAGCGTCGCCTTCTCGATGACTGCGGTCACCGATTCCGTCCAACCCTCGTGCAACGCTGCCCAGCTGACGCCGTCGGATTCGCCGAGGCCCTCCACCGGTTGGAACATCTCCCCGGTGAACCGCCACAGCGCGTCGAGCCCGCGCTGCATGCGCTCATGGCTCTCGGCCGTCCCGTCGCCGAGCCGCAGCGTCCACTGCTCGGCGTGGTCCTGGTGGTAGGCGACCTCCTTGACCGCCTTCGCAGCCAGCGGCGCGAACGCGCCGTCCCCGCTCGCCAACTGCCCGTACAGCAGGGATTGGTACGTGGAGAAGCAGAGCTGGCGGGCGATGGTGTGGGCGAAGTCGCCGTTCGGCTGCTCGACCAGCTGGAGGTTGCGGAAGGCGCGCTCCTCACGCAGATACGCCAGCTCGTCCTCGTCGCCGGCCATCGAGAGCAGGATGCGGGCCTGGCCGAGCAGGTCGAGGGCGATGTTCGCGAGGGCGACCTCTTCCTCGAGGACGGGAGCGTGGCCCGCCCACTCCCCGAGGCGGTGCGAGAGCACCAGCGCATCGTCGCCCAGGGCGATGGCCGTGGCGGCGGTGGTCGTGGAAACGGGTGCGGTCACAGGTGCTTCACCCCCTCCGGGATGTCGTAGAAGGTCGGATGGCGGTAGGGCTTGTCGCCCGCAGGCTCGAAGAATGAGTCCTTCTCGTCGGGCGAGGAGGCCGTGATCTCCGTGGAGGGGACGACCCAGATCGAGACGCCTTCGCTGCGGCGCGTGTACAGATCGCGGGCGTTGCGCAGGGCCATCTCCGCGTCCGGCGCGTGCAGGCTGCCCGCGTGGGTGTGCGAGAGTCCGCGGCGGGAGCGCACGAACACCTCCCACAGCGGCCAGTCGGTCGAGCTGCTCATGCCTTCGCCTCCCCGTGCTTGGCGGCGAACGCCGCCGCTGCCTCACGCACCCACGCGCCCTCGTCGTGAGCGCTCTTGCGCTGGGTGATCCGCTGTTCGTTACAGGGGCCGTTGCCCTTGAGGACCGCCCAGAACTCCGTCCAGTCGATCGGGCCGAAGTCGTGGTGCCCGCGCTCCTCGTTCCAGGACAGATCCGGGTCGGGGAGGGTGAGGCCGAGGGACTCGGCCTGGGGGACACAGATGTCCACGAAGCGCTGGCGCAGCTCGTCGTTCGAGTGGCGCTTGATCTTCCAGATCATCGACTGCTCCGAGTGCGACGACTCGTCGTCGGGCGGGCCGAACATCATCAGGGACGGCCACCACCAGCGGTTCACCGCGTCCTGGGCCATCGCGTGCTGGGCCTCGGTGCCGCGGCTGAGGGCGAGCAGTGATTCGTACCCCTGACGCTGGTGGAACGACTCCTCCTTGCAGATCCGCACCATCGCGCGGGCATAGGGGCCGTACGAACAGCGGCACAGGGGGACCTGGTTGGTGATCGCGGCGCCGTCCACCAGCCAGCCGATCGCGCCCACGTCGGCCCAGGTCAGAGTTGGGTAGTTGAAGATCGACGAGTACTTCTGGCGGCCCGAGTGCAGCTTGTCGAGCAGCTCGTCACGGCCCGTGCCGAGCGTTTCGGCCGCGCTGTACAGATACAGGCCGTGTCCGGCCTCGTCCTGCACCTTGGCCATCAGGATCGCCTTGCGCCGCAGGGACGGGGCACGCGTGATCCAGTTGGCCTCCGGCTGCATGCCGATGATCTCGGAGTGGGCGTGCTGCGCTATCTGCCTGACCAGCGACGCGCGATAGGCGTCCGGCATCCAGTCGCGGGGCTCGATCCGCTCGTCGGCCGCGACCGCGGCGTCGAACGCGGACTCGTACGCCGCTGTGCTCGCGGCGTCCGCCCCGGGCCCGCCCGGAGCGGACCGGGCCGTCTGGTGCTCGGCTGCTGTCGCCATCGCGGTCCCCTCGACCTCTAGCTAGCTACCGACCGATCGTTCGGTTCGTTGAATTCAATGGTGCGGCTCAGCGCCATAAGGTGTCAACCCTGTGGATAACTTCACGGACGCTGTGCCTGGCGGGCAGGCCTGAGTACCGTTCCGGTGCGGAGCGGGCGGTAGTGAGCCGTGGGACGGGCGGACCAGCGGACGCATCACGGTGCGGGATCGGGAATCGGGGCCACATGGACGCGAACGACAACAGCGCGAGCGAGCCGTCGACCCCACCACCCACCGGCGCCCCCGCCGGAATCGCCGCGCTCTCGCCGCGCTATCAGATCGCGGCGGTCCTCGCGCTGGTGATCGTCGTGGCCACGGTCTGCGTCCACGTCGCGATGCTCTTTCTGCACGTCGCCCCCGCGAACACGATGACCAAGCAGCACGGCGAGGTCGTCGACGACTGGATCTACCCCGAGTTCGAGCAGAACTGGAAGCTCTTCGCGCCCAACCCGATGCAGCAGAACATCGCAGTGCAGGCCCGCGCCGAGATCCGCACGGAGGCGGGGACCACCCGGACCACCCGCTGGTACGACCTCTCCGCGCAGGACAGTGCCGCCATCGACGGCAATCTGCTGCCCAGCCACACCCAGCAGAACGAGCTGCGCAGGGCCTGGGACTTCTACGTCGGATCGCACGACGCGCAGAATCGTCCCAGCGGCCTGCGCGGTCAGCTCTCCGAGCGCTACCTCCACCGCATCGCGCTGCTGCGCGTCGACCGTGCGGAGTCCATCGGCAAGGGAGACGCCATCGAGCGCGTCCAGGTCCGCTCCAGGACCACCAACGTGCCGGCCCCGGAGTGGAGCGACGAGAAGGTCGCCGCCAAACCGGCGTTCCGCCTGCTTCCGTGGTCGTCCGTGATCTCCGAGGACATGCCGTTGGCCAAGGACCCGGAGGACGCCCGATGACCGGAGGACGCCTGATCCATCGCTTCGGCTCCCAGCTCGCCCGCGGTATCGGCCACGTCAGTGGATCGGCGCTCGGGCCCTACCAGACCGCCGTGATCCGTATCGGCTTCGCCGCCACCTGGCTGCTCTTCCTGCTGCGTGAGTTCCCCCATCGCGAGGAGCTGTACGGGCCCGACGGTCCGTGGAACTGGGACATGGCCCAGCAGCTCATCGCGAACAACGAGGCCTTCACGGCCTTGATGTGGTCCGACGGCCGCCTCTGGTTCGAGGTCGTCTACGCCGTCGCCGTCATCAGCAGCGCCCTGTTTCTGCTCGGCTGGCGCACGCGTACGACGTCCGTGCTCTTCATGATCGGCGTGCTCTCGCTGCAGAACCGCTCCATCTTCATGGGGGACGGCGGAGACAACGTCATCCATCTGATGGCGACCTATCTGGTCTTCACGCGCTGCGGCCAGGTCTGGTCCCTGGACGCCCGGCGCGCAGCACGCGCGCGTGCGGGTGGTGCGGCCGTGGAGGCGGACGGCCCCGCGGAGCCCGTCGACCGGGTCGGTCCCGTGCTGTGGTGGGTCCTGGGCCTCGGCCTCTCCGTGGTGACGTTCATGGGGGAGCTCAGCGGCGGCTGGCTCCTTGTCTTCTGGGGGCTGTGGCTGATCCAGGGACTGTGGTGGGCCGTCGGACGGCGCGCGCCCGGCGGCGAGGCGCGGCTGCTGCTCGATGTCGTCGCCAAGCTCGCGCACAACGCCGCACTGCTCGTGATCATGGTCGAGGCGTGTCTGATCTATGCGACGGCGGGCTGGTACAAGATCCAGGGAAGCCGCTGGCAGGACGGCACGGCCGTCTACTACCCGCTGCGCCTCGACTCCTTTTCCCCCTGGCCCGCGCTCTCCGATCTGCTCGCGTCACACGGCCTCATGATCATGCTGGTGACGTACGGAACGGTCGCCGTGCAGGTGGCCTTCCCCTTCACCCTCTTCAACAGAAGGGTCAAGAACGTCCTGCTGGCCGCCATGATCTGCGAGCACGCGGTCATCGCGGTCATCCTCGGTCTTCCGTTCTTCTCGCTGGCGATGATCGCGGCCGACGCGGTGTTCCTGCCGACGTCGTTCCTGCGGCGCATGGGCGGATGGGCGGCACGCGCGCGTGGAGCCGTCTTTTCCCGGGGTGGCACGGTGCCGGCGCAGCGGGTGGCGGAGGCCGAAGCGGCCCCGGAAGCAGCCGAGCACGCGCGCGTAGGCTTCCCTTCATGACAGGGACGTACGCGGATGACGTGGCAGGCTCGGGCGATGCCGTGCGCGCCTGGCGGGGCCTCGCCGAGACGTCCGTGCTGCTCGACGGCTTTCACGCCATCAAGCACGCCCTGCGGTTCGGGGCGCGGATCCCGGCGGCGCTGGCCGGCGACAGGACCGCCGTCCTCACCCTTGCCGACGAGCTCGCGCCGGATGTGCGGGACGCCCTCGACGCGCTCCTCGTGCAGGTTCCCGACGACAAGCTGCGGGCTCTTGTGCCGCGTCTGCACCCGACGGGTGTGGCCGCGCTCGCGGTACGTCCCTCGCGGACGGCCAATCTGGAGGCGCTGGCGCGGGTGCCGAGGACCGCTCCGGTCGTCGTCCTCGACGATCCGCGCAATCTGGGGAACGCCGGGGCGGTGATCCGGCTCGCGGCGGGATTCGGGGCGACCGGGGTCGTCACGACCGGCACGCTCGACCCCTGGCACCCCACGGTCGTGCGCGGTGGCGCGGGCCTGCACTTCGCGACGGCCGTCGAGCGGATGGACGTCGCCGAGCTGCCCCCGGGGCCGGTGTTCGCACTCGACGCGGAGGGCGAGGACATCCGCGGTCTGAAGCTGCCGGACGACGCCGTGCTGGCCTTCGGGTCCGAGCGCAGCGGCCTGTCCGCACAACTGCGAGCCCGCGCCGATCACTTGGTGTCCCTGCCGATGCGGCCCCAGGTCTCCAGCTACAACCTGGCGACCAGCGTGGGGATGACGCTCTTCCACTGGTCGGCGGGCAGGCCTCCGGGCGCGGAGGCCTGAACCCGCCGCCGGGCCTCAGGCGTCCCTGCGCACCTCCACCACGCGGAACCGGTTGGCCACGAACGCGCCGTCGCACAGCGCCGAGTTCGCCGCCGGGTTGCCGCCCGAGCCGTGGAAGTCCGAGAACGCCGCCGTCTGGTTCACATAGACGCCGCCCGTGAGGTTCAAGGAGAGCTGGGCGCACTCCTCGAGGCAGGTCTCCTCAACGGCCTCCGACACCTCGTCCGACGTCGTGTACGCGCCGACCGTCATCGCGCCCTTGTCGCGCACCGTGCGGCGAAGCAGCTCCACCGCGTCCGTCGCCGAGTCGACCGCCACGGCGAAGGAGACGGGGCCGAAGCACTCGCTCAAGTAGGCCGCTTCGGCGTCCGGCTTCGCGCCGTCCAGCTTCACGATCACCGGGGTGCGGACCACGGCGTCCGGGAACTCCGGGTTGGCGATCTCCCGTGAGGGGAGGGCGACTTCACCGATTCCTGCGGCCGCCTCCAGGCGGGCCTTCACGTCGGGGTTGACCAGGGCTCCGAGGATGCCGTTCGCCCGGGCGTCGTCGCCGAGGAGGCCGTTCACCGACGCGGCGAGGTCGGACACCACGTCGTCGTACGACTTGGTGCCGGCGTCCGTGGCGATGCCGTCGCGCGGGATGAGGAGGTTCTGCGGGGTCGTGCACATCTGGCCGCTGTACAGGGACAGGGAGAAGGCCAGGTTGGCCAGCATTCCCTTGTAGTTGTCCGTCGACTCGACGACGACCGTGTTGACGCCCGCCTTCTCCGTGTAGACCTGCGCCTGGCGGGCGTTGGTCTCCAGCCAGTCGCCGAAAGCTGTCGACCCCGTGTAGTCGATGATCTTGATCTCGGGGCGGACGGCGAGGGTCTTGGCGATGCCCTCGCCGGGGCGCTCGGTGGCCAGGCACACCAGGTTCGGGTCGAAGCCCGCATCGGCGAGGACCTCGCGGGCGATGCGGACGGTCAGGGCCAGCGGGAGGACCGCGCGGGGGTGGGGCTTGACCAGGACCGGGTTGCCGGTGGCCAGGGAGGCGAAGAGGCCCGGGTAGCCGTTCCACGTCGGGAATGTGTTGCAGCCGATCAGGAGCGCGATGCCGCGCGCCACGGGCGTGAAGCGCTTGTCCAGCGCGATCGGGTCGCGCTTGCCCTGGGGCTTGGACCACTCGGCGGCGTCAGGGGTGCGCGCCTGCTCCACGTACGCATACGCCACCGCTTCCATGCCGCGGTCCTGGGCGTGCGGGCCGCCCGCCTGGAACGCCATCATGAAGGCTTGGCCGCTGGTGTGCATCACCGCGTGCGCCAGCTCGTGCGTGCGCGCGCTGATGCGCTTGAGGATCTCCAGACAGACCATCGCGCGCACTTCCGCGCCCGCCTCGCGCCAGGCCCGCATTCCGGCCCGCATCGCGGGGAGCAGGGTGTCGATGTCCGGGTGGGGGTACGTGATGCCCAACTCCGGGCCGTACGGCGAGACTTCCGCGCCGGTCCAGTCGTCCGTGCCCGGCTGGTCGAGGTCGAAGCGGGTGCCCAGGAGGGCGTCGAAGGCGGCTTTGCCCTCCGGCAGGCTCAGGCTGCCGTTCTCTCCATAGGCCTTGGGGTGCTCGGGGTGCGGTGACCAGTACGCGCGCGTGCGGATCGTCTCCAGCGCCTGGTCAAGGGTGGGCCGGTGGGTGGCGATCAGCTGGTGCGCGGTGAGTTCGGCGGCCATGTCGGACCAACTCCTCGTCGTGCCGGCTCTTCGTCGAGCCGACGGGCCGGGCAGGGCAGTGGGCAGGAACAGACGGACAGAGCTAGAGTAACCGAACGATCGGTCGGGACAAGAGGGTCCGCCGAACCTGTGGACAAGTTCTCGCCGGGCACCCCGCACCCTCCGGCGGACACCTCGTGCGGGAGGATCGCGAGCATGACAGCACTCGAGCTCAGCAGCCCCGTTGCCGTCGTCGGCACCGGCACCATGGGGCAGGGCATCGCCCAGGTGGCCCTGCTCGCGGGCCACCCCGTGCGGTTGTACGACGCCGTGCCGGGCCAGGCGCAGAAGGCGGCCGGCGCGATCGCCGCGCGCCTGGACAGACTGGTCGAGAAGGGCAGGCTGACGGCCGACGACCGCGCCGCCGCGGGTGACCGGATCACGCCCGTCGAGAGCCTCGCAGGCCTTGCCGGTTGCGGACTCGTCATCGAGGCGATCCTGGAGCAACTGGACGTCAAGCAGCGTCTCTTCGAAGAACTCGAAGGGATTGTCGCCGAGGACTGTCTCCTCGCCACCAACACGTCGTCCCTGTCCGTCACCGCCATCGCGGGCACCCTGGACAAGCCCGGCCGCTTCGTCGGCCTGCACTTCTTCAACCCCGCGCCGCTGCTCCCCCTCGTCGAGGTCGTCAGCGGCTTCGCGACCGACGCGGCGACGGCCACGCGCGCGTACGAGACGGCGAAGGCCTGGGGCAAGACCCCGGTGCGCAGCGCGGACACCCCCGGCTTCATCGTCAACCGCATCGCGCGCCCCTTCTACGCCGAGGCGCTGCGCCTGTACGAGGAGCGCGCCGCCGACCCGGCCACGATCGACGCGGTGCTTCGCGAATGCGGCGGCTTCAAGATGGGCCCCTTCGAGCTCACCGACCTCATCGGCCAGGACGTGAACGAGGCGGTCACCCGCTCCGTGTGGGAGTCCTTCTTCCAGGACCCCAAGTTCACGCCCTCGCTCGCGCAGCGCCGCCTCGTCGAATCGCGCCGCCTGGGCCGCAAGTCCGGACAGGGCTGGTACGCGTACGGGGACGACGCCGCGCCTGCGGAGCCGCACACCGCGGAGCCGGCGAAGGCCCCGGAGTCCGTCGCCCTGCACGGCGACCTCTTCCCGGCGGACGCGCTCGTCGAGCTGATCAGGAAGGCGGGCATCCGAGTGGGCCGCGGGAAGGGCGTCCCGAGCTACCCCGGCTTCATCGAGCTCCCCAGCGGCGTGCAGCTCGCCCCGGCGGACGGAAGCGCGGCCGCCGCCGCGGCGGAGCCCATGATCCACTTCGACCTCGCGCTGGACTACCGGGCCGCGACCCGGATCGCCATCGCTCCGTCGGGCAGGGTGGGCGAGCAGGCCCTGAAGGAGGCGATCGGCCTCTTCCAGGCGCTCGGCAAGAAGGTCAGCGTCATCGGGGACACCCCGGGGATGATCGTGGCCCGCACGGTGTGGATGCTCGTCGACTTCGCGCTGGATGCCGTGGGCCGCGAAGTGGCCAGCGCCGAGGACATCGACACCGCGATGCGGCTGGGCGTCAACTACCCGCTCGGCCCGCTCGAATGGGGCCGTCGCCTCACCGCGTACCGCGTGGCCGAGTCGCTCGACCTCCTGAACGACGAGTACCCGACGGGGCGTTACGCACCGTCCCAGGCCCTGCGGCGTCAGGCCGTGCGAGAGGAATACTCATGACCACCGCGCGGCGGGACACGTACACCCCGGAAACGCTGCTCGGCGTGGCCGTGCGGGTCTTCAACGAGCGTGGCTACGACGGCACGTCCATGGAGCACCTCTCCAAGGCGGCCGGCATCTCCAAGTCCTCGATCTACCACCATGTGTCGGGCAAGGAGGAACTCCTTCGCCGCGCGGTGAGCCGGGCGCTCGACGGGCTCTTCGGGATCCTCGGCGAGGAGCACGCGCGTGTGGGCAGTGCCGTCCAGCGCCTGGAGTACGTCACGCGCCGCACCGTCGAGGTGCTCGTCGCCGAACTGCCGTATGTGACGCTGCTGCTGCGGGTGCGCGGCAACACGGACACCGAGCGGTGGGCCATGGAGCGGCGCAGGGAGTTCGACCAGCAGGTCGCCGCACTGCTCAAGGAGGCCGTCGCGGACGGCGATCTGCGCTCGGACGTCGAGCTGCGCCTCGCCACCCGGCTGCTCTTCGGAATGATCAACTCCATCGTGGAGTGGTACCGCCCCGACGCCCGTGGCGCCTCATCGGGGGAGCAGGTCGCCGACGCCGTTGTCCAGCTGGCCTTCGCGGGGCTGCGCAGCGACGGCTGACGGCTCAGCTCTCCGGCTCCAGGTCGTCCTCCTCGAAGACCAGCAGCGTCCGCGTGCTGAGCACTTCGGGGATGGACTGCAGCCGGGTGAGCACCAGCTCGCGCAGGGCGCGGTTGTCCGGCGTGTGGACAAGGAGCAGTACGTCGAAGTCGCCGCTGACCAGTGCGATGTGGGAGGCGCCGGGCAGTGTGCGCAGATGCTCGCGCACCGTGCGCCAGGTGTTCTGGACGATCTTGAGCGTGATGTAAGCGGATGCCCCCTGACCTGCCCGTTCGTGGTTGATCCGGGCGCCGAAGCCGCGGATCACGCCGTCGTCGATGAGGCGGTTGATCCGCGCGTACGCGTTGGCGCGTGACACATGGACGCGCTCGGCCACGGAACGTATCGACGCGCGACCGTCCGTGTGCAGGATGTGCAGGATGTCCCGGTCGATGGAGTCCAGCGGGCGCGGCAGGACTTCCTGGCGCTCGGCCGACCGCTCGCCGAGACGCTCTTCCGGACGATCGCCGTCGTGCCCGTCGGCCATTCGTTCAGATGCCATGTCCCCCCGCCTCCCTACCATGGACGTACTGCATCCATCCCAGGCTGTGGAGAACCGTTTGTCCACAGCCTGGAGGTGCCTGTAGCCAAAATGTGCCGACGACCGAACAATCGGTAGGTGAGGCGCCTCACATTGCCGCGCCTCTTTTGCCGCTCCCACGAGGAGACCGCTTCCACATGGAGGTGCCGACATGACGGTCATGGAGCAGCGGGGCGTCTACCGGCCCACCCCGCCACCCGCATGGCAGCTCAGGACCGATCCCGCGCCGCTGCTGCCCGACGCGGAGCCGTACCGCGTCCTTGGCACGGAAGCCGCGGGCAAGGCCGACGAAGAGCTGCTGCGCCGCCTGTACGCGGAGCTGGTGCGCGGCCGCCGGTACAACGCGCAGGCGACCGCCCTCACGAAGCAGGGCAGGCTCGCCGTCTACCCCTCGAGCACCGGCCAGGAGGCCTGCGAGGTGGCCGCCGCGCTGGTCCTCCAGGAGCGGGACTGGCTCTTCCCCAGCTACCGCGACACGCTCGCCGCGGTCGCCCGTGGCCTCGACCCCGTACAGGCGCTGACCCTGCTGCGCGGCGACTGGCACACCGGGTACGACCCCCGGGAGCACCGCATAGCTCCCCTGTGCACACCGCTGGCCACCCAACTCCCGCACGCCGTGGGCCTCGCGCACGCCGCGCGCCTCAAGGGCGACGACGTGGTCGCGCTCGCCATGGTCGGCGACGGCGGCACCAGCGAGGGCGACTTCCACGAGGCGCTGAACTTCGCCGCCGTATGGCAGGCGCCCGTCGTCTTCCTGGTGCAGAACAACGGCTTCGCGATCTCCGTCCCGCTCGACAAGCAGACGGCGGCCCCGTCCCTGGCCCACAAGGCCGTCGGGTACGGCATGCCGGGACGCCTGGTGGACGGCAACGACGCGGCGGCGGTGCACGAGGTGCTTGCCGATGCGGTGTCCCGCGCGCGTGAGGGCGGCGGTCCCACCCTCGTCGAAGCGGTGACGTACCGCATGGAAGCCCATACGAACGCCGACGACGCCACGCGCTACCGGGGGGACGCCGAGGTCGAGGCCTGGCGTGAGCACGACCCGATCCTGCTCCTGGAGCGGGAGTTGACCGGGCGAGGACTGCTGGACGAGGACGGGATGCGGGTGGCCCGCGAAGACGCCGAGGTCATGGCGGCCGATCTGCGCGAGCGCATGAACGAGGACCCCGAGCTCGATCCCATGGACCTCTTTACGCACGTGTACGCCGAGCAGACCACGCAACTGCGTGAACAGGCCGCACAGTTGCGGGCCGAAATCGAAGCATCCGAAGAAGACGACGCGGTCGGCGCGGACGGCGAGGAGAACGCGCGATGAGCACGCTCGCGGCCGAACGGGCCGCCGGGAAGGCCGCCAAACCGGCCACCATGGCGCAGGCGCTGGGGCGCGCGCTGCGCGACTCCCTGGCCGAGGATCCGACCGTGCACGTCCTCGGAGAGGACGTCGGGGCGCTCGGCGGGGTCTTCCGGATCACCGACGGACTCACCAAGGAGTTCGGCGAGGACCGCTGTACGGACACACCGCTCGCGGAAGCCGGCATCCTGGGGACGGCCGTCGGCATGGCGATGTACGGTCTTCGGCCCGTCGTCGAGATGCAGTTCGACGCCTTCGCCTACCCCGCCTTCGAGCAGCTCATCTCGCACGTGGCAAGGATGCGGAACCGCACGCGGGGCGCGATGCCGCTGCCCATCACGGTACGCGTGCCCTACGGGGGCGGCATCGGGGGCGTCGAGCACCACAGCGACTCCTCCGAGGCGTACTACATGGCGACTCCGGGGCTCCATGTCGTCGCGCCCGCCACGGTCGCCGACGCCTATGGACTGCTCAGGGCGTCCATCGCCTCCGACGACCCGGTCGTCTTCCTGGAGCCGAAGCGCCTCTACTGGTCCAAGGCCGACTGGAACCCGGACGCGCCACAGACCGTGGAGCCCATAGGCCGCGCGGTGGTGCGCCGCACCGGGCGCAGCGCCACGCTCCTCACGTACGGCCCTTCCGTGCCGGTCTGCATGGAGGCGGCCGAGGCGGCCGTCGCCGAGGGCTGGGACCTCGAAGTGGTCGACCTGCGCTCGCTGGTGCCGTTCGACGACGAGACGGTGTGCGCTTCGGTACGGAGGACGGGGCGCGCGGTCGTCGTGCACGAGTCGGGCGGCTTCGGCGGGCCCGGCGGGGAGATCGCCGCTCGCGTCACGGAGCGGTGCTTCCATCACCTGGAGGCGCCGGTGCTGCGCGTCGCGGGGTTCGACATCCCGTATCCGCCGCCGATGCTGGAGAAGCACCATCTGCCGGGCGTGGACCGGATCCTGGACGCGGTCGCGCGGCTGCAGTGGGAGGCGGAGAGCTGATGGCGCAGGTGCTCGAATTCAAGCTGCCCGACCTCGGGGAAGGTCTTACCGAGGCCGAGATCGTCCGCTGGCTCGTCCAGGTCGGCGACGTCGTCGCGGTCGACCAGGTGGTCGTCGAGGTGGAGACGGCCAAGGCGATGGTGGAGGTGCCCTGCCCCTACGGGGGCGTGGTGACCGCACGCTTCGGCGAGGAGGGGGCCGAACTGCCGGTGGGCGCACCGCTGTTGACGGTCGCCGTGGGTGCCCCGGCCGGGAGCCGCGCTCCGGAGGAGCCCGCGGAGCGGGCCCTGCAGGCGGCGGCGACCGAGGAGTCGTCGGGGAACGTCCTGGTGGGGTACGGCACGGCTGCGGCTCCCGCGCGGCGCAGGCGGGTGCGGTCCGCACGGCCCTCCCCGCAGGAGAAGCCCCCGCAGGCGGCTCCGAAAGAGCCCTCGGCCCCGCCCGAGACGGCGGGCGCGGGCAGCCGTCCGCTCGCGGATGGTCCCGTTCCGGTGATCTCACCTCTCGTACGGAAGCTGGCCCGTGAGAACGACGTCGACCTGCGCGGACTGCCGGGTTCCGGACCCGACGGGCTGATCACGCGGGCCGACGTGGAGGGCGCCATCGCCGCGGAGCGTGCGATCACGCACGGGGCGGAGCTCACCGAGGGACAGGTGAGCGACGAGGTGCGCGAGGCCGTGACGCGCCGGATCACGGCGCGCAAGGCCGCCGTGCGCGAGGACGACGAACTCATCCGCGCGGGCCGCGCCGAGTCCCGCCGTCTGGTGGAGGCGGGTGGCGAACCCGTGCACGCGGGACCGGCGTCCCGGTATCCGCTGACCGGCATCCGCGGGCTCGTCGCCGACAAGATGTCCCGCAGCAGGCGCGAGATACCCGAAGCCACCTGCTGGGTCGACGCCGACGCGACGGAACTGCTCGCGGCGCGCGCCGCGATGAACGCCTCCGTGAAGGAGAGCGACGGCCGAAAGATCTCGCTGCTCGCCCTGTTCGCCCGCATCAGCGTGGCCGCGCTGGCCCGGTACCCGATGCTCAACTCCACCGTGGACATGGAGGCGCGCGAGGTGGTCAGGCTCGCCGACGTCCACCTCGGTTTCGCCGCGCAGACCGACCGCGGGCTCGTCGTCCCCGTGGTGCGGCACGCGCACACGCGGACCACGGATTCCGTCAACGCGGAGCTGATCCGGCTGACGGAGGCCGCGCGGGACGGGAAGCTGACGCCCGGGGAACTGACGGGCGGCACCTTCACGTTGAACAACTACGGGGTGTTCGGGGTCGACGGCTCCACGCCGATCATCAATCACCCCGAGGCGGCCATGCTGGGCGTGGGCCGGATCGTGCCCAAGCCATGGGTGCACCAAGGGGAGTTGGCGGTGCGGCATGTCGTGCAGCTCTCGCTCACCTTCGACCACCGGGTGTGCGACGGCGGCACGGCGGGCGGGTTCCTGCGGTTCGTGGCGGACTGTGTGGAGCAGCCGGCGGTGTTGCTGCGGGAGGTGTGAGGGGCGCGGGGGCCGTGGTGTGAGCCCTGGTGCGGTGGTGTGAGTCCCCGTACAGAAGGGTGGCATTGATCCTTGGTACGCCCATACTCGGGGGATGACCGCGCAAAGGGCTCCCGAGGGCGCCGTAGCCGCCCCGTACGACGCCGTGGTGCTGGCGGGCGGCGGCGCCAGACGGCTCGGCGGGGCGGACAAGCCGGGCGTCCGCGTCGGCGGCCGGGCGCTGCTCGACCGGGTGCTCGGCGCGTGTGCCGACGCGGGGGTCACCGTCGTCGTCGCGGGGCCCCGTCCGACCGTGCGCCCCGTGGTGTGGGCGCGCGAGGAGCCCGTCGGTGCGGGGCCGCTGGCCGCGCTCGACGCGGGGTTGCGGCGTACGGCGGCGGAGCGGGTGGTGGTGCTCTCCGCCGATCTGCCGTTTCTGGGGGAGCGAACCGTGCGGCGGCTGGTCGCCGCGCTCGGCGAAGGTCCCGTGGACGGCGGTGCGGTGGACGGTGCGGTGCTCACCGATCCCGGTGGCCGGGACCAGCCGCTGGTCGCGGCCTACCGCAGTGCCGCGCTGCGGCGGGAGATCGACGCACTCGCGGACGAGCACGGTGGTCTGACGGGGCTTCCGCTGCGGCGGCTCACCGCGCGACTCGCACTGACCCGGGTCGCCGATCCCGTAGCGTCCTTCGACTGCGACACCTGGGATGACATCGCCGCCGCCAGGGCGCGCATCAGGGAGCATGGGCACGTGTTGGATGAATGGATTTCCGCAGTCAAGGACGAACTGGGCATCGACCTCGACGTCGACACCGGCCTCCTGCTCGACCTCGCCCGCGACGCGGCGCACGGTGTGGCCAGGCCCGCTGCCCCGCTGACCACGTTCCTCGTGGGGTACGCGGCCGCCGCGAGCGGGGCCGGAGCCGGGCCCGAAGCGGTGGCTGACGCGGCCCGCAAGGCGGCGGCGCTGGCCGCGCGGTGGGCGGAGGAGGCCGCCGACGGCGGTGCCGAGCCCAAGCCGGGCGGGGGTTCCGCACAGCCGGATGCCGGGTCCGCCACGCAGCCGGACGCCGAGTCAGCCACGCGGCCGGACGCCGGATGAGCGGGCAGCCCTTGCCGGACGCCGAGCTCGACGAGGCTCTCGCCCTGGTGAACGACGACTACGTCCGCCGCGGACAAGGCGCCCCCGGCGGTCACGGCGTCCCGGGTGCGCAGACCGCCCCGGACGAGCGGGAGCCGCACGGCGCGCAGCCGGGCGAGGGCAACGCTTCGGCGGGCGGGGGCACCCCGGGCTCGCCGGGTGCTTCGAGCGGGGGCAACACCCCGAGCGGGCACGGCACCCCGAGCGGGCACGGCACCCCGAGCGGGCACGGCACCCCCAGCGGGCAAGGCGCCCCAAGTCAGCAGGCAGCGCAGGGCGAACAGCCGGGCGGGAACGGCACCTCGACCGGTCGCGGCAACCCGAGCACGCCGGGCACCCCAAGCACCCCAAGCACCCCAAGCACCCCAAGCACCCAGAGCTCTCCCGGCGCCCCGAGCAGGCACAGGGCCCCCGCCAAGGACGGCACCCCCGCCCAGCACAGCACCACCCCCAACCACGCCCCCAAGCCCCACGACATCACCACCTGGCCCGCCGCCCGTGCCATCGCCGCGAGAGCCCCCCGGCCCGTTCCCTCAGGAGCCGTGCCCGCATCTGTCCCCCTGGATCAGGCGCTCGGCCTCGTGCTTGCCTCGCCCGTTGTCGCGCTCACCGATCTGCCCTCCTTCGACACCTCGGCCATGGACGGCTGGGTCGTCGCGGGGCCGGGCCCCTGGACCGTCCTCGACGAGGGGATCCTGGCCGGGCAGGAGGGGCCCGTGTCGCTCGCCGACGGGGACGCGGTGCGGATCGCGACCGGGGCCCGGATCCCGAGGGAGGCCACGGCGGTCATCCGCAGGGAGCACGGACTCATCGACGACAAGGGGCGCCTGCACCCGCGTCGTGACGTCACGCACGGGCAGGACATCCGGCCGCGCGGCCAGGAGTGCCGCTCCGGCGATCAACTCCTGCCGTCCGGTGCCCTGGTGACCCCGGCGGTGCTTGGCCTCGCCGCCGCCGCGGGCTACGACCGGCTGCCGGTGGTCCCCCGCCCCCGTGTCGAAGTCCTGATCCTGGGCGATGAGTTGCTGACCGAGGGCCTCCCCCACGACGGTCTCATCCGGGACGCGCTCGGGCCCATGCTGCCGCCCTGGCTGCGATCACTCGGTGTGGACGTCATCGGCGTCAGGCGGCTCGGCGACGATGCCGAGGCGCTGCACCAGGCCATCACGGCGTCCACCGCCGATCTCATCGTCACCACCGGCGGTACCGCCGCCGGGCCGGTCGACCACGTCCACTCGATCCTCCGCCGTATCGACGCCGAGCTCCTCGTGGACGGCGTCGCGGTGCGCCCGGGGCATCCCATGCTGCTCGCCCGGATCCGCCCCGACCAGCACCTCGTCGGGCTGCCCGGCAATCCGCTCGCCGCCGTCTCGGGGCTGCTGACGCTGGCCGAGCCCTTGGTGCGCACGCTCTCGGGGCGCCCCGGGGCGGTGCCGTACACGGCTGTCGTACGCGAGGACGTGCACGGGCACCCGCACGACACCCGACTCGTCCCCGTCACGCTCCGCGCCGACGACGCGGTACCCCTGCACTACAACGGGCCCGCGATGCTGCGCGGCGTCGCAGTGGCCGAGGGGCTCGCCGTGGTGCCGCCCGGCGGGGCTCGCGAGGGCCAGGAGCTGGAGATTCTCGACCTGCCCTGGGCCGTGCCCGCCGTCGGCGGCTACTCGGCCGGGGAGTGTTTCACGTGAAACTTCACGGCCAGGACGCGATCGCCCGCAGCCCCGACGATCACCTGGTGACCCACCGGATCAAGCTGCCGCGACGGGTCGTCGAGCGGCCCCTGCGGCAGGTCGGCAAGCGGCTGCTCATGGCGCTCGCGGTGCTCGCCCTGACGACCTTCATCGTCTGGATCGACCGTGGCGGCTATCACGACAACTCGGACGACGGGCTCGACTTCCTCGACGCCGCCTACTACGCCACCGTCACGCTCTCCACCACGGGATACGGCGACATCGTCCCGTACAGCGACAGCGCGCGGCTCTGCAACATCCTGCTGATCACGCCGCTGCGCGTGCTCTTTCTGATCATTCTGGTCGGCACCACACTCGAAGTGCTCACGGAACGTACGCGCGAGGAATGGCGTCTGAACCGCTGGAGGTCCAACTTGCGTGATCACACCGTCGTCGTCGGCTTCGGCACCAAGGGCCGCTCCGCGATCCAGACCGTCCGCGCGACCGGTCTGAAGCCGGAGCAGATCGTGGTGGTCGACCCGAGCGCGAAGGTCGTCGACGCCGCCACCGCCGAGGGGTACGCGGGCGTCATCGGCGATGCGACGCGCAGTGATGTGCTGCTCCGTGCCGAGGTGCAGCGGGCCCGGCAGATCATCATCGCGACGCAGCGCGACGACACCGCCGTCCTGGTCGCCCTCACCGCCCGGCAGATGAACCGCGGGGCGAAGATCGTGGCCGCGGTGCGCGAGGAGGAGAACGCGCCGCTGCTGCGGCAGTCCGGCGCGGACGCCGTGATCACCAGCGCGAGCGCGGCGGGGCGGCTGCTCGGGCTCTCCTGCCTCAGCCCCAGCGCCGGAATGGTCATGGAGGACCTGATCCAGCAGGGCAGCGGTCTCGACCTCGTCGAGCGGCCCGTCATAAAGGCCGAGGTGGGCCTGGGGGTCCGGGAGACGGACGATCTTGTCGTGAGTGTGGTGCGGGGGCACCGGGTGCTGGGATACGACGATCCCGCCGTCGGGAAACTGCAGTTGATGGACCGGCTGATCACCATCGTGCGGGCCTCGCCGCAGGCCGCCGTGACGGCTGACGCCCGACCGGCGCGGCCGGGCGGCGGGAACCGTACGTAGCCCGCCATCGGCTCCTCGCCGTCGGCCACGTACGTAGCCGAACCGCCTTGCTCCGCCGGGGAGTAGCCTCGCCCGCATGCATGCGATCACGATCCCTGAAGCCGGTGGGCCCGAAGCGCTCGTGTGGGCCGAGGTCCCCGATCCCGTACCCGGTGAGGGCGAGGTTCTCGTCGAGGTCGCGGCCAGTGCCGTGAACCGCGCCGACCTGCTCCAGCGCCAGGGCTTCTACAACCCGCCGCCCGGCTCGTCCCCGTACCCGGGACTCGAATGTTCGGGCCGCGTCAGGGCCATCGGCACCGGCGTCTCCGGCTGGGAGATCGGCGACGAGGTCTGCGCGCTGCTCGCGGGCGGTGGCTACGCCGAGCAGGTCGTCGTCCCCGTGGGCCAGTTGCTGCCGGTGCCGGAGGGCGTCGACCTCGTGACGGCGGCCGCGCTGCCCGAGGTGACCTCGACCGTCTGGTCGAACGTCTTCATGATCTCCCACCTGCGGCCCGGCGAGATGTTCCTCGTGCACGGCGGCTCCAGCGGCATCGGCACCATGGCGATCCAGCTGGCTAAGGCCGTCGGCGCCAAGGTGGCGGTCACCGCGGGCAGCAAGGAGAAGCTGGACTTCTGCCGGGAACTCGGCGCGGACATCCTCATCAACTACCGCGAGCAGGACTTCGTCGAGGAGATCAAGAACGCCACGGACGGTGCGGGCGCGGACGTCATCCTCGACAACATGGGCGCCAAGTACCTGGACCGCAACATCCAGACCCTCGCGACCAGCGGCCGCCTCGCGATCATCGGCATGCAGGGCGGCATCAAGGGCGAGCTGAACATCGCCTCGCTCCTGAGGAAGCGCGCTGCCATCACGGCTACGTCGCTGCGGGCGCGGCCCCTGGAGGAGAAGGCCGCCATCGTGGCGGCGGTGCGGGAGCATGTGTGGCCGCTGATTGGTGCGGGGCATGTGCGTCCGGTTGTTGACCGGACGGTACCGATGCCGGAGGCTGCGGCCGCTCATCGGGTGTTGGAGGAGAGCGCGCATATCGGGAAGGTGCTGCTCGTTCGCTGACTTCTGCGGGCCCGTTGTGGCTGGTCGCGCCCACGCGGCGGAGCCGCATATGTCACAGCCCCGCGCCCCTTACGGGGCCCGTTACCGGGGCCCGCCGAGATGCCGGACCCCTTCCGCTATGTGACGCTTGATCCAGCTTCAGTGATCTCTCTGGTTTCTGGCGATCCGGTAGCGGAGGGGGTCAGCTCGGTGACTCCACGACTCAGGCCGTTGATGGTTTCGGCGGTGTTCCTGACCGCAACCGTTCTCCCCTCCGCGTATGCCTCGTCTGTTGCGTACGCCGTCGAGCCCTCCCCCAGCGAGACCTTCGCCGGAAGCGTCCCCGGCGAAGGCAGGGCAAGGCCGGGACGCGCGGAGCCGTCGCCCCCGCCCGCCTCGGTGCCCGTACCGGCCCACACGCCGAAGCCCGATCCGCAGCCGTCCCTGGCGCGGAAGCCCGCCACCAAAAACACCGCCGCCGATGCCACCCGGAGGACTGCCGCGGAGCCCGTCGTCCCCGGCCTCAGCGTTCTGCCGCTCGGCAGCGGGCTCGTCCTCATCGGCCTCGGCCTGGGGTTCTTCGCCGTGCGGCTGCGCGGCGGCTGACACGGCCGACGGCTTCGTACACGGTGGATCACGGGCTTATGGGGGCACCACCGATGTGTGATGTACGGGTGCGAGAGAATGGCGGCATGGAGATGCCGAGGAACGAACGGTCGCAGGAGAGCCCCCAGGTCCTGGTTGTCGGACAGGACGGAATGGCGCTCGGCGGCGGCGGAGACGACGACTCCCACGAGGTCCCGGTGACGGAGATGGTCGAACAGCCGGCCAAAGTCATGCGCATCGGCAGCATGATCAAGCAGCTGCTCGAGGAGGTGCGGGCGGCTCCTCTGGACGAGGCGAGCCGGGTACGCCTCAAGGAGATCCACCACAGCTCCGTCAAGGAGCTCGAGGACGGCCTCGCCCCCGAGCTCGTCGAGGAGCTGGAGCGGCTCTCCCTGCCCTTCACCGAGGATGCGACGCCGAGCGACGCCGAGCTGCGGATCGCGCAGGCACAGCTGGTGGGCTGGCTGGAAGGCCTCTTCCACGGGATCCAGACGACCCTGTTCGCGCAGCAGATGGCGGCGCGGGCGCAGCTGGAGCAGATGCGGCGCGCGTTGCCGCCCGGTGTGGGCGGTGGCGAGGAGGACGAGGACGGCGGCGTCGCGGGGCGCTCCGGAGGGCCTTACCTCTAGAACGTCTGGGCGGTCGCCGGACACCGAACAAACGCGGAGGGCCCGGTCACACCAGGTGACCGGGCCCTCCGCGTTGCTGTGGATGATCACGTGGTGATCAGGCGGGGTTGCCCGTGGAGACGGTGAACTGGATCTCCACGTCGTCCGGGTCGACGTCGGAGCCTTCCTTGGGGGTCTGCGTCATGACGGTGTCCTCCCCGTAGGTGTTCTCGTCCACCTCGCTCTTGTCGTACTCCCAACCGGCCGCCTGCAGGCACTTCTGCACGGAACGCCAGTCCCTGAACGTGAAGTCGGGGACCTTGATCTTCTTCTCGTCGTTGTACGCCGTTTCCGGCTCGGTGCACTCTTCGGTCTCGATCGTCTGCGTCCGGTCCGGCCCCCGGTGCCCCGCCACAGGCGCGTTCGACTTCTTCTCCTTGGGGTCCTTGCCGCCCTCGTCGCCGCCGCCCAGCGACACCGCCGCGATCACGCCGCCGATGGCCAGCAGCGCTACGACGATCGAGCCGACGACCACCGGCATGTTCCGCTTGCCGCCGCCCGAGCCGGAGCCCGAGCCGCCCTGGCCCTGGACCGAGGTCTGCGCCGGCTGCGGCGAGGTCGTGTACGGAGCCGGAGCCGGGGTCTGCGAGGCCTGCGGTGCGTACGCGTTCGTGGGGGGCGGGGTCTGGTAGCCGGCCTGCTGCGGGTAGCCGTAGCCCGGGGTCACCGGGGCCGGGGTGGCAGGGCCGTACGGACCCGGCTGGTACGGCGTCTGGACGTTGCCGCCCTGCGGCATCGAGGTGTCGACCGGCGGGAAGACCGCGGAGCCGACGCCCGCGCCGCTCGCGGTCTGGGCGCCCGGCACGATGCTCGGCGCGGCCGTCTGGAAGGACTGGGCGACGCGCAGGCACTCGTCGCGCATCGCCTCCGCGGTCGGGAAACGCTCGTTCGGGTTCTTCTTGAGCGCGCGGGCGACGATCGCGTCGAGCGCGGGCGGCAGCGAGCGGTTGATCGAGGACGGAGCGACCGGCTCCTCCTGGACGTGCGCGTACGCGATGGCCAGCGGCGAGTCCGCCTCGAAGGGCAGTCGGCCGGTGGTCAGCTGGAAGAGCATGATGCCGACCGAGTACAGGTCGGAGCGGGCGTCGACGCCGCGGCCAAGGGCCTGCTCCGGCGAGAGGTACTGCGGGGTGCCGACGACCATGCCGGTCTGCGTCATGGAGGTGACGCCGGACTGCATGGCGCGGGCGATGCCGAAGTCCATGACCTTGACGACGTTGCGCTTCGTCATCATTACGTTGCCGGGCTTGATGTCGCGGTGGACCAGGCCCATCTCGTGGCTGATCTCGAGCGCGGCGAGCACATCGGCGGTGATCTTCAGCGCCTGGTCGGTCGGCATCGCGCCGTACTGCGCGACCGACGCGTCCAGGACGGAGCCGAGCGGCTTGCCCTCCACGTACTCCATGACGATGTACGGCATCGTCGCGCCGTCGAGGTCGTCCTCGCCGGTGTCGAAGACCGAGACGATGTTTGTGTGCGTGAGCTTGGCCACCGACTGGGCCTCGCGGCGGAAGCGCTCGCGGAAGGACTGCTCGCGGCCGAGCTCGGTGTGCAGCGTCTTGATCGCGACCTGACGGTCGAGTACCGAGTCGTACGCCAGGTGAACGGAGGCCATGCCGCCTTCACCGAGAAGATCGCGAAGCTGATACCGGCCACCGGCCAGCGAACGCCCCGCATACCGTCCCTGTGCGCCGTCCTGGCTGCTCATGTCGTGCGTCCCCCATCGGCGCGGTGTGCCGGACGGCTCCGCGATCGGTGATCGATTCCCGCTATTCCTGGCCAAGTCTGCCCGAGGGCACCGACACGTCAAGCTCGATGCCCGTTCCGTGACCGTACGCGCAAGAAGCGTCTCGGAAGCGTTACAAGTTTGCGCGTCGGGGCCTGTGGCGGGTTTGATGTCCGGTCCACCTCGAACCGGCGTGCCGCGTTAAGGCTGTAGCGTGGCCCGGGTTCCCCCAGTACCACCAAGCACCACGACCAGAAACGACGGCGAGGACTGATGGCACAGACGCAGCGCGCTCAGGGCCCGTCCGACCCCGAGGCGACTGGCGGCGGTATGTCAGATGCGCCGGAGTTGTGGGGTAATGGCGGGCTTGTCGGGGACGGCCGGTACCGGCTGACCCGCAGACTCGGCCGTGGCGGCATGGCAGAGGTGTTCGCGGCCGAGGACGTACGTCTCGGTCGTACGGTCGCCGTCAAGCTGCTCCGCTCCGACCTCGCCGAGGACCCGGTCTCCAAGGCCCGTTTCACGCGCGAGGCCCAGTCGGTGGCGGGGCTCAACCACCACGCGGTGGTGGCGGTCTACGACTCCGGCGAGGACGTCGTCGGGCCGAACGTCGTCCCGTACATCGTCATGGAGATCGTCGAGGGCCGGACGATCCGCGATCTGCTGATCAACGCGGAGGCGCCGGGCCCCGAGCAGGCCCTGATCATCGTCTCCGGAGTGCTCGAGGCGCTCGCCTACTCGCATCAGCACGGCATCGTGCACCGCGACATCAAGCCCGCGAACGTGATCATCACCAACACCGGCGCGGTGAAGGTGATGGACTTCGGCATCGCGCGCGCCCTGCACGGCGCCCAGTCGACGATGACGCAGACCGGCATGGTCATGGGCACGCCCCAGTACCTCTCCCCGGAGCAGGCGCTCGGCAAGGCCGTCGACCACCGCTCCGACCTGTACGCGACCGGCTGTCTGCTCTACGAACTCCTCGCGCTGCGGCCCCCGTTCACCGGTGAGACGCCGCTTTCCGTGGTCTACCAGCACGTCCAGGACATCCCCGTGCCGCCGTCCGAGGCCTCGGACGTGGCGCCGCCGGAGCTGGACGGGCTCGTCATGCGCTCGCTCGCCAAGGACCCGGACGACCGGTTCCAGACCGCTGAGGAGATGCGCGGTCTGATCCAGTACGGGCTGCAGATGCTGGGCGAGCAGGGCAGCCACACCGGTACGTGGAACACCGGCCCCGTGGCGATGCACGAGGGCGGCAACACCCCGGCGATGGGCGTCGCGGGCACCACCGCGATGCAGCACCCGGGCGACTCCGGAACCGCGCAGATCCCGGGCCCGATGCTGCGTCCGCCGGGCGGTGACGACGGCGGTTTCGACGGCGGTCACCGCGACGGGAACGGGCGGGGCGGCCGCGGCAAGATGTGGATCTTCGCCGTGCTCGCGATCATCGCGATCGCGGTGGGTGTCGCGTTCGCGCTGAACGCCGGCGGCAACAAGACGAAGGACAAGGACACTCCGACGAAGGCGCCGACGAAGCAGTCGGAGTCGAAGGAGCCCAGCAAGAGTCCTGAGGAGTCGACGTCGGAGGAGGAGACGGTGCCGGGCGACGGCTCGGGCGGTCAGGGGGACTACACGCCCCCGGTGACGCCGTCCACCGACCCGACCACTCCCACGACGCCCACGGAGAGCGAGCCGTCCGAGGACCCGACGGAGCCGACCGGCGAGCCGACGGATGAGCCGACGGACGACCCGACGGAGCCGACCGACGAGCCGACGACGCCCATCACGGAGGAGCCGCCCACGGGCGGGGCCGACGGTGGCGCGGACGGCGGCGTCGACGGCTGATTTCGCGGCGCATCGGCTGAAGCAGCTCAATCAACGGCACGCGCGCGTGGAGCCCGAAAGGGCCCCACGCGCGCGTGCCGCTTTTTACCCCTCCGGGGGCCCGTCTACAGAAGGCGCTGAAGCTGGCGGTCCCGGCCGCGGTGCAGCGTGTGCACCGTGGCCAGCTGGGGCTCTATGCGGAGGTAGACCGGGTCGTACAGCTCGCCGTCCACGTAGTGCGGGCCCGGGCCGAAGAGCTCAAGCTCGTCGTTGGTCGGCTCGATGGCCTCGCAGACGCCGACGAACTGCACGGTCCACTGCCCCGTACGCGTGCTCGCCGAGTTGAGATTGTCCGCTCCGTAGGCGACGACACTGCCGATGCAGGCCTGGTGGTAGCCGTATCCCTTGTGCATCCGCAGCAGGATGCGCCCGTCCACGACGATGTGGCGGGCCACGGCGAGGAAGGGCAGTGCACGCATGCTGGTCGCCACCCGGCCGTAGTCGGTGCGGCCGAGCAGTTCGAAGGCGAGCCGTTCGTCCTCCTCCGTCGGTGCTGCCTGTGCTGCCTGTTCGTCGGTGGGCATGGCATCCACCCTCGGGCACGGGGAGGTGCCAGGACAGAGGATCCCGCCCCTAGAGGAACGGGACGTAAGTCCCTCACAGCACGTACGTCCTTCAGAGCACAAGCACCGTCTTGCCCCGCGCCCCGCCGCCCCGGGCCTTGGCGATCGCCCGGGGAGCCTTCTCCAGGGGCACCTCGGCCTCGATCGGGACCTCCAGGACCCCCTTGACGGCCGCGGCGGCCAGGATGTCGAGCAGTTCCGAGCTGGCCCGGAGGTCGAAGTCGACGACCTCGACGTCGGGCGGCGACTGCGCGGGATCGGCGGCGGAGCGGGTGGTGAGGGCGACACCGCCGGCCCGGACCAGGGCGGCGTTGGCGGCGAAGGACTCCGGGTCGCCGGAGACCAGGTCGACCATGGCGTCGACGCCCTGCGCGTACTCGTCGCGGACCGCGGCGGCCAGGTCACGCGACGTGGTGTCGATGGTGACCGCGGCCCCCAGGGCGGCCATCCGGTGCCGCTCGTCGCCGCGCACCGCCGCGATGACGCGGACCTCACGGCCCGCCGCGAGCTGGGTGAGCTGGGTGCCCACGCCGCCCGTCGCGCCGATGACCAGGAGGCTCGCGCACTCGCGCACCCCTGCGGTCTCCAGGATCTGTGCCGCCGTCATCCCCGCGGTCGGCAGGACCGCCGCGCTCTCCAGGCTGAGGCCGGCCGGGACGGCGGAGATCACCGCGTCCTGCGGCATCGTCACGTACTCGGCGTAGCTGCCCGCGCCGACCGGGGGCCTGGACGCCTGGCCGAAGACGGCGTCGCCCACCTGGAAGCGCTCGGCGCCCGGGCCGACCGCGTCCACCCGGCCCGCGAAATCGACGCCGAGGACGAGCGGGAAGACATGGGGTGCCTGGCCGTCGAGGAGGCCGTCGGCGGCCTGCCAGTCGTAGGGGTTCAGGGAGGCGTAGTCGACCCTGACCAGCACTTCGCCGGGGCCGGGCAACGGATCCGGCAGCTCCATCAGCTCAGGCTCGGCCTTGAACGCCCTGACCGCGACAGCTCGCATGGCGGATCACCCTCCTGGTGGAACAGCCCCCCTGCCGGTGCGCGGGTGCGTTCAGTGGTGCTTCTCCGCCTGCAGGCGCGCCACGTAGGCGGCCGCCTGGGAGCGCCGCTCCATGCCCAGCTTCGAGAGCAGGCTGGAGACGTAATTCTTGATCGTCTTCTCGGCGAGGTGCAGTCGCTCGCCGATCGCGCGGTTGGTCATGCCCTCGCCGATCAGGTCGAGGATCTTCCGCTCCTGGTCGGTGAGGTTCGCCAGGCGGTCGTCGCCCTTGGGGCTGTTTCCGTCGCGAAGGCGTTCCAGGACGCGGGCCGTCGCCACCGGGTCGAGCAGGGACTTTCCGGCCGCCACATCACGTACGGCGGTGAGCAGTTCATTGCCGCGAATGGCCTTGAGTACATAGCCGGAAGCGCCCGCCATGATCGCGTCGAAGAGGGCCTCGTCATCAGCGAACGAGGTGAGCATCAGGCATTTGATGTCCTCGTTCTGCGAACGGATCTCGCGGCAGACCTCCACTCCGCTGCCGTCCGGAAGCCGTACGTCGAGTACGGCCACATCGGGGCGCGTGGCCGGGATCCTGACCAGGGCGTCGGCCGCCGTGCCCGCTTCGCCGACGACCTCGATATCGGACTCCACGGAGAGCAGTTCATGGACTCCACGCCGGACCACTTCGTGATCGTCGAGGAGGAATACCGTAATTTTTCCGTCTTCGCGCACGGTGTCAGTCTCACACACCATGTCTTTGTGCGCCCGGGTGGACGATCTCTACCCGTACCCCGTGAACCCTTCCCGTGCGCGGGGTGGCCGGGATAACGTGCCGGTGTTCCGGCCCCCTGCCAGGCTGTGATCAGTGCTGTGACCAGGAAGTGTTCCCGCCTTTCTCGATTTACTCGGAAATCCAAGCAGTCAGGTACTTGGAAATCCAAGCAAATTCGCAGGTCAGATGGGGTTTCACAGAATTGGGAAGCACTGGGTAACGTGCATTGTGCAGGGCGCTCGCCGGGGCACCTGTCACGCCTGTTCCCGGCCGAGTCGCACCCACCCCGTGCGCGGGCACGGAGCAGGCGAGCCGCACTGGCTTACCCGGTAATCCCGGGGGCCGGACCGACGGAGGAGCACACGTGACCGTGGAGAGCACCGCCGCGCGCACACCGCGCCGCAGCAGTACGAGCGGCGGGAAGCGCGCCAGCGCCAAGAAGGCCGCGCCGAAGAAGAGCACGGAGCCCCAGCTCGTACAGCTGCTGACCCCCGAGGGCAAGCGGGTCAAGAACGCCGAGTACGACCAGTACGTCGCCGGGATCACCGCCGATGACCTGCGCGGCCTGTACCGCGACATGGTCCTCACCCGCCGCTTCGACGCCGAGGCCACGTCCCTGCAGCGCCAGGGCGAGCTGGGCCTGTGGGCGTCGCTGCTCGGCCAGGAGGCCGCCCAGATCGGCTCGGGACGGGCCACCCGCGACGACGACTACGTCTTCCCGACCTACCGCGAGCACGGCGTCGCCTGGTGCCGCGGGGTCGACCCGACGAACCTGCTCGGCATGTTCCGCGGCGTGAACAACGGCGGCTGGGACCCGAACACCAACAATTTCCACCTGTACACGATCGTCATCGGCTCGCAGACCCTGCACGCCACCGGGTACGCCATGGGCGTGGCCAAGGACGGCGCGGACTCGGCCGTGATCGCGTACTTCGGTGACGGCGCCTCAAGCCAGGGAGACGTCGCCGAGGCGTTCACCTTCTCCGCGGTCTACAACGCTCCCGTCGTGTTCTTCTGCCAGAACAACCAGTGGGCGATCTCCGAGCCCACCGAGAAGCAGACCCGGGTGCCGCTCTACCAGCGCGCGCAGGGTTACGGCTTCCCCGGTGTGCGGGTCGACGGCAACGACGTGCTCGCCGTGCTCGCCGTCACCAAGTGGGCCCTGGAGCGGGCCCGCACGGGCGAGGGCCCGGCGCTGATCGAGGCGTTCACGTACCGCATGGGCGCGCACACCACCTCCGACGACCCGTCGAAGTACCGCAACGACGACGAGCGTGTGGCCTGGGAGGCGAAGGACCCGATCCTGCGCCTGAAGGCCTATCTCGAGTCCGAAGGTCACGCGGATGAGGGATTTTTCGCGGAACTCGAAGCGGAGAGCGAAGCGTTGGGAAAGCGAGTGCGAGAGGTGGTGCGGGCGATGCCGGATCCGGATCTGATGGCGATCTTCGAGAACGCGTATGCGGACGGGCATGCGCTGGTCGACGAGGAGCGCGCCCAGTTCGCCGCGTACCAGGCGTCGTTCGCTGAAGGCGAGGCCAAGTAACCATGGGCGTACAGAAACTTCCCCTTGCCAAGGCGATCAACGAATCGCTGCGCACGGCGCTCGAGACCGACCCCAAGGTCCTCATCATGGGCGAGGACGTCGGCAAGCTCGGCGGCGTCTTCCGGGTGACGGACGGGCTGCAGAAGGACTTCGGCGAGGACCGGGTCATCGACACCCCGCTCGCCGAGTCCGGCATCGTGGGTACGGCGATCGGGCTCGCCCTGCGGGGCTACCGCCCTGTGGTGGAGATCCAGTTCGACGGTTTCGTCTTCCCGGCGTACGACCAGATCGTCACGCAGCTCGCGAAGATGCACGCCCGCGCGCTCGGCAAGATCAAGATGCCGGTCGTCATCCGCATTCCGTACGGCGGCGGCATCGGCGCGGTCGAGCACCACAGCGAGTCGCCCGAGGCGCTGTTCGCGCATGTGGCGGGGCTCAAGGTCGTCTCGCCCTCCAACTCGTCGGACGCCTACTGGATGATGCAGCAGGCCATCCAGAGCAATGACCCGGTGATCTTCTTCGAGCCGAAGCGGCGTTACTGGGACAAGGGCGAGGTCGACAAGGACGCCATCCCCGGCCCTCTGCACAAGGCCGGTGTCGTGCGCGAGGGCACCGACCTGACGCTCGCGGCGTACGGCCCGATGGTGAAGGTCTGTCTGGAGGCCGCCGCGGCCGCCGCCGATGAGGGCAAGTCCCTGGAGGTCGTGGACCTGCGCTCCATGTCCCCGATCGACTTCGACACGGTGCAGTCATCGGTGGAGAAGACCCGCCGCCTCGTCGTCGTGCACGAGGCCCCGGTCTTCCTGGGCACGGGCGCGGAGATCGCGGCGCGCATCACCGAGCGGTGCTTCTACCACCTGGAGGCCCCGGTGCTCCGGGTCGGCGGCTACCACGCCCCGTACCCGCCGGCTCGCCTCGAAGAGGAGTACCTGCCGGGCCTTGACCGGGTGCTCGACACCGTCGACCGCTCGCTGGCGTACTGAGGGAGAGGGTCGTGACGACGATGACAGACACCGCTCTTGCCGAGTTCAAGATGCCCGACGTGGGCGAGGGGCTCACCGAGGCCGAGATCCTCAAGTGGTACGTGGCGCCGGGCGACACCGTCACCGACGGGCAGGTCGTGTGCGAGGTGGAGACGGCCAAGGCCGCCGTCGAACTGCCGATTCCGTTCAACGGTGTTGTGGGGGAGCTGCGCTTCCCCGAGGGCACGACGGTCGACGTCGGCCAGGTGATCATCACGGTCGATGTGTCGGGCGGAAGCACGCCCGCGCCGGAGGCCGCGCCCGAGTCCCAGGCCGCCGCGCCCGCCGAACCGGCCGAGGAGCCGGCCCCCGAGGGGCGCCAGCCCGTGCTCGTCGGGTACGGGGTGGCCGCGTCCTCGACGAAGCGCCGCGCGCGCAAGACCGTGCCGGAGCAGGCCGAAGAGCCGCCGGCCGGTACGTACTACGCGGCGTCCGTGCAGGCCGAGTTGAACGGCACCAGCACGTCGGCGCTCGCTTCCGCGCCTGCCGGTGAGCGGCCGCTGGCCAAGCCGCCGGTGCGCAAGCTCGCCAAGGATCTGGGTGTCGACCTGGCGGCCGTCACGCCGTCGGGTCCGGACGGGATCATCACGCGCGAGGACGTGCACGCGGCGGTGGCAGCGGCCGCTCCCGCTCCCGCCCCCGCCGCGCCCGTGGCCGCGCCCCGGCCCGCGGTGACCGAGGCCCCCGCGCCCGCCCCGGCGGCCGCCGTGAGCTCCGACGCCCGCGAGACCCGTATCCCCGTCAAGGGCGTCCGCAAGGCCACCGCCCAGGCGATGGTCGGTTCGGCCTTCACGGCGCCGCACGTCACGGAGTTCGTGACGGTGGACGTGACGCGGACGATGAAGCTCGTCGATGAGCTGAAGCGAGACGCAGACAAGTACGGCTTCACGGGCCTGCGGGTGAACCCGCTCCTGCTGATCTCCAAGGCGCTGCTCGTGGCGATCCGGCGCAACCCGGACGTCAACGCTGCCTGGGACGAGGCGAATCAGGAGATCGTCCAGAAGCACTATGTGAACCTGGGCATCGCCGCCGCCACACCACGCGGCCTGCTCGTCCCGAACATCAAGGACGCGCACGCCAAGACGCTGCCCGAACTGGCCGAGTCCCTCGGCGAGTTGGTCGCCACGGCAAGGGAAGGCAAGACGTCCCCGGCCGCGATGCAGGGCGGCACGGTCACGATCACGAACGTCGGCGTCTTCGGCGTCGACACGGGCACGCCGATCCTGAACCCGGGCGAGTCCGCGATCCTCGCGGTCGGCGCGATCAAGCTCCAGCCGTGGGTCCACAAGGGCAAGGTCAAGCCGCGTCAGGTGACGACCCTTGCGCTCTCCTTCGACCACCGCCTGGTCGACGGCGAGCTCGGCTCCAAGGTGCTCGCCGATGTGGCGGCGATCCTGGAGCAACCGAAGCGGCTCATCACCTGGGCGTAGCAAGTCCGGCAACGTACGAGGGGGCCCGCCGCAGCACGCGGCGGGCCCCCTCGTCGTGCGCCCTACCGCTTGAAGGCGTAGTCCATCAGCTTCTTCGCGTCCGCCGTGCGGTTGGCCGCGGAGGTGGACGTGAGGACCGTGCCGATGACCGTCTTGCCGTTACGGGTCGCGGCGAAGACCAGGCAGTACTTGGCCTGTGGGCCCGAACCTGTCTTCACGCCGATCGTGCCGCTGTAGGTGCCGAGCAGGTTGTTCGTGTTCGACCACGACATGTAGCGGTAGCCGCCGCTCTTCGTCGCGACCTTCTGCTTCGTCGACTTCGTCTTCACGACCGTACGGAACGTGGAGCTCTTCATCGCGCTGCTCGCGAGCTTCGTCAGATCGCGGGGCGTCGAGTAGTTGGCCGTGCCGCCGATGCCGTCGAACGAGTCGAAGTGGGTGTTCGTCAGGCCGAGAGTCTTGGCCTGCGAATTCATCTTCCCGATGAAGGACTTCACGCGGGCCGCGCGGGTGGAGCCCTTGCCGAACTTGTCGGCGAGCGCGTACGCCGCGTCGCAGCCGGACGGCAGCATCAGGCCGTACAGGAGCTGGCGGACGGTGACCTTGTCGCCGACGATCAGCCGGGCCGACGATGCGGTGTTCTTGACGATGTAGTCGCTGTAGGCCTTCTGGATCGTGACCTTGGAGTCGAGGTTGAGGTTCGGCTGCGAGAGCACCACCTTGGCGGTCATGATCTTGGTGGTGGAGCCGGTGGACCGGCGGGTGTCGGCGGCCTTGGTGAAGAGGGTCTTGCTCGTGCCGTTGTTCATCACGTAGCCGCCCTTGGCGGCGATGGACGGCTTCGGCGGTGCGGCCGCGTGGGCGGGCGTGGTGAGGGCCCCGCCCGCGAGCACCGCTCCCGCGGTGACGATGACGGCCGATACGCGTCGAATGCCCTTAATGGGGGTGTTCAAGTTCTATGTCTCCAAATGCCCCTGGAATGCGGCCACATGAGGGTGCCGCTCGATGGTATGACTCGCGACGGGGGTGGATGGATGCGCCCCCGTGGGGTGATGTCCGCATCGTGGAATGGACGAGCTCATGCGTACGTGTTGTATCTATGCTGTGCGCATGCCAGCCGCCCCAGCCGTCCCCACCGCCTCCGCGACCCCCGCCGTCAAACCGCCGCCCGCCGCCGAACGCGTCTACACGCACGTCAAGCAGGGTGTGCTCGACCGCCGCTACGAGGGCGGCACGCTGCTCACCGAGGGCGAGCTCGCCGAGGCCGTGGGGGTGTCCCGCACCCCGGTGCGGGAGGCCCTGCTGAAGCTGGAGGTCGAGGGGTTGCTCCGGCTCTACCCCAAGAAGGGGGCGCTGGTCCTGCCCGTCTCCGCGCAGGAGATCGCCGATGTCGTCGAGACGCGGCTGCTTGTGGAGACGCATTCGGTCCGCAAGGCGGTGCCGGCCCCTGCGGGGCTTATCGGCCGCCTTGAAGATCTGCTCGACGAACAGCGGGCGCAGGCCGCCGCCGGGGATTTTTCGGCTGCCGCTGTGACTGACCGGTGTTTTCATGCGGAGATCGTCCGCAGCGGGGGGAACGAGATTCTCTCCCGGCTGTACGACCAGCTTCGGGACCGGCAGCTGCGGATGGGGGTCGCGGTGATGCACTCCCACCCTGATCGCATTGCCAAGACCCTTGCTGAGCACGAGGAGATCCTTGACGCGCTGCGGGCCGCGGATGCGGAGGCCGCGGAGAGGGTCGTCGCCCGGCACGTCGGGTGGTTCCAGAATCTTGCTCGGGGCGAGGTCCGATGAGGGTGCTCTTTTCTTTTGCCGCTTCGCGGCATTTTTCCCGCCCGCCCACCCGTTACTGGAGGTTCCGATGAGTTCGGTCTCCGGTCCCGTCTCCCTCCCCGGCGATCCCCCCGGCGGCAAGAAGGCCGTGCTCGTCTGGTCGATCGGTGTCTCCGTCTACTTCGTCGCCGTCATCTTCCGGACCTCCCTCGGTGTCGCCGGGCTCGACGCCGCCGACCGGTTTCATGTCAACGCGTCCGCGCTCTCGACCTTCTCCATCCTCCAACTGCTCGTGTATGCGGGCATGCAGATACCCGTCGGCCTGCTGGTCGACCGGCTCGGCACCAAGAAGGTGCTGACCATCGGCGTCGTGCTGTTCACGCTCGGGCAGCTCGGCTTCGCCTTCTCGCCCTCGTACGCGATGGCCCTCGCATCCCGCGCCCTGCTCGGCTGCGGTGACGCGCTGACCTTCATCAGCGTCCTGCGGCTCGGCACCCGCTGGTTCCCGGCCCGGCGCGGCCCGCTGGTCGCCCAGCTCGCGGGGCTCGTCGGCATGGCGGGCAACCTCGTCTCCACCCTCGTCCTCGCCCGGCTCCTGCACTCCGTCGGCTGGACCGCGGCCTTCGCCGGCAGCGCGCTGTGCGGCGTCGTCGTCCTCGTACTGATGACGCTGTTCCTCAAGGACCACCCCGAGGGCCACGAGCCGGAGCCCGTGCGGCACACCGGTGGGGCCTTCGTGCGCAAGCAGATCGCCCTGAGCTGGCGCGAGCCCGGCACGCGGCTCGGGCTTTGGGTGCACTTCACCACGCAGTTCCCCGCGATGGTGTTCCTGCTCCTGTGGGGTCTTCCGTTCCTCGTCGAGGCGCAGGGGCTCACGCGCGCGGCGGCCGGGACGCTGCTCACCCTCGTCGTGCTGTCCAACATGGTGATCGGCCTGGTCTACGGCCAGATCGTCGCCCGGCACCACGCGGCCCGTACGCCGCTGGCCATCGGTACGGTCGCGGCGACCGCCGTCATGTGGGCGGTCACGATCCACTACCCCGGCGACCACGCCCCGATGTGGCTGCTCATCGCGCTGTGCACCGTGCTCGGCGCCTGCGGTCCCGCGTCCATGATCGGCTTCGATTTCGCGCGGCCCGCGAATCCGCCCGAGCGGCAGGGCACGGCGTCCGGCATCGTGAACATGGGCGGCTTCGTCGCCTCCATGACGACGCTGCTGGCCATCGGCGTTCTGCTTGACGCGACCGGTGACAGCTACCGGATCGCCTTCTCGGCGGTCTTCGTCCTTGAGGCGATCGGCCTGAGCCAGATCCTGCGGCTGCGGACGCGTGCGGTGCGCAGGGAGCGGGAGCGGCTTGTGGCCAGCAGGGTCGAGGCGGTGCACGTCCCCGTCTGACCGTCACGCACATCTCCAGCCGCTCCCGCCGGGTACACGCGGGAGCGGCGTGCGTCCGGCTACGGCGTGACCGCGAACTCCCGCAGGATCGCCTCGCCGAGACCGTGGTCGCCCTCGATCTTGATGCGGTCGGCGACCGAGGCGTACGTGATGCGGCCGCACGCCAGACGGAAGTACGTCTCCCAGTCCAGGCTCAGCGTCGCGAGCGGGCCGAGCGAGGGGGCGCTGTCGACCGTGGCGTGGCCTTCGGCGTCGACGCGGACCGTGCGCAGGAACTCGACGGCACCGCTCACGTCGAAGACGACCGCCGAATTCGCGGGCGCGCCCGCCTTCTTGGCGACGACCTTCGGCAGTCCGTGCAGGAGCAGATCGCGGGCCACGAGCGCGCCGGGCGAGTCCAGGTTGCCGGGCTTCTTCAGCGTCGTACGCAGATCCTGCTCATGCACCCAGACGTCGAACGCGCGCATCCGCGTGGCCAGTTCGAGGGTCTGCTCGCTGCCGAGCGGGCCGCGGATCTTCGTATCCGGCTCACGCGACTCGTTCCGCAGCTGCCGCGAGCGGCGGATGATCGTGTACTCGAGCTCGGAGGTCATCTCGGGCGCGGTGTGGTGGCGCCGCACGTCGACCTGCATCTCCATGTACCGCTGGCCCTCGGTCTGTACGTGGTACAGGTCGCGGGGCAGCGTGTGGATGGGGCGGGGGTCGCCCAGCATCTCGCAGTCCAGGCCGATGACATGCGAGACGATGTCCCGCACCGACCAGCCGGGGCAGGGCGTGGCCCAGTTCCACTCTCCCTCGGCGAGCGGCGACACCAGCTCGGATATCGCCGTGACTGATTGGGTCCAGGCGTCGGCGTAGTTTTGCAGGCTGGGATGGAGACTCACGGGACCCCTCGACGGTCGTACGCGGGCGGTGGGTGTCTGGGACGCTAAGTTACGCTGCCCACAGGCACCCCGGCAGTGCTTTCGTGTGACGATCGTAGGCCTGCATTGACAGCTCGAATGCCAGGACGGTGGTAGTGTGCGCGCCTCCCTCATCCAGATCGCCGTAGACGAGGACGAACCGGTCAATTCCCGCCGGTCGCGCGTCGCTTCACTGGTACGTGAGGTGAGTGCGCGGGAGGGATCGGATCTCGTCGTTCTTCCCGAACTGTGGACGACCGGCGCTTTCGCGTACGAGTCGTTCGCGGCGGAGGCGGAGCCGCTGGAAGGTCCTACGTACGAGGCGATGGCCAAGGCGGCGAGTGACGCGGGGGTGTGGCTGCACGCCGGGTCCATTCCGGAGCGGGACCCTGAAGGGCCGCTCTACAACACCTCTCTCGTCTTCTCCCCCGACGGTGAACTCGCCGCCGCCTACCGGAAGATTCATCGGTTCGGCTTCGACAAGGGGGAGGCCGTCATGATGGCGGCCGGTTCCGAGCTGGCCACTGTGCGGCTTCCGTCCACCACGGTGGGGCTCGCCACCTGCTATGACCTGCGCTTTCCTGAGCTTTTTCGGGGGCTTGTCGACGCGGGCGCCGAGATGTTCGTCGTCCCTGCGGGGTGGCCCGCCAGGCGGCGGGAGCACTGGCTGCTGTTCGCGCGGGCGCGGGCTGTCGAGGATCAGGTGTACGTCCTTGCCTGTGGCACCGGGGGGACGCATGCCGGTGTTCCTCAGGCCGGGCACAGCGTCGTCGTCGATCCCTGGGGTGAGGTGCTCTGCGAGGCGGGGGACGGCGAGGAGGTCCTCACCGTTGACCTGGATCCCGGGAAGGTCGCTGTCACTCGGGAGCAGTTCCCCGCGCTGAAGGACAGGCTCCTCGGTATGGACACACCCAAGCGCTAGTCGTCGCCCCGTTCCTTCTCTGCCAGGCGGATGACGCAGACCGATACCGCCAGCAGCAGGGCCGGGTCCGCGTCGTCGCGTACGACGTGGAGGCCGTAGGTGTCGCGGACGCGGAACCAGCGGCGGGAGATGTCGGCCAGGAGTTCGCCGTCGTACTCGATGGCGAACTCGCGGTCCAGGATCTTGCCGCTGACGTCGAGTTCCGTGCCGTCGACCAGCTCCACGCGGTAGTGGTTGCGCAGGAGCGAGAGGCGTTTGCGCTTGACCCTGGCCAGCGGCTCGCCCTCCCGTTCGATGACCATCGTGTCGCGCAGGGCCAGCATCTTGGCGCGGATGTCGATGAGGACGCGGCCCTGCATGTCCTTCAGCTCGAAGGTCTCGCGCAGCCGCATCGCCTTGCCGTCGACGAGGAAGACCTTGCGGCCCTGGTCGTCCTCGATCCAGTAGTCGTCGCCGATGCCGAACAGCCTGTCGCGTACGAGAAGTCTCATGGCGCCATGACTACCCCGCGGCGGGAATGACACAGCCGGCCCGTGCCACTTGGGGGGAAGTGAGGACACGGACCGGCTGTGGATCAGGGGGAGGACGCCGTTACGTCAGGGCGCCCTCGGAGGTGCTCTGCCAGTACGTGACCTGGGATGAGCTGTCGAGCAGCAGGCCCGCGGGGCCGGGGGAGTCGACCGAAGCGTGGCCGTCCGTGCCCTTGCCGTCCTTCGCGGCGAGCGTGACGTTGAAGGTCTTGGTGCGGTGGGTGTCGCCGGACTCCTTGGCCGCGAGGCCGATCGAGGCGTAGGCGGACTGGTTCGGCTCGACGCCGACGACGGACTGCGGCCGGGTGTCCTCGGCCACCGGGAGGTTCTTGCCCGCGGTCGGGTCGCTGACGAACGGGGCGCCGTAGACCGAGCAGCGCTTGTCGCCGTTGTTGGTGATCTTGAGCAGGACGACGGGCGCGGAGCCGCCGGTCTCCTGCATGATGATCTTCGAGGTGGTCAGCGTGCAGTCGTCGTCACCGGCGGGAGCGGCCTCGCCGCCGTCCGAACCGTCCGAACCGTCCGAGCCACCCGAACCGCCCGATGTGGTGGCCGTCTTGTCGCCGCTCGACGAGCCGTCGGCTCCGGTCGTGTCCTTCGCGGAGTCGGAGGACCCGGCCGACGAGGGCCCGGATGCCTTGTCGTCGGCGACGTCGTCGCCATTGCAGGCGGTGAGCGAGATCGAGAGGGCCGCGACCGCCGCGAGGGCGAAGGCGGCGTTCTTGCGGGCGGCGATGCGCATGGTGGTGACTCCCCCGTGTGACGGTCGGTCGGGCTGCTGAGAAAGAGCCTGCCGCCCGCTGCTTCCGTCCCGCTAACACCTGGCTAACGTTCCGTTCGCGCAGGTCAGAGGAGCCGGTGATCAGGTGGAGGAGTCAGGAATGGAGCGCCGCAGCTCCTCCGCCAGGCGCCGGTAGTCCGCTCCGCGCTCGGGCCCGTCGAGCACGGACGCCACCTCGCCGAGCTGGGTGAGCGTCCCCGCGGTGCGCGCCGGAAGGTCCTCCTCCTTCGTCACGTTGAGTGCGGTCAGGAGGGCGGCGCGCGCCTCGTGGTGCAGCCCGGCGCGGTGCAGGGCGATGCCGTACGACTCCCAGATCAGCGGCCGCCAGCCCGCGGTCTCGTCCGGCGGCACCGATTCGAGGGCGTGGGCCGCGTGCTCGGCGGCGGCCGCCTGGTCGCCGTCGGCGAGGGCGAGCTGAGCGGCGTGGTGGTGCTCGAGCATCGCCGCCGTGGAGTGGCCGCTGTCGCGCGCCGTGCGGACGGCCGCCTCCTGGGCGCGCAGGGCGCCTTCCGGGTCGTCGATGTGGATGCGGGCGATGCCGATGAGTACGAGGACCTGGGCGGCGATCTCGGGAAGTCCCGCGCGGTGCAGCGGATCCAGGGAGCGCTCCAGGTGCCCCAGGGCCGCCTCGTGGTGCCCGGTCTCGACGAGGAGCACGCCCAGGGTGGAGTGCAGCCGCCCGACGCCCTCGTCGCTGCGGGCCCGCCCGGCCGCCTCCAGGGCGCGCTCCAGCGGGGCCCGCCAGCCGAGGTGCGGGCGCCACAGGACCGTCGGCCAGATCAGTACGGCGAGCCGCCAGGCGCGGTCGTCGTCGCCGAGCCCCGCGGCGGCGGCGGTCGCCGCGAGCAGCCCGTCCTGCTCGGCCGCGAACCAGCCGCGCGCGGTGTCCCGGTCGGCGAACGCGCGGACCGGTCCGGGTCGGCAGTCGGCGGGCAGCGCGCAGTCGCGGTAGCCGGTGGTGTCGATGGCGTGGACGGCGGCGTCGAGGGCGCGCAGCCAGTGGTCGACCAGGCGCAGGTCGGCGTCCGCGGGGCCGTCGAGGCTGCGTGCGTAGAGCCGTACGAGGTCGTGCAGGACGTACCGCCCCGGCGACTCCTCCTGGATCAGATGCGCGGCGGCCAGCCGGTCGAGCCCCTCGTGGGCACCCGCGACATCCGTCCCCGCCACGGCGGCAGCCGCGTACGCGTCGACGTCCCGGGTGAACGCGCGGGCCAGCGACGCGAGCAGCCAGGCGTCGCCGTTCGGCAGCTGGTCGACCGAGGTGCGCAGGGCGGCCGCGACGCCGGTGTCCTCGGCGGACAGCAGCGCCAACCGCCGCTGGCCGTCGGCGAGTTCGGCGGCGAGATCGGCCACGGACCACTGCGGGCGGCCGCTGAGCCGTGCGGCGGCGATGCGCAGGGCGAGCGGCAGGCCGTCGCAGAGGCGGGCGACCTGGCGCACGGCGGCAGCGTCCGCGTCGCCGGTCCGCCCCAGGGCGCGGACGAACAGCTCGGCGGCGTCCCGCTCGCCGAGCACGCCCAGCGGGACGGGGCGCGCGAGGTCCGACGCGATGAGGCCGTCGAGGCGGTTGCGGCTGGTGACGACGGTGGTCACGTGGGGGGTGCCGGGGAGCAGGGGGCGGACCTGGGCGGAGTCCCGTGCGTTGTCGAGTACGACGAGGAGGTGTCGCTCCGCGACGAGGGAGCGGTACAGGGCCGCGGCGGCTTCGGTGCCGCCGGGGACGTCCTGGGGCTGGACTCCCAGGGCCAGGAGGAAATCCCGCAGGATGCACACGGGTTGGGCGGCCTCGCCTCCGCTGAATCCCCGCAGGTCGGCGAAGAGGGTGCCCTGCGGGTGGCGTTCGGCCGCGTGATGCGCCCAGTGCAGGGCGAGGGCGGTCTTGCCCACCCCGGCAGGGCCGGCGAGCAGCGCGATGGGCCCCTCCGGGCTGTCGGTCACCGCCGCTTCGAGCGCCGCCAGTTGCTCCTCGCGGCCCACGAAGCTTCGGGGGGCCCGGGGGAGGAGGTTCTGGACCCGCTGTTCATCGGCACCCTGCGGTGAGGGCTGTGCCCACCCGTTCCGCCCTGCGGAACGCCTGCCCACAGCGGGGGTGACGGGGGTGGCTCCTGCGGGAGCGGGCTCCGCCCCGGCGGCGGGCTGCTCTTGCTCACGGGCCGATGCCGGGTAAACGGGTGGGCGGGTGGGAGAGGCTTTTTTCGGGGAGGCGCCCCCGCCAGAAGCGCGCATCGCCGCCGCCAACGTCGGATGGCTCCCCGTGTCCGGCTCGCCGTCAAGGATCTCCGCATAGGCCCGCCGCAGCGTCTTCCCGGGGTCGACCCCCATCTCCTCGGCAAGACGCTCCCGCGTCCGGTGAAAGCACTCCAGCGCCTCGGACTGCCGCCCGCACCGCTGCAGCGCCCGCATCAACGCCGCCACCAGCGCCTCACGGAACGGATGCTGCACCGACTCCGTACGCAGCAGCGCCACCGCCTGACCGTGCGCGCCGAGCCGCCCGTACGTCTCTGCGAGCTGCTCGACGGTCACGAGGCGGCTCTCCTCCAGGCCCCGCGCCGCGGCCAGCATCGGCCCGGTCGGGACGGTGCCGGTCAGCGCGGGACCGTTCCACAGCGCGAGCGCCTCCTGCAGCATCAGGGACGCGTCGGCCGGGTCCCGCTGCTGCCCGGCGAGCTTGACGAGGTCCTCGAAGCGGCTGACGTCGAGCAGCGTCTCCGGGAACTGCAGGGCGTACGCACCGCCCTGCGTGGCGAGTTCGACCCCGTACGCATCGAGACCCGCTTCCACGAGGAGCGCGCGCAGCCGCGACACATGCCCCTGGATGACCGTGCGCGCGTGCACGGGAGGTTCGTCGTCCCACAGCGCGTCGGTCAGGGCGTCCACCGAGACCGGCGTACCCGCGCGAAGCAGCAGAGCGGCGAGCAGGCTGCGGCGCTTGGCCGGGCCCAGGGGTACCGTTCCGCTGCCTCCGGCGACTGTCACCGGTCCCAGCAGCTGGAACTCCACCTGGCCTCAACCCCTGTGTCGTTGTGCGTGTTTCGAACACCCCCAGGGTACTCAGCCCTCCAAGAACGCCACCAACGCGTTGGCCAGCATGTGCGGATCGTCCGCCCCGCACAGCTCGCGCACGCTGTGCATGGACAGGATCGCCACACCGATGTCGACCGTCTTGATGCCGTGCCGGGCCGCGGTGATCGGGCCGATCGTCGTGCCGCAGGGCATCGAGTTGTTCGACACGAAGCTCTGGAAGGGCACGCCGGCCTTCTCGCACGCGGCGGCGAACACGGCGCGTCCTGCGCCGTCCGTCGCGTACCGGTTGTTGACGTTGACCTTGAGGATCGGGCCGCCGTTGGCACGCGGGTGGTGCGTCGGGTCGTGCCGCTCGGCGTAGTTGGGGTGCACGGCGTGGCCGGTGTCGGAGGACAGACAGACGGTCCCGGCGAAGGCGCGGGCCCTGTCCTCGTACGAACCCCCGCGCGAGAACACGGAACGCTCCAGGACGCTGCCGAGCAGCGGGCCGTCCGCGCCGGTGTCGGACTGCGAGCCGTTCTCCTCGTGGTCGAAGGCCGCGAGTACGGGGATGTACGGGAGGGAGCCGGCGTCGTCCGCCGTCGACACGGCGGCGAGCGCGGCCGTACAGGCGTGCACCGACAGGAGGTTGTCCATCCGGGGGCCCGCGATCAGGTCGCGGTCGCGGCCGAGGAAGGAGGGCGCCTCGACGGGGTGCGTCATCAGATCCCAGCCGGTTACGTCGCCGGGGGCGAGCCCTTCCTCCTCCGCGACGAAGCGGATCAGATCGCCGTCGGTCACGTCGTCGCCGAGGCCCCAGATGGGCTGCATGTGCTTCTGCTTGTCGAGCTTGAGGCCGTCGGCGACGACCCCGCGGTCCATGTGGATCGCCAGCTGCGGTACGCGGAGCAGGGCGCGGTCGATGTTCACGAGCCGGGTGCTGCCGTCGCGCAGGGAGAGGCGGCCCGCGAGACCGAGGTCCCTGTCCAGCCAGGAGTTGAGCAGCGGTCCGCCGTAGATCTCGACCGCGACCTGCCGCCAGCCGTGGGCGCCGCTGTCCGGCCTCGGCTTCACGCGCAGGTTCGGGGAGTCGGTGTGGGCGCCGACGATGCGGAAGGGGGTGTGCGGGGTTGCGCTTTCCGGGACGTACCAGGCGACGATGGCGCCGCCGCGCAGCACGTACTTCCCGCCCTTCCCGCCGGTCGTCCCGTCCCAGGCCTCGGTCTCGTCGACCTGCCGGAAGCCGGCCTTCTCTAGCCGCTCCGCGGCGCTCGCCACTGCGTGGTACGGCGAAGGGCTCGCCGCCAGGAAGGACATGAGGTCTTCGGAGTGGCCGCGGTCGAAGCGGGCGGGTGTGCTCATGGCTTCCAGCCTAGCTAGCGGTACCGGGGCCTGCGGGGGGCCTGAACCGGGAGGTTCTGTACCCGGCGTCCTCCGTACCGCCCTTCGCCTGCACCGCCGCCCCACCGCTCCGCACCGGATCTCTCCCACCCACCCACCCGTTCACCCTGAGTCGTCGGGTGGCCGCCCTTCGCCTGCGGCACCGCCCCGCCGCTCCGCACCGGATCTTCCCCACCCACCCGTTCACCCCGCGTCGTCGGGTGGCCCTCCTTCGTCTGCGGCGCCGCCCTGCCCGCCGCTCCGCGCCGGATCTTCCCCGCCCACCCACCCGTTTACCCTGCGTCCGTCGGGTGGCCGCCCTTCATCTGCAGCGCCGCCCCGCCCTGTCCCGCCGCTCCGCGCCGGATCTCTCCCGCCCGCCCACCCGTTTGCCCGGAGATGCGGGGTGAACGGGTGGGTGGGTGGGGTAATCCGGCGCGCAGCGCCGTGAAGGAGGGAGCGGATCCGCAGACAAATGCGCCCACGCCGAGTGACAGCGTGGCCCGCGCGAGGCGTCAGGCGCGGGGTAATCGGGTGGGCGGGCGGGGAAGGTCCGGCGCGCAGCGCCGGGATGGGGCGGCGGGACAGGCCGCCGTGGGCACACCACGGCCTGCCCTGCCCAGAGGGAGTGCCCGCCGGGGGTACACCACGGTCTGTCCCCGGAGGGGAAGCCACCGCCGGGGGGCACGCCACGGCCCGCCCCCCGGAGGGGATGCCCGCCGGGGGTACACCACGGCCTGTCCCTGGAGGGGGAAGCCACCGCCGTGGGCACACCACGGCCTGCCCTGCCCAGAGGGAGTGCCCGCCGGGGGTACACCACGGCCTGCCCCCCTGGAGGGGAAGCCACCGCCGGGGGTACACCACGGCCCGCCCCCCCGGAGGGGATGCCCGCCGTGTGCACACAGCGGCCTCCCCCCGGAGGGGAAGCCACCGGGGACACACCACGGCCCGCCCCCCCCCAGAGGGGAAGGCGGGCCGCAGAGGTGTGATGGGGGCTTAGAACGCTGCCTCGTCCAGTTCCATCAGGTCCAGTGAGACGCCCTCGGCGAGCTTCCGCTCGGAGGCGACGCCCGGGAGGACGTTCGTGGCGAAGAACCTGGCCGCGGCGATCTTGCCCTGGTAGAAGGCGACATCCTTCGCCGAAGCCGTCTCCAGCTTCTCGGCGGCCACCGCCGCGCCCCGCAGGAGCAGGTAGCCGACCACGACGTCGCCCGAGGCCATCAGGAGGCGGGTCGTGTTGAGGCCCACCTTGTAGATGGACTTGACGTCCTGCTCCGTCGCCGCGAGGTCCGTCAGCATGACACCGACGATGGCCTCCAGCTCGACCGCGGCCTTGGCCAGCTCCTCGCGGGCCCCGGCAAGCGCCTCGCCGCCCGTGCCGACCGCGAGGAACTTCTTGATCTCCTCGGCGAGGCCGTTCAGCGCGGCGCCCTGGTTGCGGACGATCTTCCGGAAGAAGTAGTCCTGGCCCTGGATCGCCGTGGTGCCCTCGTAGAGGGTGTCGATCTTCGCGTCACGGATGTACTGCTCGATCGGGTACTCCTGGAGGTACCCCGAGCCGCCGAACGTCTGGAGCGACTGCGCCAGCTGCTCGTACGACTTCTCCGAGCCGTAGCCCTTCACGATCGGCAGGAGGAGGTCGTTCAGGGCGATCAGCGCCGACGCGTCCTCGCCCGCCGCCTCCTTGATCTGGATGTCGTCCTGGACCGCCGCGGTGTGCAGGACAAGGGCGCGCATGCCCTCCGCGTACGCCTTCTGCGTCATGAGCGAGCGGCGCACGTCCGGGTGGTGGGTGATCGTCACCTTGGGCGCGGTCTTGTCCATGAACTGGGCCAGGTCCGGGCCCTGCACGCGCTCCTTGGCGTACTCAAGGGCGTTGAGGTAGCCGGTCGAGAGCGTTGCGATCGCCTTCGTGCCCACCATCATGCGGGCGAACTCGATGATCATGAACATCTGGCGGATGCCCTCGTGCTTGTCGCCGATCAGCCAGCCCTTGGCGGGGTGCTGGTCGCCGAACGTCATCTCGCACGTGTTGGACGCCTTGAGGCCCATCTTGTGCTCGACGTTCGTGGCGTACACGCCGTTGCGGGCGCCCAGCTCGCCGGTCTCCCAGTCGAACTCGTACTTCGGTACGAGGAAGAGGGACAGGCCCTTGGTGCCGGGGCCGTGGCCCTCGGGGCGGGCGAGGACGTAGTGGAGGATGTTCTCCGACATGTCGTGCTCACCGGACGTGATGAAGCGCTTCACGCCCTCGATGTGCCAGGAGCCGTCCTCCTGCAGCGTCGCCTTCGTGCGGCCCGCGCCGACGTCCGAACCGGCGTCCGGCTCGGTCAGGACCATCGTCGAGCCCCACTGCTTCTCGACGGCGATCGCGGCGATCTTCTTCTGCGCCTCGTTGCCCTCTTCGTGCAGGATGCCCGCGAACGCCGGACCGGAGGAGTACATCCACACCGCCGGGTTGGCGCCGAGCAGCAGCTCCGCGTACGCCCAGATCAGCGAGCGCGGCGAGGTCGTGCCGCCGATCTCCTCGGGCAGGCCGAGGCGCCAGTACTCGGAGTCCATGAAGGCCTGGTAGCTCTTCTTGAAGGACGCGGGTACGGGAGCGGTGTTGGTGGCCGGGTCGAAGACCGGCGGGTTGCGGTCGGCGTCCTCGAAGGACTCGGCCAGCTCGTTCTCGGCGAGCCTGCGCAGCTCGTCGAGGATGCTCTTGGCGGTGTCGACGTCCATCTCCGCGAACGGGCCGGTGCCGTACAGCTTGTCGCGGCCGAGCACCTCGAAGAGGTTGAACTCGATGTCGCGGAGATTCGACTTGTAGTGCCCCATGGCGACGGCTCCGTAAGCAGAAAAGGGATCAACGGGATCAGTACCAGCTAGTAGCTACGATGATGCTACCCGCCAGTAATAAGAAGCAACCCCTAATGGGTCATCTGTGACTCAGCACTCGCGCGGGCTCAGTACTCTTGCGGTCATGTACGGCTACGACCAGAGCCCTGGCGCCCAGCAGCAGTACGCCCCGCCGGGGGCCCAGCCGCCGCCGCAGCAGCAGATGCCCGGCGGCGCGGGCGGGTACGCCCAGCAGCCCCCGCTCTATCCCGAGCCGTCACCCCCGTCCCTCGCGGACGCGGTGCGCGCCTTCACCACGGGGTCGATGTCCGCCGAGGACTTCCAGCAGGCCTTCGCGACGTCCAAGGTCTACTGCCCGCGCGGCGACAACCCCGGCTTCCTCGCCCTGCACAACACCCAGCAGCCGGTGATCCCGATGTTCACCTCGCTCAAGGAGCTGCGGCGGTACGCGGGCAAGGAGTCCAAGTACTTCGTGATCACGGGCGCCGAGGTCATCGATCTCCTGCCGACGGGGTACGGCTTCGTGCTCGACATGGAGGGCGAGCACCGCATGGTCTTCGACGCGAAGGCCGTCGAGCAGATGGTCGACTTCGCGATGCGGAGGATGTACGGCTAGCCGCTTCTCGTACTGACAGCGCCATGACGCCCGGAGGGAATGCCCTCCGGGCGTCTCGCGTTCCCAGTGGCAAGAAGTTCTACGTTCAACTAAACTGAGCGTACGAGAAGGAGGCACCGACATGCCCGCAGTGACCGTCGAGAACCCGCTGACCCTGCCCCGTGTGGCCGCGTCCGGCGACGCCGTGGCCCGCCCCGTGCTCGCCGTGACCGACGCCCCCAGCGGCTTCGAGGGCGAGGGCTTTCCGGTGCGCCGGGCCTTCGCGGGGATCAACTACAAGTACCTCGACCCGTTCATCATGATGGACCAGATGGGCGAGGTGGATTACGGCGCCGGGGAGCCGAAGGGCACTCCGTGGCACCCGCACCGTGGCTTCGAGACCGTCACGTACATCATCGACGGCACCTTCGTGCACCAGGACTCCAACGGCGGTGGCGGCACCATCACCAATGGCGACACCCAGTGGATGACGGCGGGCTCCGGTCTCCTGCACATCGAGACTCCGCCCGAGTCGCTCGTGGCGTCCGGCGGGCTGTTCCACGGCCTTCAGCTGTGGGTCAACCTGCCCGCCAAGGACAAGATGAAGGACCCGCGCTACCAGGACATCCGTGGCGGTCAGGTGCAGCTCCTGAGCACGCCCGACGGCGGCGCGCTGCTCCGTGTCATCGCGGGCGAGCTCGACGGCCACGAGGGCCCCGGCATCACACACACGCCGATCACGATGGTCCACGCGACGTTGCGTCCCGGCGCGGAGATCACGCTGCCCTGGCGCGCGGACTTCAACGGGCTCGCCTACGTGCTGGCAGGACGCGGCTCGGTCGGAACGGACCGCAGGCCCGTGCACATGGGGCAGACGGCCGTGTTCGGAGCGGGTTCCTCGCTGACGGTCCGCGCGGACGAGAAGCAGGAATCCGACCACCCGGACCTGGAGGTCGTCCTCCTCGGCGGCCGGCCGCTGAGGGAGCCGATGGCGCACTACGGGCCGTTCGTCATGAACACCCGCGAGGAACTCCAGCAGGCCTTCGACGACTTCCAGAAGGGCCGCCTGGGGACGATTCCGGCGGTGCACGGGATGTCTGAGGGCGGGCTGTAGGCCCAGCGGCGGGTGGCGGAAGGGCCGGGGCGGATCGCGGTTCCCCCGGAGGTGCCCGCCGTGCACGGCAGGTAGCCGTACATGAAGTGCGGGGCCCTTGCGGCCGTGCTCGGGTGGGAGGGTGAGCACCCTTCTGCCCGAGCCCGTACGGCGTACCGCCGCCTGGTGTGTCGTCCTGCTGCTCGCCACCGGCGTGGCGGCCGTGGCGATCTGGCTCGTCATCATCTTCAAGACGGCCGTCACGCCGGTGCTGCTCGCCCTCCTCGGCACGGCACTCCTCGGGCCCGTCTACCGATGGCTCCTGAAGATGAAGGTGCAGCGCTCGCTGGCCGCCGGTCTGACCTGCGCGGCCGTCGTCGCGGTCGTCGGCGGCGCGATGTACGTCGTGGTCAAGGCCCTGATCGACACCGGCGACCAGATCATCGCCTCCCTGAAGCAGGCCGCGACCGACCTGTCGAAGCACTTCGGGGCGGCCGGGACCTCGCTGGAGGACATGGCGTCCAACGCGAAGGATCTGCTCGGCAAGTTCGGCGGATCCGCCGCGTCCGGGGTGATCAGCGGGCTGAGCGTCGTCGGCGAGATGATCGCCATGGCTGTGCTTGCGCTGCTGCTCGTCTTCTTCTTCCTGCGGGACTCCGACCGGGCCCTGGGGTCCATGCGCTCGCTCGCCCCGGGCGGCACCGCCGACACCGTCGAGGCGATGGGCCGCCGGGCCTTCGAGGCGGTCGAGGGCTTCATGCGCGGGACCACCCTCATCGCACTCATCGACGCGATCTGCATCACCGTGGGGCTGCTGATCCTGCGGGTGCCGGGGGCGTGGGGGCTTGGGGCGCTCGTCTTCATCGGCGCGTACATCCCCTACCTGGGGGCGTTCATCTCCGGGGCCGTCGCCGTGCTCGTCGCGCTGGCCGACCGGGGAGTGATCATCGCTCTGTGGGCGCTGGGGGTGGTGCTTGCCGTGCAGGTCCTGGAGGGGCATGTGCTGCAGCCGCTGATCCAGTCCAGGACGGTGCAGATGCATCCGGCGATCGTGATGCTGACGATCACCGCGGGGGCCTCTGTGGCGGGGATCTTGGGGATGCTGCTCGCCGTGCCGGTGACGGCGGCGGCCTTCGGGGTGTTCTCGGAGCTGCGGGGGCGGTATGCGGAGGGCGCGGGCTAGGCCTCCCCGGACGGTCTTTCATGGCTGTCGTTCCCCTCGTACAGCTCGAACCAGATGCTCTTCCCGTCGCCCCGCGGATCCACCCCCCACGCGTCCGCGAGCAGCTCCATCAGGACCAGGCCCCGGCCGGAAGAGGCCAGCTCGCCGGGGTGGCGTTTGTGGGGCAGGTCGTCGCTGCCGTCCGAGACCTCGGCCCGCAGCCGGCGCGCACCCGGCTCCCCGGTCACCTCGGCGACCAGCAGGGCGTCGCCGTCCGTGTGCACCAGGACGTTGGTGACCATCTCGGAGACCATCAGGACCGCCGAGTCGACCTGATCGGGGTCCGCCCAGTCGTGAAGGAGTTCCCGGACGTGCTGCCGTGCCCCGGCGATCCGCTCGGGCTCGGCCTGCGCGACCGTCAGGACGGTGCGGCGCGCGGCCGTGCGCAGCTCGGGGTGGCCGGTCCTGCGCAGCAGCAGGACCGCTATGTCGTCCTCGCGGCGGTCCGCGAGCGGGCCCGTGGTGTGGTGCGACGAGGGCCCGTGCACGGCCTGTACGAGGGTGTCGGCGAGCCCCTCGAGGCCGTCGCCGCTCTCGCCGTCGCCCGCGGCGTCGTACTCCTCAAGGATCTTGCGGATCCGGGTCCAGCCGCTGTCCAGATCGTGGCCGCCGGTCTCGATGAGCCCGTCCGTGCAGACCAGCATCGTCTCGCCGGCCTCCAGGACGAGCCGGGTCGTGGGGTAGTCCGCGTCGGGGTCGATGCCGAGCGGCAGGCCGCCCGCGGCGGTGCGCTGCACGACCGTTCCGTCGGCCATCCGTATCGCCGGCTCCGGGTGGCCCGCGCGGGCCATCTCCAGGACGCCGGTGGCCGGGTCGGCCTCCACGTACAGGCAGGTCGCGAAGCGGGGATCGGCCCCGGCGCTGTGCGGGTCGCCGCTCGAACCGCCCGTGATGCCGTCCGTGATCCCGGAGAGGAAGCGGGTCGCACGGGAGAGCACCGCGTCGGGGCGGTGGCCCTCGGACGCGTACGCGCGCAGGGCGATCCGCAGCTGCCCCATCAGGCCCGCCGCGCGCACGTCATGGCCCTGTACGTCGCCGATGACGAACGCGATGCGGCCGTTGGGCAGCGGAATCATGTCGTACCAGTCGCCGCCCACCTGGAGCCCGCCGCCGGTCGGCACATACCGCGCGGCCACGCTCATCCCCGGGATCCGCGGCCCGAGCAGCGGCAGCATCGAGCGCTGCAGGCCCTCCGTGAGCTCGCGCTCCGACTCGGCGACCCCGGCCCGCGACAGGGCCTGCGCCAGCATCCGGGCCACCGTCGTCAGGACCGCGCGCTCGTCCGGCGTGAACGAGACGGGGTAGGCGAAGGCCGCGAGCCAGGCGCCCATCGTGCGGCCCGCCACGGTCAGCGGCAGGAACGCCCAGGACTGCCGCTCGAAGCGCTGCGCGAGCGGCCAGGTCGCCGGATAGCGCTCGTGGTACTCCTCCGGCGACGAGAGGTACACCGCGCGGCCCGTGCGGACCACCTCGGCGGCCGGATAGTCGGTGTCCAGCGGCATCGAGAAGGGCTCGTCGTCCCCCGGCCCGTGCCCGTGGTGCCCGATGACCTTGAGCCGGTCGCCCTCGACCCCGAAGACCCCGAGCCCGTCCGGCGAGAACCCCGGCATCGAGAGCCCGCCCGCGACCCGGAGCACCTCCTCGGTCGACCCCGCCTCGGCCAGCGCCCGCCCCGCGTCGAGCAGGAATGCCTCGCGGGAGCGGCGCCAGTCGCCGGTGACGGGGCTGCGATGGGCGGCGCCCGGCGGGGGCTCGGTCACTTCCTGCAGGGTGCCGATCAGCTCGTACGAATGAGTGGCCGCGTCCACGATCGGCTTCGAGCGGCTGCGCACGATGCGCAGGACCCGCCGCCCCTGCTCGTCCATGATCCGCAGGCGGGCCTCGGCGAGGGTGCCCTCGGCGACGGCGAGCTGGACGATGCCGTCGATCTCGTTCCAGTCGACGGGGTGGAAGCGGGAGCGCACGCCCGCCTCCGTGAGGGTCTGTGCGCGTGCGGGAAGGCCGAGGAGCCGGGCCGCCTCCGCGTCGAGCGTGACGGTCCCGGATGCGTTGTCCCAGCGCCACAGACCGGTCGCGATGGCGGTCAGGACGTCCCGTACGGGAGGCAGGGGATCGTCCCCCGCCTGCTGCGGGGGATCGTCAGTGCGCATTGACCCACTTTAGGAAGATCAGCGGAGAAGGCGCCACCGAGGGTGCCGGAGGAGCCTCCGGAGAGTGCCCCCGACGGTAATACGGAAAGCGATCTCCGCCCGGACGGTAGCCTTGGTGCCTGTCTGCTCTCTCCCCTATTCGCGAAGACTGGATGAACGACGATGCATCGGTACAGGTCCCACACCTGCGGCGAGCTCCGCGCCTCTGACGTCGGCTCCGACGTCCGGCTGAGCGGCTGGCTGCACAATCGCCGAGACCTGGGCGGCATCCTCTTCATCGATCTGCGCGATCACTACGGCATCACGCAGCTGGTGGCCCGCCCCGGCACCAAGGCCGCCGAGGTCCTGGACAAGCTCTCCAAGGAGACGGTCGTCCGGGTCGACGGCAAGGCCGTTTCGCGCGGCGCGGAGAACGTGAACCCGGAGCTGCCCACCGGCGAGATCGAGATCGAGGCCGCCGAGGTCGAGGTGCTCGGCACGGCCGCCCCGCTGCCCTTCACGGTCAACGCGGACGACGGCGTGAACGAGGAGCGGCGCCTGGAGTACCGCTTCCTCGACCTGCGCCGCGAGCGCATGCACGGCAACATCATGCTGCGCTCCTCGGTGATCGCCTCGATCCGCTCGAAGATGGTCGCCCTCGGCTTCAACGAGATGGCGACGCCGATCCTCGCCGCGACGTCCCCCGAGGGCGCCCGCGACTTCGTCGTCCCGTCCCGCCTGAACCCCGGCAAGTTCTACGCGCTTCCGCAGGCCCCGCAGCAGTTCAAGCAGCTGCTCATGATCTCGGGCTTCGACCGCTACTTCCAGATCGCGCCGTGCTTCCGCGACGAGGACGCGCGCGCGGACCGCTCGCCGGGCGAGTTCTACCAGCTCGACGTCGAGATGAGCTTCGTGGAGCAGGAAGACGTCTTCCAGCCCATCGAGAAGCTGATGACGGAGCTCTTCGAGGAGTTCGGCAACGGCCGCCACGTCACGTCACCCTTCCCGCGCATCCCGTTCCGCGAGTCGATGCTGAAGTACGGCAACGACAAGCCGGACCTGCGCGCGCAGCTCGAGCTGAGCGACATCACGGACATCTTCGCCGACTCCGAGTTCAAGGCCTTCGCGGGCAAGCACGTGCGTGCACTGCCGGTCCCGGACACGGCGTCCCAGTCCCGCAAGTTCTTCGACGGCCTCGGTGACTACGCCGTGGAGCAGGGCGCCAAGGGCCTTGCCTGGGTGCGCGTCGCCGAGGACGGCTCGCTGGCGGGCCCGATCGCCAAGTTCCTGACGGAGGCGAACGTCGAGGAGCTGACCAAGCGCCTCTCCCTCGCCCCCGGCCACGCGGTCTTCTTCGGCGCGGGCGAGTTCGACGAGGTCTCCAAGATCATGTCGGCGGTGCGCGTCGAGGCCGCCAAGCGCGCGGGCCACTTCGAAGAGGGCGTTTTCCGCTTCTGCTGGATCGTCGACTTCCCGATGTACGAGAAGGACGAGGACACCGGCAAGATCGACTTCTCCCACAACCCCTTCTCGATGCCCCAGGGCGGCATGAAGGACCTGGAGGAGAAGGACCCCCTCGACATCCTCGGCTGGCAGTACGACATCGTCTGCAACGGCATCGAGCTGTCCTCCGGCGCCATCCGCAACCACGAGCCCGAGGTCATGATCAAGGCCTTCGAGATCGCGGGCTACGACCGCGAGACGGTCGAGCAGGAGTTCGCGGGCATGCTCCGCGCCTTCAGCCTCGGCGCCCCGCCGCACGGCGGCATCGCCCCCGGCGTCGACCGCATCGTGATGCTCCTCGCGGACGAGCCGAACATCCGCGAGACGATCGCGTTCCCGCTGAACGGCAACGCGCAGGACCTGATGATGGGCGCGCCGACCGAGCTGGACGAGACGCGACTGCGCGAGCTGAACCTCGCGCTGCGGAAGCCGGTTGCCTCCGCCAAGGGCGAGGCCGAAAGCAAGTAGGCCTGAGCGCAGGCCAGTTGGGCCCCGGGACCGGCACGGTCCCGGGGCCCTTCGCGTCCATCAGTCGTTTATCGGCGCCACTTACGGTGACAGCCTTCGCTCGCATAACCATGGTCGGGGGACGGCATGGCGTTGCGTATTCACTTCACGGCACAGGACCTGGCGCGTACGACGGTCGCGGCGCGCCCGGACATCATGTGGGAGCTGACGATCAGCCTCCACCGGCTCCAGCTGCCACGGCGCGTCGCGCGCTGCGGGCCCTGGCTCGGACACGTACGCGACCGGCTGCGCACCCGCGACCTGCGGGCCGTGCTGCACTGCCTGACGACACTCGTGCCGCCGCACGGCGACTTCCCCGACTTCCTCACCCCACCGGGGCAGTTGGGCTTCGCCGACGCGCTCGACCTGATCGCGGGGGGCGGCCGCCGGATGTTCGCCGACGACCTCGCCTCGGCCTTCCGGGTACGCGAACGCCCCTTGTGGGTACGTCAGTTGGCCGACGGCGACCGCGAGCGGCGCCGGGAGCTCGTGTGCGGGCGCCGGGTCCTGGACGGCGGGGTCGGGAAGCTGCTCGGCGTCCTCTCGCCGACGGTCCGGTGGGCGTGGCCGGTGCTGACCGCCGACTATCCCGTCGACCGGGACCTGCACCTCGCCGGGCGGGGCATCACCCTCGTCCCGTCCTTCTTCTGCGCGACGCCGGTGACGCTGATCGACCCGGAGCTGCCCCCGGTCCTGGTGTATCCGGTGAGCGGTGCGGGCCCGCGCCCCGCCGATCGGGCGGACGGCCTCACCCCGGTGCTCGGCCGCACCCGCGCGCTGGCGATCCGGGCCCTGGTCCACCCCTGCTCGACCAGTGAACTGGCCCTGCGGATAGGCGTATCGGTGGCGAGCGCGAGCAGGCACGCGGCGGCGCTGCGGGACGCGGGTCTTGTCACGAGTGCGCGGCAGGGCGGCGAGGTGCTGCACGCGGCCACCCGGCTCGGCAGGGAACTCGCGGGGCGCGACGGGGAGTTGGCGCGCTCAGCCTGGGGCAAAGCTTCCGTTTGCAGCAGGATGCAATCCCCTGGTCGTGGCGGTTCCGCTTCCTCTCCAATGGTCATGGTCACACCAAGTGGCGCATGGCTGATGGGGAGGGGACGCTGTGAAGAGACGTATGGCTGTGGTGTTGGGCGGGGTGTTGGCGGCGGGTGTGCTGAGCATGCCGACGGCGGTAGCGGAGGATCCGCCGGACAACCGGCCGAACTTCCTGGCTCCGTTCACGTGCGGTCAGACGTGGGCGATGTTCACGTACGAGGGTCACGGCCCGGAGGACGGGAGCCAGGAGCAGAAGCGCATCGACATGCAGTGGACGGAGGGTGAGACGGAGGGGGCCGATGTCGTGGCGTCCGCGGGCGGCGAGGTGTCGCACGTCGAGCCCGGAGGCGTGCACATCGACCACGGCAACGGCTGGTTCTCCCAGTACCTCCACATGAGCGACCGGGTGCCGGAGGGCGAGACGGTCGAGGCGGGTGACTGGATCGGAACGGCGAGCCACGTATCCCCCGACCCCGACATGGTCGAGCACCTCCACTACCAGCAGATGTACGACTTCGACGACAACGGCTACCCCACAGAGGGAGGCGAGGACGGACCGGACGAGCTCGTCTACCCGGTCATCCAGGGCAAGGAGTACCGGCTCACCCCGGGCAACGGCGCGCCTACACCGGCGACAAGTCCATCTCCAACGGCTCCGCCGCCAAGCTCTCCGCCGTCCTGAAGACGAAGGACTCCGAAGAGCCGGTCGAGGGACGGGAGGTGGCCTTCGAGCTCGGGGTCGGCGACACCGCCCAGACCTGCGAGGGCAAGACGGACGCGAAGGGCGCCGCGACCTGCACGGTCGACGTGGCGGACCAGGCCCTGACCGACGACGCCACGGTCCCGCTCACCGCGGCCTTCGCGGGCGACGACGCGTACACGAAGTCCGACGACAGCGAGAAGCTGAAGCTCCAGCATGTGGAGGGCCGTTCCTACGGCCTCGCGGCCACGGTCCCGCTCCCGCTCATCCCGGTCGGCATCGACCCGACCCCGGACACCGGCACCGTACGGTCGGCGGGCGCGGAGACGAAGGCCCCGGCGTGCGGACAGGGTGTCAGCGCGATCGTCCTGAACGCCGACGCGCTGTGCGCGAAGGTCGTCACCGAGGTCGGCCCGAGCGCCGCGACGGCGACGTCGACCGTGGCCGACGCGTCCATCGGCCTGCCCGGCCTCCCGGTCATCGGCATCTCCGGGCTCACCTCGACGTCGTCCAGCAGCTGTGACGCGGCGAAGGGCAGCGTCAGCCTGAAGCTGACCGTGGCGGGCGCGGACGTGGTGATCGGTTCGAGCACCAGCAGCGCGCACGACTGCGTGTAGTGCCGGTTACGGGCAACCTGATCGGATGTGACTCGCTGCATCAAGCGGCCTGCGAGGCACCGCAGTTCTGCACGACGTCGATGTAATCGGCCACGGCGTCCCTGTTGCGGGTCAGGCAGTCGATGCGCTCGGTCATGCGGTCGCGTTCGAGCTTGAGGGCGGCGAGCATCTCCGGTGTGGCGTCGGGGAAGTGGATGGCCCGGGGACTGTCGAGACACGGGAGTATCTGCCGGATGATCCGGGTGGGAAGACCGGCGTCGAGCAGCCCCCTGATCTGCATCACCCGGTCCACGAGGCGCGCGTCGTACTGGCGGTAGCCGTTCGCCGAGCGCTGCGAGACGATCAGCCCCTGCTCCTCGTAGTAGCGCAACAGCCGGCGGGACGTGCGCGTGCGCTCCGACAGCTCTCCGATACGCATGTGACCTACCTCGTTGGATCAGCGGGTTGCGGTCTTCGCGGCAACAGCGGGTTTGCGGAACTTGTTCCCCCGCGGACGCAGAAGTCACGGAACGCAAAGAGGACCTGCTCGGCGACCCGGAGTGCGCGTCCGGGGCGTCGAGCAGGTCCTTTCCGCCCGCGCGAGCAGGCCGCGGGACGCGGGGTTTCAGACCGCCGTGGGCTGACCGCCGTACTGGATGACGTTCGACAGGACGACGTCGTGGCTCTGCACGTCGATGGTCACCCGGTCACCGTCGGCGATCCGGAACCCGTCGTGGAAGCTGGCCTCGTCGGCCCCCAGGAGCACGTAGTTCACCAGGCCGGGGCGGCGGACCGCCGGATACGTGAACAGGTGATCCGCCATGTCCTTGACCTTGAAGTACAGCGAGTCGCCGCCGCAGGAGAACTTGCCCTCCCAGGCCGGTTCGCCGTCGCGCTCGATGGTGACCTGGCCGGTCACCGACTGCGGCGGCTCGCCGAGGAAGAGCCACGGGGCCATGGAGGTGTCGCAGAGCTTGCAGTACGGGTTCCAGCCCGGGTTCTGCCGGTGCAGACCGATGTCGCACAGGTCGTTTCCGAAGGTGTAGCCGACGTAGTGCGGGTTGCCCTCGTCGTCGTTGACGTAGACGAGAGCCATCTCGGGCTCCTCGATCAGCGCGACCGGCTTCTCGGGAACGACGAGCGTCTCGCCGGGCATCTTCAGCCAGGAACCGAAGCCCTTGAAGAACCAGTTCGGGGCGACGAACTCCTCGTCCTCGCCGGGCTCGGTGTCGAACTTCGACTTGTGGGTGCGCATGAAGCCGCTCAGCAGGGCGTTACCGGTGGCGGTGGGCAGCAGCGGCGGGAGGTGGCGCAGCTCGGGGTCCCCGGCGGTGACGGTGATCTGCTCGGCGTCCGCGGTGACGGCGGCGATGACCGCCTCGAGGTTGTCGGCCGTCAGGAACGCCGTTCGCAGCTGCCCGTCGGACACCTTGTAGAGGGTCTGCGGCTGACCGGGGGTCGGCTTGTCGAAGCCCGCGTACCGCGCGCCCTTGTACTCGCACTCGAACAGGATGTACATGATGGATGACCCTTCTACGGGTGGGGTGGTGACGGTTGATCAGGCGCTGCGGGTGCCTGCGTGCTCGGCGGACGGGGCTAGGAGGTCGGCCAGGACCTCCTCGACGCGGTCGAGCGAGGCCCGGATCCAGGGGAGAGCAAGCGGATCGGCGGCGTTCAGGGCGGTGGTGCGCTCTTCGTCGGTGGCGCCGTACAGCCGGCTGGTGGCGGCCCGCATCCGCAGCGAGGCATCGGGTTCGCCGAACGCGCTCGCCGGCAGCAGCCCCACTCCGTAGCGCTCGACCAGGAGTTGGGCGAGCTCGGCGCCGTTGTGCACGCCGTGGGCCTGCGCGAGGTGGTCGCGCAGCGGCTCGAAGTCGGGGTACAGGTAGCAGGTGGCTGTCACCGGTGGCAGCACGGCGCCTGCGGCGGCGAACCGCCGTGACATCGCGTGGGCCACCGTCTCGTGCAGCCGGCGGCCGGCCGCGACGTGCTCGACCACGTCGTCCGGCTCCCCGAAGGCGTAGGCGGCAGCCTCCTGGACCGGCGCCGCGGGGCTGGACCAGATCTGGCTCGCGACGCCGGACAGCCGACTGTGCAGCTCGCGGCCGGTATCGCTGTCGGGAAGCCTGGCGACTCCGATCCGCCAGCCGCCGAGCGCCAGGTTCTTGGTGAGTCCGGTGGTGACCACGGTGCGTTCGGGGGCGTACACCGCCGGGGACACGGCCGGGGTCGCCGCCGTGTCGAAGACGAGGTCGCAGTAGATCTCGTCGGAGATGATGACGAGATCGAGTTCCCTGGCCGCCTCGCTCAGGCGGCGTACGGTGTCGGGCGCCGCGATGGTGCCGGTCGGGTTGTCCGGCGTGGTGACCACGACGGACCGCGGGTCGTGCCCGGCGCCCCGGGCCGCGGTGACCGCCTCGCGCAGCAGGTCGGGGTCGGGTACGCCGCCCTGGCCGGGCAGGATCGGGACGGCGATGGGCCGTACGCCGATCAGTCTGGCCTGGGCGGCGTAACTGACCCAGCTGGGCGTGGGGACCACTACGTCACCGCCGACGGCCAGCAGTAGTCCGAAGAGCAGGGGCTTGCTGCCGGGCCCGCACACGACCAGGTCGCGGTCCGTGGCCAGGCCGCGCCGCTGCCAGTAGCCGGCGACGGCGGTGCGCAGGGCGAGGCTGCCGGCCACGGGGCCGTAGGCGTTGCGGCCGGCAGCCTCGGCGAGCTTCTTCCGCAGTGCGGGAAGGACGGGCAGTCCGATCTCCCCGCTGGCCATGGAGATCACCTGCTCTCCGGCCTGGCGTCGGCGGGCGATGGCCTCGTCGGCGGCGAGAGTCGCCGACATGGTCACCGGGGCGGTCTTGGGCATGGCTGACTCCAACGGTCGGTTGGCGGGCGGGTCTCCGTGCCGCGAAGGGGCGCGGGGCTGTATCGACGTGCGGATCCGCGGCGCGAGCGCGACCAGCCACGACGAATCTGCGGATCTGCGGATCTGCGGACGAGTACCGGATTTCCGCGGAGCACTCAGCCGTAGAGCTTGCGCAGTTCGGCCTTGCGGACCTTGCCGGTGAGGGTCTTGGGCAGCTTGTCGACCACCACCACGCGGTCCGGCCAGAACCGCTCGGGCGTGTCCGCGCCCCGCAGGTGCCCCCGGATCTCCTCCAGTGAGGGCTTGTCGCCGCCGTTGTGCACGAGGACCGCGAGGATCTCGTCGGTGACCTGGCCGGTCGGGCCCACCAGCGCGGCCTCGGAGACCTTGGGGTGGCGTGCGATGGTCGACTCGAGTTCGGCCATGGGGACGACGACGCCGTCGCGCATGATGGCGTCCTTGGCCCGGCCCAGGACGCGGATGCCGCCGCGGCCGTCCTCGCGCGCCACGTCGCCCGTGTCGAACCAGCCGTCCTCGGTGAGTTCGGCCGCGAACAGGTCGTCGCGCTTGTGGTACGTGAGGGCGAGTGAGGCGCCGCGCACCCGCAGGCGGCCCACGGAGGCACGCTCGTCGGGGTTCTTGCAGTTGTCGATGCGGATTTCCATCGCATCGATGGGACGGCCGTTGCTGTGCGCCGCCCAGTCCTGGTCGTAGTCGAGCTTGGTGATGGTCACAGGGCCGTTCTCCGACATGCCCCACAGCGAGTACGTCCGCACGCCCAGGGTGTCGCGGAGCTCGTCCACCAGCGGCTGCAGCACCGGCGCCGAGCCGGTCACCACATGGCGCAGTGTGTTGACCTCCCGCCTGTCGGCGCGCAGCGATTCGGCGATGTCCATCAGGGTCGGCGGCGGCCCGTAGAGCAGGGTGGCGCCGTACCGCTCCACCAGGTCGAGCAGGACCTCGTTCTTGCGGACGTCCTGGAAGGCGATGGTGCCGCCCAGCATGACGCTGGCGAGGATGCCCTGGCCGAAGCCGGAGTAGTGCACCAGCGGCGTGGACACCGCGGCGACCAGGGTCTCGTCCAGGAGGAAGGTGTCGACGTAGCCGCGCACCGCCGAGTGGATCGTGTTCTGGCTGTGCAGCACGCCCTTGGACAGGCCCGTGGTGCCGGAGGTGAACAGCACGACGAACGGGTCGTCCGGCCGCAGCTCGCGGCCCTGAAGGGCGGTGGCGTGCCGCTCCTCCCAGTTGACGCCCACGAAGTGCTCGTGGAAGTCGCGGGCGCCCTCGGGGGCCCGGCCGCCGACCACCACGACCTGCTCCAGGGAGGCCACTTCGGTGCTCAGCCGTGTGACGATGTCGGCCAGGGGGGTGCCGTCCCACTCCGGGACGGTGACGCACACGCGGGCCTCGGTCAGTTCGAGGCGGTGGCGCAGCTCCTCCTCGTCGCAGATCGGCGAGATCGGACAGATGGCCGCGCCGACGCGTATGCAGGCGAAAAGGAGGGGCGCCATCTCCCACCGGTTGGGCAGCTGCACGGCCACGAAGTCGCCGCGCCGCACGCCGAGTTCGAGCAGGGCCCCCGCGAAGCGCTCGGTCATCTGGGCGAGCTCGGTGTAGTCGAGGGTGTCGGTGCGGCCCTGGTTGACGCGGCGTCCCGCGACGGCCAGCTTGTGCGGGCGCCTGGCCGCCTGGTGGCGCAGGTCGTCGAGGAAGGTCTCGTCCCGCCACCAGCCGCGCCGCCGGTACTCGGCCGCACGGTCCTCGCAGGAGTCCGATGTCGGGCCGGTGTGTATGGCGGTGGTCATCGGCGGTCCTTCCTGCGGGCGGTGAGCAGCTGCGGCAGCGGGTCGCCCGCGCTCGCCGCGGCGATCTCCAGGAGGTCTCGGGTGTTCTGCCGCACGCGGTCGCCGACCCAGTCGAAGACCCATTCCTTGCGCGCCGGAGCCGACAGGTCGAAGGGGACGACCCGGGTGACGGCCAGGGCGGCCGACGCGGCCCCGCCGATGTTGGCGATCACGCCGGGAACCAGGGTGGCGCCGGAGGCCCGCGCCTTCTCCTTCGCCTCGGCGCCGGAGGCGAGGTTTGCGCCCTCGACGACCAGGCCGGCGCGCAGTCGGTGCACGTTGTCCGCGTTGAGTGCGTACTTCTGTGCCGCGAGGATCAGCAGGTCGGCGTCGACGTCGAGCCAGGCGTCCGATTCCGTCGACACTGTCACGTTCTGCGGGAGCCTGGAGCGGTCGATCCGCCCGAACTCGTCGGTGATCGCGATGAGTTCGGCGACCGGCAGCCGGTCCGCGCTGAGGGTGCCCGCGATGTCGGCGACACCCACGATCACATGCCCGCGGTCCTCGAGGAACCGCGCGACCGCGCGGCCCACCGCGCCGAAGCCCTGCACGACGACCCGGGCGGACTCGGTGCGGCCGCCGGCCTCCAGGGCGGTGAGCGCCGCGACGCCGACGCCGTGACCGGTGCAGTCGATCAGCGGCTCGTAGTAGGTGCGCCAGTCGATCGGCATGTCCGGGGCGCCCTGCCGGAAGCGCGGGTCGTAGCCCGCCTCGTCGAAGAAGACGGCACGGTCAGCGGGCGTGACGCCCATGTCGATGCCGAGGTGGATGCCGCCGTGCAGCAGCGGCTTGACGGTGCGGCCGAAGGTACGGAAGGTCTCCTCGCGGTCGCTGCCGTCGGAGACGATGCCCGCCTTGGCACCGCCGATGGGCAGCCCGGCGAGCGTGAACTTGTGGGTCATGTCGCGGGCGAGACCGGCCACCTCCTCCTCGGTGACCCCGGTGGTCATCCGGGTGCCGCCCATGGCCAGGCCGTCGTGCAGCGAGTCGACCACGACCCAGCCCTTGAGGGGCCCGCCGCTGCCGTTCAACGACACGGTGAAGGCGGGGTCTTGGGGCTCTTGGGGTTCTTCCAGCGGTGGGATTTCGTTCGGAGCGTTCATTGCCATGGACCTCGTGATCGGTTCGAAGCGGTTGAGTGGGTGCTGCTGGGGGTCACTGGTAGATGTCGGCGAAGCCGCGCAGGATTTCCATTCCGTCGGCACGGAATTCGAGGTGGGCCTGGGCGCCGAAGATCCGGCCGTCGTCGGAGCGGAGGAACTCGACGGGGGCGTACTCGGAGCGTCCGATGGAGCGGAAGCCCGCCGGGGCCCCCTGCAGGTACAGGGTGTGGCGGTGGAAGACCGTCACGGTCGGCTTGACGTAGGAGAAGAGGGGCTCCTCCTTGTCGACCTGCACGTCGTAGCCGCCGACCCGCTGCGGGCCCTCGGCCAGTTGCCCGCCGTTGGCGACGGCGATGATCTGCATGCCGCCGCAGATGCCGAAGACCGGGACGTCGGCCCCCATGACGAGATCGATGAGGGGCCTGTAGTAGTCGCTGTCGTAGGCCCGCACCTTGGTTCCGCTCAGCACGATGGCCTGGTAGCGGGGATCAAGGCGGTCGGGCACCGAAGCGGCGTCGACGGTGTCGGTCTCGGAGCCCAGTTGTTCAAAGCGCTTGCGCAGCTGCTTGAGGGAAAGGGTTCCGTTGTTCACCACGAGAACCCGGGATGTCGCCACGTGCTCTGCTCCTGTCGCTGAGGTGTGTGTGCTGCCTTCGCCCGGCCGCGCGGGCCGGAGAAGAGGGGCGTCTCACGTACGGGTGATGACGGTTCCGGTGCGTTCAGCGAGCAGCTCCGAGACGGGCGCGCTGCCGATGATGACCCGGTCGACGCCCCGCTCCAGGGCCTCGCCGGCGGCCCGCAGCTTCTTGCGCATGCCGCCGGTGGCGCCGCGGTCGCGGAACTCGGCCGCGGCCTCGGCGGTGATCTGCCGCACCGGCTGCCCGTCGATCAGCAGGTGGGCGACGTCGGTGACCAGCGTCAGGGAGGTGGCCTCGGTCGCGCCCGCGATGGCGGCGGCAGCCCGGTCGGCGTCGGTGTTCACCACCTTGCCGTCCGTGTTGCGGGCCAGCGGCGTGACCAGGTGGCAGTGGCCCGCCCGCGGGTTCTTCAGCGCGCCGGGGTTCACATCGGTGATGGGGCCCACCAGGTTGTCGAGTTCGACGAGCTGCTTCTCGCGCCACCACCAGCGCTCGCCCTGGCCCGCCTGGACCAGGCCGTCGCTGCCCAGGACGCGTTCGGCGGTGATGCCCCGCTTCTCGAGGAGGGCGAAGACCTGCTCGCCCATGGTGTCGCTGACCGTCTTGATGTCGGCGATCACCTCGGGGGTGGTCCACCGGCTCTGGTTGCCGTAGCGGTCGCGCAGGACGGCCGACGGATCGGTGTAGCGGGAGCTCAGCTGCTTCAGCGGCTTGGACCAGCCGTGGACCAGGACCAGCGGGTGGCTGCGGCCGTGCTCGGCCAGGTCGTCCCACCAGGCCCGGGACATGTCGTCCAGGCAGCTGCCGCCCAGCTTGACCACTGTGGGGATGTTGCTCATGCCGGCACCAGCGGCTGCATCGTAAGACCCATCTCTTCCGGAAGCGAGAAGCGCTTGTTGACCGCCTGGACGGCTTGGCCCGCCGCGCCCTTGAGCAGGTTGTCCAGGGCGGAAAGGACGACGATGCGGCCCCCGTCGGGGTCGTGCAGCACGGTCACGTCGCAGTAGTTGGATCCCAGGACCGCCTGCGGGTCGGGGACCGGGATCATCGTCTCGTTGTGCCTGCGTACGCGGACGAAACGGTGCTCCTTGTAGAAGCGCACGTAGGCGCGCTGCAACTCGCGGCCGTCGACCTCGTCGTCGGTGAGCACATAGGAACTGGCGAGCAGTCCCCGCACGTGCGACACCCCGTAGGCCGACATCGTCAGCGAGCCGATCGTGCCCGGCTTGCCGCGCCGCAGGAAGTCGCCGACCTCGGCGGCGTGCCGGTGCCCGACGGGTGCGTACGGCGTGATGGCGCCGTTGCGGTAGGGGTGCAGGCCGGGGGTGCGCAGCTGCTGGCCGCTGCCGCTGGAACCGCTCTTGCCGTCCACCATCACGGTCTTGAGATCGAGACCGAGTGCGAGGGTCAGCGGTGCGAGGCCCAGGGTGATCGCGGTGGCGTAGCAGCCGGGCAGCGAGATCAGCGACGCGCCCACCATCTGGTCCCCGACGAGCTCGGGGGCACCGTAGACGAAGCGGTCGGCCAGTTCGGCCTGCCGCGCGACCTTGGGGTACCACCGCTCGTGGAGCTCGGGGGTGCGGATGCGGAAGGCGCCGCTCAGGTCGATCACGCACGGGACCTGTTCGGCCAGGGCCGGGGCGAGTTCGGCCGACACCTCGGCGGGCGTGGCAAGGAGCACCACGTCGCACCTCGCGGAGAGGTCCGTGGTGGCGGCCTCGACGGTCAGGCCCAGGTCCTGGCGCAGCCCCGGATGGAGTTCGGCGGGGCGCCTGCCGATGTTCGACGACCCGCCCAGGAAGGTCAGTTCCAGCTCGGGGTGCTGGCCGATGAGGCGGATCAGTTCACCGCCGGCGAATCCTGAGGCGCCGACTATGCCTACCCGGATCATGCGAGGATCTCCTGCAGATAGCGGCTGATGGCGGAGGGGATGTCGACTCCGGTCGCCTGGGCGATGGTCTTGAAGGCCGGCGCGTGGTTGACCTCGTTGACGACATGGCCCTCGGGCGTGCTGAAGAGGTCGATGCCGTAGATGCCTTCGCCGAGCTCGTTCACGACGCTGTCCACGATCTTCGCGAGCGCGGGGTCGTGGTCCAGGGCCCGGTTGCGGTTGCCGAGGGCGGCGTTGCTGCGCCAGTCGCTTCCGGCGCTCTGGAACTCGGCGGCGGCGACCAGTTCGCGGCCGACGACGAAGCAGCGGATCGAGGTGCCGCTGTCCAGGAACGGCTCCACCAGGCAGGCCTGCTCGAAGCCGTGCCCGAGGTCCTCGACGTAGTCGTAGAGGGACTGCGCCGTGTCGGCGTCACGGATGAGCGCCACCCGCTTGCCCATCCCGCCGAAGACGGGCTTGAGCACCAGCGGCAGGGGCAGCTCCTCCAGCGCCTTGTCGAAGTCCTGGCGGGAGAGGACGAGCCGGAACTGCGTCACCGGCACATCCGCGTTGCGCAGCACGGTGCGTAGGGTCAGCTTGTTCTCGCAGGCCTGGATGGCCGCGGCCGAGTTCAGGGTACGGATGCCCGATGCCTCGGCCTGGGTGGCCAGCAGGCCGCCGCGGGTGTAGCTGCGGCTGCGGATGAGAACGACGTCGTAGTCGCCCAGCTGCGGCGCGTCCGGGTCCCCGAGGCACAGGGACTCGTCGTTGATCCACTCGATGTCCAGGCCGGAGTTCGGCGCCGTATGGATCAGCTGTCGTTCCTCCCAGCCGATCCGGTCCGCCACAATGGCGATCTTTTTGCCCATGAAGGGACTCCTGCTCCTTGCTTCCGGTCTCTCTCACTGGCCCCAGTCGCGGAGCTTGACCTCGACCATCTGCAGGGCGAGCGTGCCGTCCTGGACGTCCTCGACGCGGAGCGTGAGCATGCACTCGGGGCAGCCGAGGGTTTCGCCCTTGTCCATGGGCGGGGTGGTGACGTCGGTCTCGCACTCGGGGCATTCACCGGTGAGCGTGGAAGTGGGCGTGGAAGTGGGCGTGGACATGTTTCCTCCAGAGATATGAGCTGTGAGATGTGAGCTGTGAGACATGAGCTGTGAGTCGTTGTGCTGACTCAGCCGGACAGGAAGTCGACGGCGGCCTTGCGGATGGCGTCCCGGTCGAGCAGCGGGCGTCCGTCCTGCTCCTGACGCGCCGTGAGCCACTTGGTGAAGGCATCGACGTCGAGGTCGCGGCCCTCGTCGGCGAGCGCCCACTTGACCAGCGGAACCGTCAGGCGGGACCGGACGCGCAGCTCGCGGGAGTTGCCGACGAGCTCGGCGGGGAGGGTCTCGTAGGCCTCCGGGTTGGTGAGCTGGCCCGGCAGTTCGTAGGCGAAGGCGTGCTCGGTGGTGGGGCCGGACTGGAAGGCCTCGCCCAGGCCCGCCCCTGCCAGCGCCACCTTCGACAGCTCGGTGAGGTGGGACAGGTCGAAGCGGGTGTCGCCGTGGATGACGCGCAGCGAGGTCAGCAGTTCGGCCAACGGCGCGTTGCCGCCCCGTTCGCCGATGCCGCCGACCGTCGCCGAGATCCACTGGGCGCCGGCCCGCACGGCGGCCAGCGAGTTGGCCACGGCCATGCCGAGCATGTTGTGCGAGTGGATCTCGATCTCGGAGCCGTCGATCGCGGTGAGATCCGCGATCTTCTCCTCCATCTGCCAGGGCGAGAGGTACGCGACGGTCTCGGCGAGACGGAACCGGTCGGCTCCGGCCGCGAAGCCCGCGGTGACGTAGGGGACGAGCCGCTCCTTGGGGGTGCGGGCACCGTCCTCGCCGCTGAAGGTGACGTGGAATCCGCGCTCCTTGGCCCCCTCGATGGCGGCGCGTGCGACCGAGGTCAGGTACTTCGCGCTCGGCGAGGCCAGCTTGAGCTGCGCGTGCTCCTGCGAGGTGGGGATGGAGAACATGACGGACCTGACGCCGAGGCGCAGGGCCTCGTCCAGCGCCGACGCAACCTGCTGACGGTCCCTCACCACGACCAGGGTCAGGCTGTGTTCGGGGCCCACGGCCTCGTGGGTGGCCAGGATGAGATCGGCGTCCTTCGAGGAGGGGCCGGACACCATGCCCACCTCGACCAGTTCCACGCCGGTCTTCACCAGCAGATCGGCGATGACCGCGGCGTCCTTGGCGCTGAACTCCACGCCGGCCATATGGGCGGAATCCCGCAGGGTCGCATCGGAAATGCGGGGTTGTATTCCCTGGATTTCTCGGGTTTCTGCTGCTGACATTGCACGCACTCTTTCCTTCGGAACCTGCTGCTGAATTACCGGAATCGGACCCTGGGAATCGTGTTGGGCGCTTGTGACCAGCTTCTTTGGCCGGAGTATCTACCGTCAAGGCCTTCCGTGTTCGGGCTCTGTCAGGCAACGTCACGGAATGTCAGAGGTCCGTTGATTGGCCAATGCCCGCTGCCGGTGGCGGGAGTTCACGATTACCATCACGGAGACCTGGGGGAAAAGCCTTCAGAAGAAGCCACCGACAGATGGGTGATGCCGTCATGACTGTTACTTCAGTGCCGCGACTCGGGCTTGTGGTTCCTCCGGAAAACCCCACGGCCGAGCCCGAGTTCCGCCATTTCCTCGACTCAGGAATGAATGTCTATACGTCCCGTTTCCCGGTCACCCCCGGCAAGGGGCTGCGGGACATGCTCGAGACGTACAACGAGGTGCTGCCCGATGTCCTGGCCGGCTTCGGTCAACTGCCTCTTGATGCTGCGGTGGTGGCCTGCAGCGCTTCGCACTACCTGCTGTCGCCCGAGGGTGACCGGGCGTTCTGTGCCGAACTGAGCGACCGGGCGGGCTTCCCGGTGCTGTCCTCGACGCTGGCGATCCTCGCGGCGTGCGAGACGCTCGGCGTGAATCGGCTGACGCTCGTGTCTCCCTACGAGCCGTGGCTGACCGACCTCTCGTGGGGCTACTGGGCGAAGGCCGGACTCGCCGTCGACCAGGTGGTGCCCGTGCCGGCCGGTGATCGCTACGACCCCTACGCGGTGACCACCGAGGCCATCCTCGAGCAGGTGGAGCGCCACGGTCTCGCCGACGATGCGGCGGTCCTGTTCACCGGCACCGGGATGTTCACTCTGGAAGCCTTGGACGAGCTCGGCGCCCGCTCCGACCGGGTACTGCTGTCCTCGAACCTGGCCAGTGCCTGGTGGGCGCGGCTCGCGGCGGGTGCGCGGGGCGGGAGGCTCGACGGCCACCCGCTGCTGAGGCAGCCGGCCCGCGCGGCATGAACCGCCGACGTCCTGGACCGCCGGCGATGGCCGGTGGTCCAGGACGGGGCCTGGTGGGCACCGCGGTGCCCACCGTCATGTCATCGACAGCTGAACTGCAGGCCGACACCGCGGATGGTGGTGATCCAGTCGGCTGCCCCCAGCTTCTTGCGCAGGCTGCTCACGTGGGTGTCGATGGTGCGCCGGGACCAGGAATCGCCCCAGACCTGCCGCATGATGCGATGCCGCGGGATGACGGTTCCCGGGTGCGAGGCCAGCAGATGCAGGAGGTCGAACTCCTTCGGGGTGACGTCCACCTGCCTCCCGTGCACCCGCACCTCGCGCGCGAAGGAATCGATCCTCAAGGGGCCCTGCAACACGACCTGTTGGGCCTCGGGCTGGATCCGCATGCGGCGCATGACGGCATCGATACGGGCCATCAGCTCATGGAATCCGTAGGGCTTCACCAGGTAGTCGTCGGCGCCTGCCTGGAGCCCGAGCACGCGGTCCACCTCGCTTCCCCGGGCGGTGACGGCGATCAAGGGAATGTCTGAGGCGGACCGCACCTCCCGGCAGACCTCCAGGCCGTCCAGGTCCGGGAGTTCGAGGTCGAGCAGCACCAGGTCGGCGTGCCGGTAGCCGCGCAGTGCCGCCTGCCCGGTCGCCGCCCTCTCGACGGTGTGCCCGTGCCGGGTCAGCCCCTGGACGAGCTTCTCGGCGTCACCGGCGTCGTTCTCCACCACGAGCAACCGCCAAGCGGCGGACGGCCGATGAGCCGCCGACCCGTGTGCCGCGACGCCCGATGCGGGCCGTCCTGGTCCCCCGGCGGTGAGCCGGGGGGACGATATGTGAGGGTCCATCAGATCCATGTCGGCTCCGACTCGGCCGACCGTCCGGGAAGTTTCTTCCTCACGCTTGTTCCGGGCATGCGCTGCCTCCCCTTGAAGTAGCTGTCGGTGAGCGCCGTCCCCCTGCAGAGCGGGGGAGGCCGTCGCGGCCCCCTGCCGCCTCACCTGGACCTTCATCTTGCGATGGATGTATCCGACGGGAAATACAGACTTCAATAAGTCACGGGGACGGCGGAAACCCCGTAGAGCATGAGGTCCCACACCCGGGCGAGCTGACCCACGGGGTCGGGATGCGGTGCGTCCGGCGCCGGTGCGTGGGCCCGGTGGCGCAGGTGCGCGTCGACGCCGGCGACGAGGTAGCCGGCCATCACGGCCACGGTCTCGGGGTCCGCCGTCGCGCGCAGCTGACCCTCCGCATGTGCCTCGGCCAGCAGTACGCGCAGGTCCGGGAGCCAGTTCGCCGTCCAGTCCGCTTCGGCGGACGGGCGCTCCCTGGCCAGCCGGGCGGCCGCGCGTACTTCGATCTCCTTCTCCAGGAGCCGGGCTATTCCAAGGACCAGGGCTCTGGCCCGGCGCAGCGGCGAGGCCGGGACGGCGAGGGCCTGGCGCACGGCCGCCCGAGTCGCCGAGCGTCCGTGTTCCTGGAGTGCGTCGGCGAGTTTGTCCTTCGTCGGGAAGTGGAACGTCAGGGCGCCCATGGAGATACCGGCCGCGCGGCAGACGCGGTGCAGGGTGGTGCCGTCGTAGCCGAAGTCGTCGATCTGTGTGGCGGCCGCGAGGATCAGGGCGCGGCGGGTGCGCAGGGCGCGCTCCTGCGTCACCATCGTCGGCCTCTGGTGACACGCCGGGTGCGCATCAAGCTCAAACACCTCTCGCCCGTTGTGGTCAGTGCGTCACACCTTTCTCCAGGCGGGCCCGGCGCGACAACGCCGACTTGCCGAAGTAGCGGCGGCGTACCCCGCTCCCCACTAGAAACATAAAAAGCATTCTGTATATTTTCTGGAGTCGTGCCGCCTGTCGACACTCCGAAGGGGATCCACCATGGCCGTACAGCACCGAGCAGTCCTGCCTCAGATGCAGGACCCGAGCAGCTGCGCGTCCGACTATTCCGACTTCATGCGGGACGTCTTCGGCTATCTGCCCCGCGCCGACCAGCGCCGATGGGCCGACGCCTATCTGCGCGGCCTGCTCACGGTCCCGGGCAAGAAGACGATCCGGCAGATGGCCAAGGCCGTCTCCCTGTCCGCCGGTGCCCCGCAGGCGCTGCAGCAGTTCATCAGCGCGAGCCCGTGGGGATGGGACACGGCCCGCGAGGCCCTGGCCCGCAAGGCCGCCGCACAACTGCCCGCCCATGCCTGGACGTTCGGCATGGTGCTGGCCGAAAAGCGCGGCGAGCACACGGTCGGGGTCCACCGCCGGTTCGTTGCCGATGTCGGCCGCACGCTCAACTGCCAGGTCGGCATCGGCCTGTTCCTGACGTCCGGCTCGGAGAGCATGCCGGTCGACTGGCGGCTCCTGATGGACGAGGCGTGGTCCGACGACCAGCGGCGGCGCCGGCGGGCCCGGGTTCCCGAATCGGTCCGGGCACAGCCCGTCTGGGCGCACCTGCTCGACCTGACCGACCGGCTCGCCGCCCTCGGACTGTCCGGCCCCGCCCCGCTCGTCGTCGACCGGCGCTGCGCCACCGACGTCGGCCGCCTGGCCGCCCATCTCAACCTGCGCGAGCGGGACTTCGTCATCGAGATCCGCCCCGAACAGCCCGTCGTTTCGGCGCTGCACACGAGATCCGCGGCAGGACCCCGGCACGCCGGCCTGCCGGTGAGCGCCCAGCAGTTCATGCGCGACGGAGGATCACGCCATCCGTACCTGGTCAGCGTCGAACGGGGCGGCCAGGCAGGGCACTTGACCGTGTTCACCGCCCTGGTACGTCTCCCGGGCGTCCGCCCCGGGGCACCCGGCGCCCAGCGGGTCTACCGGCTCCTTGCCGAGTGTTCCCCCACCCACCGGCGGCCGACCCGGTTCTGGATCACCAGCCTCGTGGACCGGCGGGTGGACGAGGCGCTCTCCCTGACGCGCCGGCCCGCTCTCACCCACGCGACGGTGCAGAAGCTCCAGGACGACTTCGGCCTCCTCGACTTCGAAGGGCGCTCGTTCCCCGGCTGGCACCACCACATGACGATGTCTTCCGCCGCGTACGTCTACAGCCGTCTGCCGCACGGTGCACGGCGGCCCGCAGCCGTCTGACCCCCATCAAGACGACAGCGCACGGCGCCACATGGCAAAGGACCAGCGATGACCGCACCCCCGGCCAGCACCGGACCGATGGGCCCGCAGGGCCTCACCGACGAGGAGACCACCGAGGAGCGTGCGCGGCGATTCGAGCGCGACGCCGTGGCATACCGCCGCCGGATGCACTCGGCGGCGCTGCGCCTGACCCGTAACCCCGAGGACGCCGAGGACCTGGTGCAGGAGACGTACGCCAAGGCGTACAAGGCCTTCCACCAGTTCCAGGCGGGCACCAATCTGTGGGGATGGCTCCACCGCATCATGACCAACGCCTACATCACCTCCTACCGCAAGAAACAGACGGAGCTCCCGCACACGGGGGCGACGGAGATCGAGGACTGGCAGCTGGCCCGTGCCGCCGGCCACACCTCCACCGGCCTGGCCTCCGCCGAGGCGCAGGTGCTCAATCGGATCCCGGAGCCCGAACTCCTCGACGCGCTGCGGGAAACCCCCGCGGAATTCGTCAAAGTGGTCTACCTGGCCGACATCGAGGGCCTGCACTACCGCGAGATATCCCAGCTGCTCGGCATACCCGCCGGCACGGTCACCTCCCGCCTGCACCGGGGACGCCGGCGGCTGCGCACACTGCTCGCGGACTACGGCCGCGACCGCGGCCTGGCGCCTGCTGCGCCGCCATCCACACGCTGACGCCCGTACGGCCTGCGGGCGGCCTGACCACGATCGGGCACAACAGAAGCGGGCTCGTATCCGATGCGACGTGTACGCAGGGGATACGAGCCCGCTGTCCCTGCGCCCGGGGGATTGGCGCAGAGCTAGGGGCCGCCGCGCGCGGCGGTGTCGGGCGGCTGTGCGGCCGCGATGACGGTGTCAAGGACAGCGCGCGCGGCCAGGAGGTCGGCCGCGGTGTCGCTGATCCGCTGTCGTTCCCGGTTCAGGCCGGGAAGCATGTCGGGGCAGACGGGTTTCGGCGTCCGGCCGTCGTCGAGCATGCAGGGCATCAGCTCGGCGATCGTGTGGGTGCTGAGGCCGGCGGCCAGCAGGGTCCGGATGTTCTGGACGGTGCGTACATCGTCGTGGTCGTACTCGCGGAATCCGCTGGGCCGCCGTCTCGGCTTGAGCAGGCCCTGTTGTTCGTAGTAGCGCAACAGGCGTGCGCTGACCCCTGTTTGCCGGGACATGGCTCCTATGAGCACGGGCCGCGGTGCCCGGCGCGGGAGTTCATGAGCCGATGCTGGCGCGCTTGGCGGGGAAGCCATGGGCGCGGGCTGCCAGGACCACGAGGAGGACCGGGACCAGGAGTACCAGGATGGTCCAGGGGAAGGAGGTGGAGCCGACGGCGTCCAGGAGGATGCCGCCGAGGATTCCGCCACCGGCCATGGCGACGTTCCACAGGGTGACCAGCATGGCCTGCGCGGCATCGGCCTGCTCGCCGCCCGCGTCACCCGCCGCGGTCTGCAGCAGGGTCGGCGCGCCGCCCCAGCCCAGACCCCACAGCACCACGGCGACATAGACCATGGCGGTGCTGTCGGACTCCACCGCGAGCAGGGCGGCGGCCACCGCGATCAGCAGCGTGGCGCCGATCATCAGGCCCCGCAGGCGCCGGTTGATCTGCGCTCCCACGACCCAGATGCTCACCAGGCAGGCGGCGCCGAAGACCAGGAGCACCAGGTCGATGGAGTCGCCCATCCCCAACTCGTCCAGGAATGTGGCGATGAACGTGTACAGGATGGTGTGGGCCAGTACGAACACCAGCGTGACGACCAGGACGGGCGTCACGCCCGGCACCTTCAGGGCCCGCAGCATCGGGGTGCGGCCCTCGGCCCGCTGGCCCGGGTAGTCCGGGACCGTCGCCGCGATCCAGCCGAGCAGCAGCACGGTCAGTACGGTCATCGTCAGGAACGCCGCCTGCCAGCTGAGCGCCTTGCCCAGGAAGGTGCCCGCCGGCACACCGAGCGAGAGAGCCACCGGAATACCCGCCATGGCGATCGCGATCGCCTTGCCCTGCAGATGCGGCGGTGCCATGCGCCGCGCGTAGCCCGCGAGGAGCGCCCAGGCCAGACCCGCCGCGACACCGGCCACGAACCGGGCCACCATCGTCAGCGAGTAGTTCTCCGATACGGCCGTGACCGTGTTGGCCACCGCGAATCCCGCCATCGCCGACAGGAGCAGCCGCTTGCGCCGCCACCCCGCCGTCGCCGCGGTCAGCGGGATCGCCGTCAGCGCGGTGCCGATCGCGTAGATCGTCACCGTCTGGCCGGTCGCGGACTCGCTCACATGGAGGTCGCTGCTCATCGCGGGCAGCAGGCCCGCGGGCAGCGTCTCGGTCAGGCTCGTGATGAAGACGGCCGTGGCCAGCGCCAGCAGGGCGAGCAGCGGCAGTTTCTCTTCTTTTTGATCCTGGATCCCGGTCCCGGGATCAACTGAGGGCTTCTTCTCGCTAATTGACATGGTGTGAATGCTCGAACCTTCACACATGTGTGAAGGTCAATGCGAAGAGACATGAGGTAGGTCACATGCGTATCGGAGAGCTGTCGGAGCGCACCGGCACGCCCCGCCGACTGCTGCGCTACTACGAGGAACAGCGGCTGATCGTCGTTGACCGCTCACCCAACGGCTACCGCGAGTACGACGAGTGCCTCGTGGACCGGGTCATGCAGATCAGAGGTCTCCTCGAGTCCGGACTGCCCACCCGGATCATCAAGGAGATCCTCCCGTGCCTGGACCAGCCCCGGGCCATCCATGTCTCCGGTGCGACGCCGGAGATCATCGCCACGCTGGAACTCGAGCGGGACCAGATGACCGAGCGCATCCACGGCCTGATCCGCAACAGGGACGCGGTGGCCGACTACTTGGCCACCGTGCGGGGCAACTAGGGCCTGTCCGATGGGTCCTGCCGGGGTCGCGACCCCTGGCACGCACTCCCCCAAGCTCTCGGCTTCGCTCAAGCAGGGAGGTGCCCCCTCCCGCGTTGTCGTCGGTTGCCAACGCTCCGCGTTGTCGCCCTCCTCCGCCTTGCAGCTGCACGCACCAGGGCCCGCTCGGCCCTGCTGAATCGGCACCCGGCGCAAAGACCGGCCTGACCCATCGGACAGGCCCTAGGGCGGAGGCTTACGCCGCGGTCCAGCCCCCGTCCACCGGCATGGCCGTTCCGGTGACGAACGTCGCACGGTCGCTGCACAGCCAGGCCGCGGCCTGTGCGACCTCCACCGGATCGGCCATCCGCTTCTGGACGGACCGGGACACGAAGCTCTCCTCGAGTGCCGGGGTCCCGGACAGCACCTCTTCCATCAGCTCGCTGCGCGTGCTGCCCACCACCAGGGCGTTGACCCTGATCCCGCGTCGGCCGTACTCGGCCGCGGCCGAGCGGGTCAGCCCGAGCACGGCGTGCTTGGCGGCGACGTACGCGGCGGAGGCTCCGGTGGCCTGGACCCCGGCCACGCTGGAGGTGTTCACCACGGATCCGCCACCGGTCTCGAGCATCGCGGGGATCTGGTGGCGCAGGCAGTTCCACACGCCACGCAGGTTCACGTCCATGGTGCGGTCGAAGACCGCTGTGTCCGTCTCATGGATCACGGTGCCCGCCGAGGCCCAGCCGGCGTTGTTGAAGGCGCCGTCCAGGGTGCCGAACCGTTCCACCGCGGCGGCGACGGCGTGCCGCACGTCCTCTTCGCGGACCACGTCGCCCGGCACCGCGTGCGCGGTGCCCCCGGCGTCGGCTATTTCCTCGACGAGCCGGTGCAGCCGGTCCGCGCGGCGGGCCATCAGCACGACGGCCGCCCCTTCGCCGGCGAACAGCCGGGCCGCCGCGGCGCCGATGCCGCTGGAGGCTCCCGTGATCATTACCGTCTTGCCGTCCAGCATGCCTTGCGTGGCGCTCATGTCTTTCCTCCCGCTCGGCCGCAGGCCGGGGTTGGGTGCGTTGCGTGGGGATTGCCCCACGGTATGTTCAGCGAAAGTCCGCCGCGTGGCGTGCGGCCCAGGCCGGGAAGGTGTCCGGAGCGCGGCCGGTGGCCTGCCGCACGCCGTCGGTCATCTCGGTCTTGACGCCGTCGGCCTGCCGTCGGGCTCGGGTCAGCATCGCCCGGGCGACCGGCTCGGGGAATCGGCCGAGCCACCGCCGCAGGGCCTGTTCCTCGGTCAGTTCCTCGTACCGAAGGGGCCGTTGCAGCACCTCGCCCAGCTGCCGGGTCTGGTCCCGGGCGGAGAGCGCCTGCGGTCCGGTCAGGTTGTAGGCGCGCCCGGCGTGCTGCCGGCCGGTGAGGGCCGCTGCGGCCGCCCGGGACACATCCTGCGGGTCGACGCAGGCGTTGCGCGAGGCGCCGCCGAGCGCGCGCACGACACCCTCCTGCCGGATCGAAGAGGCCCACCACAGGCTGTTGGACATATAGGCGCGTGAGCGCAGCAGCGTCCAGGACAGGCCGCTTGCCAGGAGCTGTTCCTCGCACTGCCGCTGCCAGGCGGTGATCAGGTCCTGGGAGCCGGGGTCCTCCACCGCGGACGCGGAGAGCTTGACGACGTGCCGGACCCCGCCTGCCCGCGCCGCGGCCAGGGCGCTCGCGTCGTGGACGGCCCGCTCCGGATCGAAGGTGACCAGCAGGAGGGCGTCCGCTCCTGCCATGGCCTGCCGCAGCCCGGTGCGGTCGGCGAGGTCCGCGCCCACGATCTGCCCCGCCACCCCGGCGCGGGCGGCCCGGTCCGGGTTCCGGGTCAGCGAGCGCACCTGGTGGGTGGCCGCGAGGAGACGGGCCACCCGGCTCCCGATGGTGCCGCTCGCTCCGGTGATGACGATGCGCAGGCCGTGCGGCTTCGCCGCGCGCGGCGTGGTGTCCGGCCAGGCGGGCACTGTCACTTGCCGACCGCCCGTGCCGGGTCCAGGGAGATGTTGCGGGCGGCGGTGGGAACGGCGATGCCCGGCAGCAGCAGCTCCCACATCCGCACCGTGCGCTCGCCGAGGTCTTCGCGGCCGCTGACCAGTTGGGCGTACAGCTGCACGCCCGTACACGCGCCCACCACGAACTCGGCGACGCTCTCGGGGTCGACCCCGGGCATGAGCTCCCTGTCCTGCTCGGCGTCCCGCAGGCAATCGAGCATGGAGGCCTGCCAGTTGAGGAAGGTCGTGGCGTCCCGCATGCCGAAACTGCCCTGCTCCACGGCGAGCCGTACGCCCGCCCGCAGCATCGGGTCGACGGGCAGCCGCTGGGCCCAGACCAGGGTGATGTCCACGAGGCGCTGCAGCCCGCGCGAGGTCACGCGCGGCTCGATCGCCTGGTGCTGCTCGTTCATCACCGCGACGGCGAGTGCTTCCTTGTTCTTGAAGTGGAAGTACATCGCTCCGGCCGTGAGTTCGGCGCGCGCCAGGATGCTGGTGACCAGGGCTCCGGTGTAGCCCTTCTCGTCGAACTCCTCTGCTGCCGCGCGGAGGAGCACCTCACGGGTGCGTACCGCCCGGTCCTGCTTGAGTCGCGGCATAGCCACCGTCCCTGTTTTGGTTCACCATTCGACAAAAAAAAGAACTCCCTTTATGTTATCCATGATCGTCGCCGCGGTCCACCGTCTGGAACCAACGCGCCGTCGTTACGAGTGAGCCTGGGGGGAGGGCGCATGAGGCATGTATCCGGCTTACCCGGCCTACCCGGCTTGTCCGGCCATGCAAGCGCCGCGCCGTTTCGCGGCCTGTTCCCCTGGGCTTGGCCCGCCTCCGCCCGTCGCAGCTCGTAGGCGCCGTCCCCGCCGTCCGTGCCGTGCTCGACCGCTATGGCCCCTTTCCCAACACCGTTTCAGGAGTACGCCATGACGCCCATGCCTGCTTCCACGGCCCCTGCGCCCCGCTCCGCCCACGTACCGAACGAGCTCGTCCACAAGCACCAGGCTTCCGAGGTGCTTCTGACGGGCTGGCGCCGCACCGCGCAGGACTCCTTCACCGTCACGGCCCGCTGGCCCACCGATCACGCCTTCTACGCCGTGCGCCACACGCTCCACGATCCGCTGCTGCTCACCGAGACGGTCCGGCAGATCTTCCCGCTGCTCTCCCATGTCGCCTACGACGTGCCGCTGGGACACCACCTGGTCTGGGACACCTACGACTACTCGCTGACCCGCGACGCGCTGCATGCCGAGTACCTGCCTGCCTCCCTCGATCTGCACGTCACCTGCCTGGAGGAGGTGCGCCGCGGCCCGCGGGTCGCCGCTCTGACCCTGCGGATCGATGCGGTGCGCGGCGGGCTGCCGCTGGCAACGTCCCATACCCGGTTCACCGTTCAGAGCCCCGCGATCTACCGGCGGCTGCGCGCCGGACACGGCGAGACCCAGCTGGAGCCGGTTCTGCCGCTGCCCTCGCCCGTGCCGCCGTCCCGGCTCGGCCGCACCTCCTGCCGCGACGTCGTCCTTTCGCCCTCCGAGGCCCCCGACCGCTGGCAGCTGAGGGTCGACAACCGCCACCCCATACTCTTCGACCACCCGCTGGACCACGTTCCCGGAATGCTGCTCCTCGAAGCCGCCCGGCAGGCCGCCCAGGGCATGTGCCACCGGCGGGCCATGGTGGCCGTGGCCATGGAGAACCGCTTCTCCCGCTATGTCGAATTCGACGCCCCCTGCTGGGTCGAGGCACAGCCGCTGCCCGACGACGCGCTCGGCCGCACGCGCATCGGCGTCGTGATGCGGCAGAACGGCACGGAGCGCTACTCCACCATCGTCACTCTCGAGCCGGCACCCGCGCCCGCCGCGCGGACCAATCCTGCGCGCACAGGATGCGGCCACCTCCGCCGGAGCCCGGCCATGAGCTGTGACTACTAGGGCCTGTCCGATGGGTCAGGCCGGTCTTCGGCGCCGGGTTCCGATTCAGCAGGGCCGAGCGGGCCCTGGTGCGTGCAGCTGCAAGGCGGAGGAGGGCGACAACGCGGAGCGTTGGCAACCGACGACAACGCGGGA